>NZ_JAVDQG010000001.1:0-300000 GCF_031454155.1 Desmospora profundinema
CGTCTTCTTGGAAGAATGGCAATGACTTCTACCTGGATGGGGCGTTGGTTTCCATGGTTGGGTTCAGGTGGAGCAGCCGGTGTAGGAGAAACAGCGACCTTCGACTTTCTACGAGAAGGCAAAGTCAATTGGACAAACGTTCTGATCGCGGGAGCATTAGGCGGACTGCTCGGCTTTGGTGGCGGGATGATCACGGACCATGGCCACAAGTTAAAAGCGTTAATCCCTCAGCTTGAGAATCGAGTAGTGGTTGCTGCAGATGGTCCTGTTGGGCGGTTTATCTATAATCACTTTGATGATGCGGCCGAGGGGTATCGGAAGGCGCAAGGTGGTGGTGAAACCAGTACAAGAACCCGAGACGGTGCAAAAGTAACATCAGCTGATGGATATGCCTCTAGAGTTAGTAACCGCATATAAGTAACAGGGGAATATCCGGATTCGTATTGGGAGAAGGGACGTTCTAAGATATTACGTGATGAACTAAAAGCTGCTGGGGTTGAGCCCCCACCTTATCCTAATGCGGCTCACCATATTGTTCCGTGGAATGATCCAAGAGCAGATCAGGCTCAAAGGATTTTAAGAGAATATGGGATAGAAACTGAATCGGCGGTAAATGGTGTGTTTTTGCCATATGAGAAGGGAAGTAAATATGTAGGAGATGAGGCGTTGCACAGAGGGAATCATGCGGAGAGTTATATGAAGGAAATTAACAGGAGATTAATTGAAGTAAAACGAGACGATGGTACACGTGAGGATATAGTTAATGAACTACATCAAATCAGAAAGGAACTTCTAGACGGTTCTTTGCAACTCAACTAACACTTCCAGAGGTGTTATCTATGAAAGTATGGAAATTTGAAAGTAAACTAGATGCCGGATTTGAAAGTATTCACACTGTAAACTTTGATGAATTTCATGGTAAATATTTTGATATATTTAATCAACCGATTCCAATAGCGGATGGTTGGGAAAATTTAGAAGTATACACTCTGACTGAAGGGTATAAAAGCGATTTTCCTCATTTTTGGGGAGAGTCTTTTGTTCCAGTTTTCTCCGAAAAGGCGTTAAATGTTGTGCATGACTTAATAGAAAATCAAGTTGAGATATTACCTTTAAGTCATCCCGAACATAAATACTTTGTAATCCATGTGTTAAATGTAATTGATGCAATTGACTTTGATAAGTCATTACCTAAAAGAATACTAAAATCAGGGCGTAAATCAGGGTTTAAAAAGTATTCTTTTGTACCTGAGAAAATTATTGGTCAGCAAATGTTTAAAGTCTATTACGACGATGGTAGGGTTCATAGTCAGTTTTTTGTTTCAGACGGGTTTAAAGATAGGGTAACCTCAAGTTCGTTGGTTGGATACGAATTTATAGAGGTGTGGGATTCCGAGAAAGCCGATTCATGATTTAATCCTAACCCTGCGCTCCCTATTTGGGAGTATTTGGCGAGGTGATCTATGTGAAGTGGTATGAGAGTGAAGTGCCTGCTAATGAACAGACCATTGAGGAAATTCAACAAAGGTTAGGAGTAAGGTTCCCGATTGACTATAAGCGAGTAGCTAAGACTTCACACGGGGAACCTCCGACTCCAAATACCATCGACTTTGGAATGTACAAAGAAAAAGTAGTTGGATGTCTCTTATCTTTCGATAATTCTTCTCCTATTAATTTCTTACATGTATACGGCTCATTAAAAAAACATCTTCCACTAAAAGTGATTCCCTTTGCAAAAGATCCTTTCGGTAATATGTATTGCTTTGATTATCGGGATAGTGAAGAGCCCACCATCGTTTATTGGAATCATGAGTCGGGTTCAATTACGCATGTCTGCGATACTTTTTCAAAGATGGAAAGCATGTTGTATGAGTTGGATTGGGACGATGATGACGATGAATAGTCGAAGATCTTTTTTATACGCACCCAGCCGGGTGCTTTTTCGTGGACGATAGAAAACCACGAATAACTGGAATAGTACCATCATCAAGATCCTAGCAAGATGCAACTAGTGGAATACAAATATCATGCCCATTCTGCCCATTCAGGTGGACGGCAAATCTGGGGAGGATCTAAAAAGTAAATGAGGTGATTCCATTGGACCTGGATGTTTTAAAAAAGACGTAATACAAAGCATTCATGCTGAAGAAGAGGATACAATTAGTGGTATCAAACAAGTGTTATCAACAGAATTTCCATCCGACACCCGCTTCCTTTTATTTGATTTTGAAACAGACGGCGAATTTCTTTCTGTTACGGTTCATTCTGCCATCAGTGTATCAAATCTCCATGACTTCCCTGAACCAGGTATAGCGGGTGTGGATCTTATGGAGAATCTAGAAGTGGACGATTTGGGTCTTGATGAGGATGATGTTGTTGAGCTGGAAGATGAACTGATTGAGTTCGGTCGTGAATACTACGTCGAGTGGTTAGCAAAGTGTTTTGATAAGGGAGGTGGTGACAATTATCACCTTCCTTGTGTAGCGTATTTAGACGGTGGGTATTATCATCTCCAAAAAAAGCAATGGATTGAACCGGAGGATATTTAGTATAAAGTTTAGACAGTCAGAGGCTTTGAGTCGTTATTTTACAAAGGATTATAGGCACCCAACGGGTGTCTTTTTTCACACGATGGATGGACTGGAGCGACGGGTGAGAAGGGGCAGACAAAGGTTATGGGGTGAACCGGTTTGCTCATAAAAAAGATGTCTGTTGCAAAGATCAATCCTGCTGCATACAACCACGTAAAGATTTACAGCCGAGTGATCCTGAGTACTAGAAACTAAAACGGTCCTTGGATCAACTTGGGTATGTAGAACCTTTAGTTTGGAACCGTCGAACAGGAAATCTAGTCAGTGGTCACCAACGGTTGAAGATCCTCCAGAAACGAGGTTTAACGGAAGTGGAATGTAAAGGAAATACTTCCACACCTTCCACAACCAAGCTTCCGGTGCGTTACGAGCCGGGAGGTAAAGTCGATCAAAACCCGCCTGCTGCCCAGCTATCACCATGGGCAACACCTCGTTGAGGGAACGGAAACTTTTATCCAGGGCCAGTTTCCCAAATCACAGACTTCGTTCCATTCTTTTTGTGGCTCCCTGGGCGCTAGTCGCCAACCCTCCGATAGCGATGGTCAGACGAACCCAGCCCCTTCCTTTTTTCTGCCGGTACCCGCTACAAAGAGAACGGACCTCCCGTAAAATGAACCGTTTCAAAAAAAGAGGAGAAAATAATACAGATAGTCTATTGCCATAAGTGGAATCAATTGCTAGTATGTTAGGCGTTTATTAGGTACTGGTTTTCCAACATGAAACCAATACCATCGTCCGATGTTATTAAAATTATACAAAACGGAGACGGCTACATCGACCCGGACTTTTGAAGGAGGAGAATTAGTTGTACTTATCTCGCATTTTGATCATGTTTGTTTGTGTGGTACTTCTAGTTGGCTGTGTACCGTTTCTAGACTCTAAAGCGGATATCTCACAAAAGAATGGCGGCGGAGAGGAGGAAGCCCAGCAGAAAGCAATCAAAGAGATAGAACCTCATAAGAATTTTGCCGGAACTGAAGCACTGGAAATCATCCAGCAGGGACCAGGGGAATTTGGTGGCGACAACTATGACGAAGCGAAGGTAAAAAAAGCGATTGAGGCCTTTCCCAAAGACCGATCCGATGAGGAATATTTCCACCGACTGTTGGCTCTTATTGCGGAAGATTACCGACCGTATAAACAATTCTTTGAAGACTACGATACCAGCATCATGGGGCCTTCAAAGGGACCAGACAGTGAGGTTCAGCTACCTGGAGAACAAGAGATTAATGTGTTGATCTTGTTGGATGCCAGTGGGAGTATGGCGGCTAAGGTCCCTGGCGGCGTTAAGATGGATCTGGCACAGCAGGCAATTCGTTCTTTTGTATCTGAGCTTCCAGAAGACGCAAATGTCGCCTTGCAGGTCTATGGTCATAAGGGCAGTAACAGCCAAAAAGATAAAAAGATTTCCTGCTCCAGTGCTGAGGAGATTCATCCATTAGCTTCTTACGGCTCTGACTTTGATAAGGCTTTGGGCAGCGTGAAACCCGTGGGGTGGACTCCCTTGGCTGCCGCCATTGAAAAAGCCGAAAAGCAGTTATCAGGACAAACTGATGCACAAAATCTTATATACATTGTCAGTGATGGAGTGGAAACCTGCGATGGAGACCCGGTTGCCGCAGCGAAAAAGCTAAACCAGTCAGACATTCAAGCAGCTGTGAACCTAATCGGTTTTGATGTTAACAATGCTGGCCAACAAGCATTACGCGAAATCGCCGTTGCTGGCGGGGGATCGTTTACCGCAGTCCAAACCGGTGATGAACTAGCTGAATCCATGGAGAAAGAACGTAACCGTTTAATACAACAATGGGATCGTTGGGCACATCGTAATGCAGTTGACCTTTTAATTGAAGGGGGAAAGATGCGAAAGGAAGTAGGAGATAATGAGAGGGCTATGAAGGAGAAAATTACGGATGAAAATGAGCGAATCGAGGAGTGGATCCCTTATATTAGTGATATCACTGGCTCCGAAGAAGATACTTTAATTCGTCTTGCGAAGGATCGACGGTTAACAATGTGGGTATATGCGCAAGAAACCAGCTTACATGTTATCGGTCAAATTCTAGATAATGAATCGGACGCCCGAGATGGGGTATACGAACGAAAAGACGAAGTACAAGACTCCTTATCCAATGACTAAAGCATTGAATTAGAAAACGACTATAAATAAGCGAAAAAAAGGACCTCCGCCTTGATCTTGGCGGAGGTCTCTATTGTTGTTCTTCGTAAACAACCAAAATATCCTTAAGGCCCATTTCTGGGTATTGGAAACAGTTTATCTAGCTGAGGAGTTTTCTTCCGCGGCGGATTTTGAATCCTCTTGATACAAAAAAACCATATAATCGGTCATGGTGGAGGCGTGCCCGATTTGACGCAGGATAGCTGAAATATTGCCACGGTGATACGTTCCATGATTGGCTACATGCATGATGATTTCCGACAAACGGGTATTCCGGATTCCCGCATATGGATTATCAAGGACAATGATTTTCTCCAGATCTGCTTGTTTGCTGATAAACGCTTTAAATTGCCTGGACAAGTCGATATACATCGCTTCCAATTCCTCGATACTTTTGCATTCTGCTTCTTCCTGCAATTGGACAGCGTACTTCATCGCTTCCTTCATGCTTTCACCGGAAAGAACGCTTAACCAGCCGTGATCAACAATGTAAATGTGAGACATCACCTTCGATATGGAAGGAAAGATGCTTTGCACCTCCTGAACGTATACCTCACCAGGAAGCTCTTTTAATCGGTTAAAAAGAGTTTGGTTCGCCCAAACGTGATAGTCGTACATGGTTATAGGATTGGACACGTTTATCTTCTCCTTTTTCACCGTTTTTGGCTGTCGATTTTAGTATATCAAAAATAGTATGATAAAAACTAAAAATAGGCATCTATCAAGCGATTCGAGGACGACATTATCGGTATGGACAATGCACAAGCCTGAATCAGACTCGAGGATGGTGAGTACATGTGGAAGCGAATGATCGACGAATACGGAAACGATCTACGAAGTTTGGGCGAAAAAACAAAGGGATCAATGAAGATGGCGAACAGGGTCTAAAGAAATGCTTCCGATTCCAATAAGTTATCCAACGGGGTTAACCGTCCCGTTTCAGGGTGCTTGTGTATATCAGATCTGGGAAGACAATAACAAAGAATTTGAAGAGAGGATTCAGCTAAAACCGCAAAAGCGTTATTTTGTGATTCCTGAGCGTGTAGCCGGGTGGATCTGTATCTAAGGTTACTCTACCCATTTGAGATAAAGGGTTCCCCTATCCTGCACCTGTTGCCGCTAACGAGCAGGCTGATAAGATCGGTTGCTACCGGCTTTTTTATATATTCAAGTATAAGCAGTGCATCCAATAGTTGAAAGTCCATATACCAATTAACAAATAGATTATACATTTACTAACAGGATAAACCTTATACCTGACTTCAAGGTCAAGAGGTGTTTAAATAAGGAAATTCGGTTATGGAGACCCTACCGGAAAAGGAGGTGAATCCATGATGGTTGATCGCGAACGTGCGTTTCGAACGGGTGACCGGGTAGCCGAGCCTGGTGACTATGTATGCGAAGCAGGCGAAAGAGCGGCTTATGGCGAAGGAGAAACATTCCGGGCTTGCCCGGCAACCGGAAAGGATACCGAGTGGAAACGGGATGAAGACGAATGTGGTTGTTAGTTAAATAACGGAATCAGAAAAGCCGGTTTCCCTTGACGGAGCCGGCTTTTTCTATAGGTCCTCAAAATTCCGTTTAAATGCGGTCTAACATATTAATGAAGGACGTGCAACTATAGGTATTTACTCCATAAATATAACAATGGATGGAAGGGGTGATGGGCGATTACAGAGGATGATCTCCATCGCTTCCGTAGTCGGCTCCTCTATTCAGTGCCAGTGGAGCCTAATCATTTTATTTATGGAGGTTGTATGTATGGATGATTTCAAAAATGATCTTCAAAAGTTGAATGTTGACGAGTTTCAGGCAGGTAAGGTGACGTCTTGGGAAAATCAAGGCGGGAATGTTTCCGGTGATGCTCATTGTCACTGGCATTGTCACCATTGCCATCATTGCCACTATTGTTATCACTGTCATCACTGTCATCACTGTCATCATTGTTACGGTTGGCATTGTCACTGTTAGCTAATATGGAGACGGACACAGACAAGAGTTCAAATGGAAACGGCGGCTGCCTGAAGAGAAGAATCGCCCCTGCAAATGGTGAACCGGCAGGGGTTTTTCTCTTCAGGTAGGTATGAGGGATCAAGCAGTACATAAAGATATCAACGTATGGTGCGGATCAGAAAGAGAGCATGGGAAGGAGGAGTGGGAATGACAAATTTGATGCCCTCGATGTGTCTGAAAGTGAAAAAGGACACCTTTTTTTTGCCTGATTCCAACGGTGGTGTGTATGTTCGGAACAACGCTGTCTCATTCCGTATGAAAGGCCGGACGATCCATCAGTGGATTGAAAAACTGATCCCGCTGTTCAACGGAGAACACACATTGGAGGAATTGACCGACGGATTGCCGGATCCGTATCGGGATCGGATATATGAAATCGCAGAAGCTTTATACCAAAACGGTTTTGTTCGGGATATCAGCCAAGACCGTCCGCATCAATTGCTGGATGAGGTTTGTAAAACGTATGCTTCCCAAATTGAATTTTTGGATAGTTTCGGCGGCTCGGGCGCCTACCGTTTTCAGTGCTATCGTCGGAGCAAGGTGTTGGCGGTCGGTTCCGGACCGTTTTTTATGTCGTTGGTTGCGGCGTTGTTGGAATCCGGATTGCCCAAGCTCCACATGCTGGCCACGGACGGAATGGAGACCCATCGGCAGCGGTTAGAGGAATTGGAAGCACATGCCCGTCAAACGGACCCCGAGGTGGCGCTGGAGGAGTTCACCCTGCAAAAAAAAGGAGGGTCTTGGCGGGCGGCTGTCCAGCCGTATGATGTGATTTTGTATGTGTCCCAGGAGGGCGATGTGGAGGAGTTTCGTGTTATCCATGCGGTTTGCCGGGAGGAAAAAAAGGTTTTCATCCCCGCCATGTGTCTGCAGCAGGCGGGGATGGCGGGTCCCCTGGTGCATCCGGATTCCGGGGGGTGTTGGGAGTCTGCCTGGCGCCGCATACACGGGTCCGCTCTTTGGAAAGATCCGCAGTTACACGCTTTCTCTTCCACTGCGGGAGCGGTATTGGCTAATGTGATCGTGTTTGAATGGTTCAAAAAGGCGACGGGTGTGATCATGGAAGCAAATGATCGCTTTTTTTTGCTTGATTTAGAGACGATGGAAGGAGACTGGCATTCTTTTATCCCACACCCGCTGGTGGCTGGGTATTCAAAAGCGGAAGAGATTCACGATCTCGATGCTCTTCTGGAAGGTGATTTAGTCCGAAGAGAGTCGGACGGATTGTTTTCGGTCTTCAGTCTGTTGACATCAGCGAAATCAGGGGTTTTCCATCTTTGGGAGGAGGGGGATTTAAAGCAGCTGCCATTGGCTCAGTGCCGCGTTCAGGCAGCCGACCCGCTGTCGGAGGGACCAGCGGAATTATTGCCTGACATGGTTTGTACCGGTTTGACGCATGAGGAGGCACGGCGGGAAGCGGGTTTAGCCGGGATTGAAGCGTATGTATTCCAAATGGTGGGATTCCTTGTCGAGGGGTTGACAGAACCACAGGAATGGATCGGCGTCGGAGCGGGGGAAACGGTTGCGGAAGGCATTTGGCGCGGGTTGCAAAAGTGTTTGCTGAAGCAACTGGAAAAGAGGCTGGCGGATCAAAAGCCTCTCGTCTTCCGGGTGCAGTTGAGCACGGTGGAGGATGAACGTTGCCGGTTTTATTTGCAGGCATTAACCACGATAACAGGCGATCCGATGATCGGATTGGGGGAGGAAGTGTCCGGCTTCCCTGTGGTATGGGTCGGCACGGGGGACCGCTGGTACGGCACTGCAGGCTTGAATGTGACCATGGCGTTACGGAAGGCCTTGCAACAGGCGCTCTCAAAGGTGCAAGACCCAGCGGTGCAGTATTCAGCGCAAGCGGTGGAGTGTACGACGGTTCTTCTGGAAGAAAAGCGACCGCAAAGCCTGGTCATTCCTGCGGGTGGTGAATCGACACAACAGGAGGTTTTGCAAACCGCCTTGCAGGTCTTAAAACGGAATCAGAAGCGGATGATGGTCTTTGACTTGGCACAGGAACCCTTTTTAAAAGAGAAGCTGGCGGGAGTGTTTGGCGTGTTGCTACGAGGGGAGGAATCCCGGTGAGCACTGTGGTGGTTGTTGGAGAAGGGCTGTTGGCGGATTTCGTGTGTGGGGAACTCTCCCCCCGATGCCAAATCCTTCGCCGAACCGATTTGAAAACGGAAGAGACAGGAGAAGCAGACTTGGCTCTAATATTGTATGATTCCTGGAATCCATCCGTTTATCACCAGGCGGAAGAGGTGTTCCGGACAGCCGGCATGCCCTGGCTGCGGGGAGGTGTTTCGTTTGGAGAAGGAGTGGTTGGACCGCTGGTTCGCCCGGGAACGCCTGGGTGCTCCCGATGTGCGGACACGCGACGCCTCACAGCGGGACGCGACCGCCAAGAGATGTGGCAGTTGCAACAGCGGTCAACCACCCACGATTCTTGGGCATCGCGCACGGGCCTTTTGCACATGGCTCACCTGCTGGCGGCAGAGGCACGGAGGGTGTTGCAAGGCAGTCGAACCCACTTGGAAGGACGGGTATTTTTAATCAACCTAAAAACACTGCAAGGCTCCCGTCACTTTTTTCTGCCTGACCCGCTGTGTTCGGTTTGCGGTCGATTGCCTGCTGATTCGCCGACAGCGAGCCGAATTTCCCTACAACCGAGTCCAAAGGTTCGTCATGATCCATATCGCTGCCGCTCGATGAATGAACTGAAGGAAGTGCTGGTAAACGACTATCTCGATCATCGAACCGGCATGTTGAACGGGAAAATGCATGATTTGGCGTCCACCTTTGCGGATGCGGGGGTGAATCTGCCGTCGTTCACGGGGGATGAGGGAACGGGGGGGCGCACTCACTCCTATGCGGAAAGTGAGTGTGCGGCTATTTTGGAGGGTTTGGAGCGCTACTGCGGGCTGCAACCCCGCGGCAAACGGACGACGATCCACGATTGTTACCGAAATCTGGACGATCAAGCGCTGAACCCCGGCACCATCGGGGTGCACGCAAAGGAGCAGTATGCGCAGCCGGATTTTCCGTTTACCCCCTTTGATCCCGACCGCCTGCTCGATTGGGTGTGGGGTTATTCATTTTTGCAGGAGCGCCCCATACTAGTTCCAAAGTCTCTCGCTTATTTCGGTCCGGGTTGCGGAGAGCGTTTTGTCTTTGAGACTTCAAATGGATGCGCTTTGGGTGGGAGTTTGGAAGAGGCCGTTTTCTACGGCCTTTTGGAAGTCGTCGAACGCGACTCCTTCCTGATGACGTGGTATGCTCAATTGCCTGTCCCCCGTTTGGATCCGACTTCCGCTGAAGATCGCGATCTGCGGTTGATGGTGGATCGTTTTCAAACGGTGACGGGGTATGATCTCTATTTTTTTAACACGACGATGGAGAACAACATTCCCAGTGTGTGGGCGTTGGCGAAAAACAGAAAATCGCAGGGAGCCCATCTGATCTGTGCGGCTGGAGCCCATCTGGATCCCGTCCGGGCGGTAAAAGGCGCAGTTCATGAATTGTCCAGCACGATGCGGATGCTTCATAAGCAATATGAGAAAAATCGAGAGAAGGCGGGTCATATGTTTCACGACTCAACTCTGGTGCGACAGATGGAGGACCATTCTATCCTATACGGCTTGCCGCAAGCGAAGAAGCGCCTGTATTTTTTGCTGGATGAAAAGCGTCCGTTGCGAAGGTTTGACCAGGAGTTCCAGCAAGAGAAAAGGCATATGGACTTGACCGAGGACCTGAAGGAAATACTCCAGGTGTTTCACCGATTGAACCTTGATGTGATTGTAGTGAACCAGACAACACCAGAACTGAGTCGAAACGGACTTTTTTGCGTAAAAGTGCTGATCCCGGGGATGTTGCCGATGACCTTCGGACATCATTTTACCCGCCTGGAAGGGATGGACCGGGTGTTGAGGGTACCGGTGGATCTCGGATATACCGAACAACCACTGACACTGGAACAGCTTAATCCACATCCGCATCCGTTTCCATAAGCCGTGGGGAGGGGAAAAGATGAGTCTAGAAACATTTTTGCACCATCTCCATTTTGACATTGCCAAGACTCAACCGCGAGATTGGAAGGTAGATTGGGAAGATACACCTCTTCCGTATAAACGTTACCACGGCTTGCCTGCAATCCCGCTTTCTTTGGAAGTACCGCTGACGCTCAAAGGATGCGAAGTGCCTGTAAAGCCGAAGATTCGCGAAATCGGCCATTTTTTCTGGTATGGATTCGGACTCTCGCAATTCTGCCAACCCGTCCATCCTTCGGGTGCCGTGGAACACGCGATGTACCGGCGGTTCGTTCCCTCCGGCGGAGCGCTGTATCCCAACGAATTGTACGTGTATCTGAACATGGATGAAGTCTCGCGGGGGATATATCATTATGATGCGGCTCATCACCGCTTGGTGTTGTTGCGGAAAGGCGATTATGATTCTTACCTGGCCCGGGCTCTCGGCTATCGCTGTGACGTGTCGGCTTATTTTGGTGTCGTTTTTGTGTCTACGATGTTTCAGAAAAATGGCTTTAAATATCATCACTTTGCTTATCGTCTGCAAGGGCTGGATACGGGCGTGTTAATCGGGCAGCTGCTGGAGGTGGCGAAGCGGTTTGGCTTTGAATCGGCGGTCTACTTCCGGTTTCTTGATCGGGCCGTTAACCATCTGCTGGGTTTGTCCGAATGGAAGGAGAGTGTGTATGCAGTCGTTCCGCTGGCGTTGGATCCTAGGGTTACGAGGTTTGATGAAGAGAATAATGACAAGTCGATCTCTGCCGAGGAGTTGTGCCGAGAGTTGACAGTGCTGCAACATGAACATGACATCCGGTCGAAGAGAAGGATCGAGTATCCAATGATCATCCGGATGAATGAAGCCTCCCTGCTGGAATCCATCAAACCGTTTCGGCAGGTAAAGGGGGAGAAGAACAGCAGCTGTGAGGGTGAGATAATCCTCCTGCCCCGTGTGGACCGGCTATCGTATGATCTGGCGGCAGTCTGTCGAAAGCGGTTTTCACCAGGGATCCATTTTGTCTTGGATCAGGTGAGTCAATCGCAACTGGCCGCTTTGTTACGGGAAGCGACAGCTTCTTTTTCGTATCGGAATGATTTGGATGGAGCACAGGAGAATCTCGTATCCCGTGTCTCACTGGTTGGATGTTTGCATGGTGTGGAAGGCATTCCGGATGGTGCTTACCATTATGACAGGGCCGCTCATGCATTCCGGCAGATACGCCCTGGAGATCATCGTCGGCGGCTGCAACAGGGAATGTCCTCGCATACGGTAAACTTGTCCCAAGTACCGCTCTGCTTTCATGTGACAGGGGATCGGGATCACCTCAAAGGGGCGCTGGGGTATAGAGGGTACCGCATTCAACAGATGGAAGCGGGTATGCTGACGCATCGTTTACTGCTGGCGGCGTCCGCCCTCGGGATGGGGGGGCACCCGCTTCTCGATTTTGATGCGGGCTCGTGTGATGAACTCTATCGTTTGGCTCCACAAGGAAAAACCAGTCTAATCCAAATCCCAATCGGTCCCTATCGTCTTCCTCCCCGTTTGCAGGGAAGTTTGCATGGTTGAATAAGCGGAAGAAATAGGTGAACAAGGCTGGCAGTATGCTTTTGTTCACTTTCTGTTCATAAAAAGATGGTAATATATTTGTAAATAATTAGGGGGACAATGGATGAACAAGAAAGTGAACGTTCTTATCATTGAAGATGATCCTTATATATGTGAGTTGATCACTTTATACGCAGAAAAAAGTGGATATACTGTTTACGTTGCTAACAATGGGATGGAAGGTTTGGAATTGTTTTATGATAACCCGCCAGATCTTGTCATTCTGGATATTATGATGCCTGAAATGGACGGTTGGGAAGTTTGCACGGAAATAAGACGATTTGATAAAACTCCTATTATCATGTTGACGGGGAAAGGCGAAAACGATGATAAACTGAAAGGTTTCGACCTGGGAACAGATGATTACTTGGTGAAACCTTTTGACCCAAACGAATTGATGGCGAGGGTCAAAGCAGTACTGCGGCGAACCAATCCGATGTTCAATATAAATGAGATCATTGAACTTCCCTTGTTGAAGATTGATCCTCAACAATACAAGGTGGTCTGTGATAAACATGAGATCGTGTTACCGCCCAAGGAAATGGAGTTGCTGTATTTTCTGGCCTTACATTCAAATCAAGTGTTTACACGTCAACAGTTGTTGGATCAAATATGGGGGTTGGATTTTGAGGGGGATCCGAGAACAGTCGATGTGCATATTAAAAGGATTCGAGAAAAATTGGGGGATTCCAACCCTTATTGGAAAGTGAAGACCATAAGAGGAGTTGGATACAAATTTGAGGTGAACAACCGGTGATTCGAATAAAAAGTATTTTTTTGAAGCTGTTTATCACCTATATCGTCATACTCATGGTGTCGCATGTCATTTTTACTTTCGCTTCCTATTTGTTGTTTCAGGATCATTTCGATCACGCACATCCGAATTCGGAAGGTTTAGACCGAATGAAGGCATTTGGATTGGCCTCGGTGATTTCGATTACCATTACCGGCTTGTTTACCTACTACCTTGCGAAAAGAATCACCGCCCCCATTCGGCAAATGAATCGAGTTGCCCTCCAAATTGCTAAGGGACAATTTGATCAAAAAATTAAAATCAAGACGCGTGATGAGCTGGGAGAATTGGGGAAGACGCTCAACTTTATGGCTCAGGAGTTGGCCGGTTTGGATCAGATGAGAAAGGATTTCGTAGCCAATGTTTCCCACGATTTGCGCTCCCCTCTCACTTCGATTCATGGATTTGTCCAGGCGTTTCTGGATGATACGATTCCGAACGAACGAAAGAGCCATTATTTAACGATTATGAAAGAACAAACCGAGCGAATGATGAAGCTGGTCGATGATCTTCTCGACATGGCTAGAATAGAAGCGGGACAGTTGGTTATCCGGCCTGTCATCTTTAATTTGTCGGAACGGGTTCGCCAAATCCTGGCTCGCATGGAACCTGAATTTGTGAAAAGACAGGTCCATGTGGAGTTGATATCTGAAGAAGAAAAAGACATCTACGTATTTGCCGATCCGGATCGGATGGATCAAGTGATCGTCAATTTGATTCAAAATGCCGTGCAATTTTCTCCACCCGATCGTTCTGTCGAAGTGTTTTTGAAAAAAGAAGGACAAGCGGTGGTGTCTATTCGAGATGAAGGACCGGGAATCAGGCAAGAGGACATGGAATCGATTTGGGAACGATTTTACAAAGCGGATAGAGCCCGGGCGAAAAATGCGGGTACAGGGCTCGGCTTGTCCATTGTTAAGCACATTTTAGATCTCCATCAAACCGATATTCAAGTGGAAAGTGAAGTAGGAAGAGGGACTACCTTCATTTTTACGCTTCCGATCGTTTTGGAGATGTCTAAAAAACCTCAAAACGAGTGATTCTCCGTTCATCTTCTGTTCATCAAACAGTGCTATGCTGGATTTTGTAGTAAAAATCATGAAAACAAAAAGGAGGATCTCTCGATGAGAAAACGCACAACAGACGAGGATAAACATATGGCTGATCCACCCCCCTACCCCGGTACACCGCGCTGGGTAAAGGTGTCTGGGATCATCGTGATCGCCCTGGTCTTGTTGCTTGTCATCATCATGCTCTTCGGAGGTGGTGACCACGGCCCCGGTCGCCACATTCCGTCCGATGACGCGGGTGGCCGGACACCGCTCAACGAACACAGGGTGCAACAGTCATGACCATGACACCCGGCCTTCGCAAGTTTGCTCTTATCGCGCATATTACTTCCTCGGTCGGCTGGTTCGGCGCGGTTACTGCCTATATCGCTCTCGACGTTGCCGTTGTAACCAGCGGGGATGCTCAAATATTGCGTGCCGCCTATATCGCGATGGAGTTAATCATCTGGTGGGCTCTCGTCCCGTTGGCCCTCGCCTCCCTGCTGACGGGGCTTGTCATGTCATTGGGCACCCCGTGGGGCTTATTTCGGCACTATTGGATCCTGTTTAAACTGCTGCTAACCCTCTTTGCCACCATCATCTTGCTGGGGCACACACAGACAAGCAGCTATATGGCAGGCGTAGCAGCAGATCCGACCACGTCCATTGCCGATCTCCAAGCGCTGGGGGGCTCACTGCTCCACTCCGTTGGCGGCCTGGTGGTGTTGCTTCTGATTATGATCCTGTCGGTGTACAAGCCGCGGGGCATGACCCCATACGGATGGCGTAAGCAGCATGAGCGGCGGAAGGTGTCGCAGCGATCGATGCAGTGACTCTTGAATGGCTATCGAGTGAACCCTGTCCTGACCTTGCTAAGGTGAACGACGGCTTAGGAGCGCCATCAATGGGAGTATTAAAATTTTTACAGACATTCTGTTAGATAGGCTAAATCTGTACGTGGCGATGAGTTGTAACACTATTGCATTATTTTCTGGAAAAATTCCTGAAACCTAAGGGCAATCCCATAGGCCTCAATCTTTTTTAATCACAGAAACTCCTATTTGGGTAGTTTAATTTAAATAATTTGCTGGATTAACATAGATATCCATACTTGGCTATGCGGTGATATTCTGATGAAAGCCGACAAGATGATGATGGCTCGTTCGTTGGAACTCCGTGTTCCCTTTGTCGATCGGGAAGTTTTTGATTGGGCCACCGTTTTCATCCCCATATCTAAAGCTAGGGGTTTTCTCGCTCGCAATGGTATAAGAGCGTGTTTGAATAAGTCCAGACTGTTTAACAAACCTTACTTTAAAAAGGAAGGGGGTGGATGATAAATGCCTGCCATAGTAAGTACTAATGTTCAACAATACCAATCCTGCATCGATATGTGTAACCAGTGCATGCAGGCCTGTGAAGAATGCCTGACGTCGTGTTTGAATGAACCCGATGTACAAGCGAGGATGGATTGCATTCAGGTACTCCGGGACTGTGCCGAAATTTGCTCCATCTCTTCCCGGTACATGTCTCGAAACAGTACGTACGCCAAGCAAATTTGTGGTGTGTGTGCAATGATTTGCGAGGCGTGTGCGCAGGAATGTGCCACATTTAAGGATGATCACTGCCAAAAATGTGCGGATGTTTGTCGGCAATGTGCGGCTGAATGCAGACAGATGGCTTCTTAACCTCACCCAAATACCTCAATGCTCCTCTAAAGATTGGGGTATTTGGGTTGGCCAAATGTATTCGATTTTCTGCAGATCTTTCAGAAAACTGTCAATATGATCATCGGAGAGGTGGATAAGGAAAAGGTCCGCTGTTTTCTCGTTGCCGTTCATGCATTGAATGACTACTCGCATAGGCGCAATGAAGACAGACCTGTGCGCAGTGCTGGGAGTGCGGGTCGGGGTAATACATGCATTCCTGGCCGCAAAGTTCACAGACGTGAGCATAGAGGAGTATAGGAAGTGCAGGGAGCCCTTTATCCCTTACTCAGGTTGGCGCATCCTTCATCCGGTAGAAAAAAACATTTTATATTTTCATAAGGTCCAATAAGTCCAGGTGTCAAATAGGCCCAAAAGGATTAGCACTAGTCCGGTGATTACACTGACTGTCCGGCTAAAGCGCCGTGAGCGTCGGATAACGGTGCCGTCCAGGCCGATGATCGATCCCAGGGTGACAAGCATAAGAACCGGGATCGAGGTGCCGATAGCGAAGACAGCTGGCAACACCCACCCGGCGCCATAAGAGAGGACGAAGGAGATCAGCCAGCCGAAAAACAGGGTGGCCATCGTGGGACAGAATGCCAGAGATACGGAAAAGCCCAGCAGAAAAGCGGATCGTCGTCCCCCAACCCGTAGGGACCAAGCTTTTAGACGGTCCGAAATTCCTATCCGGAACCCACGGAGCTTTAACCATCCTATCAGTAGCAATCCCGAAAGAACGAACAGGGGACCGAGTAGTTTCCGCATCCACTGGAACAGAGGAATCAAACTGGATTCCAAGGAGGTCCCAAACCAAAGGACTAAAACACCCAACAAGAGGTAGACCGATGCTTTTCCCACAAGGTAAGCGGCGGTTTCAGAGAGAATGTGGCCACCCCGGTTAGCCCGCTCCGTCAGATAAGACAAGGCAGCTGCGTTTCCAGTTAGCTGGCAGGGGGCCAGCGCCCCTATTAAACCGAGTAGAAACGCGCTCCATAGGGGACCTTGACCGGTGCTTAGATAATTTAATAGAGGAAGGCTTATGGCATTACTGATCTGACTGATCCATTCGTACATCAAGAACACCTCGTCGTTCGTTTCCTAAGAGTCTAGCGTAAATCGTGAATAAACAATGAAGAAACTTGCTAAAGACGTCTCATGGATCATCCCCAAACGTGTCGAAGTCTTCTATCGATACGGAAGGATCTGTGTTGGATACGTTCAGATTCCAAAGCAGATCGTTTAAAGGTGAGTGACTAGGGCGTGTCTGATCAATCCGTGGCGGGATCCCGGGTCGGTATGGCTGACTTCGTTTCGTTGCAAAAAGCGCATAGCGAGACCAGGGAACGAAGTGAGAGTACCTCCCAAAGCCGAGCGCCTAAAATGGCTCCGATCACTACATAAAAACTCATGTCCACTACGTATTCACGATATTTGGTTCCCTTAGCCAAGTAAAAAGCGACACCTACAGCCAACAGAACAGCCATGGCAATAATAAGTCCATAGGATCTCACAGGAAAATCGCCAATATAAAATAAAACAACTTTCATCTTTGGTAAAACCTCCATCTCCTATCATACATTAAGGTCAATTTGAATCGGATTTTCTTGCCCCTTTGATCGATTCCAATTCCTTCATTAGATGATGATTTTGCTCCATTAATTCACCCATCCGAATCTGAAGGGATTGTAATTCCTGTGGTGAAATTTCCGGTTGTTCTTTTGTAACTCTTTCGCCTTTCTGGGCGCTGTCTTTGTGAAACATCCCCCTCATACAAAAGATCATCATCAAGGGGCAGGCAAGAAGACCTAAGATCGTCAACCATTCCATTCCTTTCACTCCTCTTACTCAATACTGGTATGGAAAGCACCAGTGCACGATGGCCGGACACTGGTGCTTTTAATAAAAGTCGGACACAGGTGCTATTTTCTTAAAATTTCCTTTGTATTCTCATATTCTTCAATTGAAATTTCCCCGCGGGCCAACCGTATTTTTAACAGATCCAGGGGGCTTACGTTTGGGTCGGCCTCCCGAGGGGATTCTTGTGTATGGTTTTTATACTGTTTAGAAGACAGTCCGCAACATCCCACTTGGCATGGCCTTCTTAGTTTTTATTGTCCTCCCCATACGTTTTCATGACTTGAGCACAATCCTCCATCATCTGTTTTCCTTGGGGGGAATCCATGGCATCCATCATGTTCATCATACTGCCGTTCATCATCCCGGACATTCCATTGCCGGAATCCGTTTGATTGGCCAACGTAACCGGTACTGCAATCAACAGGGCTGCCACAGCAAGAGACGACAGCATCAGAATGATTTTCCTTTTCATTGGTATCCCTCCTTTCAGTGTTCATGTATCACCTTAACAAGAAGAGTTGTTCAATTTTTGATGAAAAAATGAAGAGGGTTGGTAATTTTTGTGATGAGATCAACGGTTCGTTGTCTTTACCTTACCAATGGGATATGGATTAGGTATGGAGACTCCTGTTTTTTGAAATCCATTCAGGGCAAAATAATCGCAGTATACAAAAACATAAAGGAAGTAATCCCATGGATGAAATGCTTTATCTCGTGGCTTTGGTTGTTGGCATCATCGGCGGACTCGCTTTGTGGCGTTATGCAAAAACCGAGCGACGTGAATTGATCCGTATGATTCGAAATCGCAGAAATAAAAAAAGGTAGTACCCAGGAATGGACGACGTAGACGCCGCTTGTCTGGCTGCAGTGGAAACCCTTCGTCATTTCCCGCTCTTTCGTAAAAAGGTTGTCGTCCATGGATATGTCTACGAGGTGGAATCAGGGGCGTTACGCATCCCGTATCACCAAATTGAGGATCGAGTGGATACGGCGCGTGAAACAGCCAAGGGCACATGGGGTGGATAACAACGGACATCTATTCCATAGAACCGAAAAAATAACCGGCCTCCTGATCGGTAGGGAGTGCCGGTTATTTGCGTCTACTCCCGTGGGATACTTAAATGAATACTTCTTCATGACCCACCAATGATGCGCATCAAAGAAGAACGGTGGAATTATCATCCTTTTGTTCCCTCATATTTTTATCAAATTTACTAAGTACAATGGAAGCAGCAACCATGTACGAACTCGATAACGGGGGATGTCTATGAAGAAAACGCAGATCCTCATCGTCGATGATGAAAGCAACATGCGCAATCTTCTCCGCCTGTACCTAACTCAAAACGGCTTTGATGTGATGGAGGCGGATAACGGTTTCAACGCTTTGGAGTTGATGGATCAAGAGTCGTTTGACTTGATCATACTGGATCTGATGATGCCGGGTATGGATGGATGGGAAGTCTGCTCCCAAATCCGCGAAACCCGGCAAACACCGATTTTGATGCTGACCGCCCGCACAGAGACCCAGGATCGGGTAAGGGGATTAAATATCGGGGCTGATGACTATCTGGTTAAACCCTTTGAACCGGAAGAGTTAATCGCCCGTGTTCATGCGTTGCTCAGACGCTCCCAATTGACCGAAGCTGCCAAGGAACAGCCGAAAAAAATCAAACGGAAAGAGATGACGATCGATCCGGAGAGCAGGCAAGTGTTCATCCTGGACCGTCCCGTCAAGTTGACACCGAAAGAATTTGATCTGCTGCTGTTCCTCGCGAGTCGTTCTCAGAAAGTATTCAGTCGGGACATGCTGTTGGACCATATTTGGGGAAGCGATTATTTCGGGGATATCCGCACGGTGGATACTCACGTCAAAGTCATCCGTGAAAAACTTCGAAAAGCGGGGCTGTCCGATTCGCCCATCCGTACCGTATGGGGAGTCGGCTATCAATTCCAAGGACATGAACATTCATGAGATCGAATCGAATCGTTTTCAAATTGGGCGGCACCATTATGCTTCTGTTCATCATGGTGTTGCTGCCTCTGGGCTTTGTTTTTAACCAAATTGTTTCCGGGTTTTATTACGGCCAGGTACGGGAGGATATCGATCACTTATCTGCCCGTTACGCTCAATCCATCGCCGAATCCCCCGATCCGATGACCATCCACATGGTGGAAATGATGGCCCGATTTTCAGAAGTAAAATTGTATATCGTGGATGACCGGGGAACCATCAAAGCCCGTTCCAACGTACTGGGCTTGCCTAAAAATGCGGTTTCCGATCAGGAATTATCAGCCCTGTCGCGCGGGGAATCCATCAAGAAAATCGATCAGGACCCCGCTTCAGGGAACCGATTTCTGGTCTCCGGCCATCCGATCTTTCGCGGACAAGACTTTTATGGCGGCGTTTATGTATTATCTTCCATCGATCGGATCGACCAATCGCTCCAAATCGTGCGGAACCTGCTGATACTTTCCGGGATGGGCGTCTTTTTTCTGGCTCTCGGATTGACATGGGTTTTATCCAGAAAACTGTCGGATCCGCTCATCCAGATGAAACGAGCGACCCGGCAAATCGCCAAAGGGGATCTGTCCGCCAGGGTGAAGGTGCCATCCGAAGATGAGATCGGAGCGCTGGCTCAAGCCATCAATGACATGGCCTTGGATCTTCAGCAAACCCGCACCACGCAGAAGGAATTTTTCGCAAACGTTTCCCATGAATTAAGGACACCCATCACTTATTTGGAGGGGTATGCCAAAGTCTTGAAAGAGGGGCTGTATCAAAGCGAGGAAGAAAAGGAGCAATACCTGGAGATCATTCGCCACGAATCAAAACGGCTAACCCGTTTGGTACAGGATTTATCCGATCTCTCCAAGATGGAATCGGGCCAACTGGAACTGCATTTCGAATGGATCGACCTGGCGGAAGTCGTACAGAATGCGGTCCGAAAAACGAAATTCAAAGCGGAAGAAAAAGATCTGGAGCTACACGTTCAAATTCCGGACGATCTACCTGCCGTCTATGCCGACGGCTTTCGAATGGAACAGATCTTCATCAACTTATTGGACAATGCGATCCGGTATACGGAAACAGGGAGTATTGGGGTTCAATTAAACGTCGACCGGGATCAGGTAACCATCCATATCAAAGATACAGGGATCGGGATTCCGGAAGAGGAGCTCCCATACCTGTTTGAACGTTTTTACCGGGTGGACAAATCGCGGTCCAGACAATACGGAGGAAGCGGACTGGGGTTGGCGATTGTGAAGCAGTTGGTCGATCTTCATGGGGGAAGAATCGAAGTGTCCAGTCAGATGGGGAAGGGGACCCGGGTTACCATTATCCTGTCGTTTCGACACCACCCCGGAGGAGAGGAGAAACACACATGAAATGGATCGAATGGTTGGTTGTTTTATCTCTGGTTGCCATCGGGCTAGCTTGTTTAACCATGTCCGCGACTGCATTTTTGGATACCCCTTCGATTCAACCGTACCTTCATATGTTAGTTCGGATCTGTCTCTGGATCGGCTTACCCGTTCTGGTTGTTGGTTTGGGGTATTGGATTTGGAGATGGAAAAGATAGGATAGGAAGGAGGTGAAATAACGTGCCGATGATGGATTGGGGAGGGATGCTCGTGATGATGATTTTCTGGGTTTTGCTCATCGGTTTAGCTGTTTATGGTGTCGTTGTAATCATAACTAAGGGGTTTGGGAAAAAGGAGAATACGTCTCTCCGGATTCTCGAGGAACGGTTTGCTCGAGGTGAAATCGATGCCGACGAGTATCAACAAAGAAAGGAGGTCTTAGAGAAAAAATAACCGATACCGTTTCGATGGGGGGGTCGATGGGCAAATGGTTTGCGACTTTTTACGACATGTGGATGGGTCCGTTGGAGCGGAAAGCGTTTGATCGGATACGGAAAAAGCTTGGTAAAAGCTCGGGGAAAGGGTGTTGGAGATCGGCTCAGGAAACGGTTGTTGCCATCGAACCGGAACCGGCGATCATCGAAGCAACAATTCAACAACAGGTTGAATCAGGGTGGGATCTGGAGGAGAGAACCATGAAAAGAAAACAGATGAAGATCATGATTGGGGCCATGGGCCTCTTAGCAGTGATGGCACTGGTTATTGGTTTTATTGCCTGGGAAAAAACACGTTCGACGGATCAATCCCCTAACCAGGAATCCCCACAGTCCGTCCTCAACTGGGATGTACCTTCGTTTCAATTTACGGATCAACACGGTCAACCCTTCGGCCTGTCGGATTTAGAGGGGAAAGTATGGGTGGCAGATATGGTATTGACCGAGTGTCGGGATATTTGTCCGGTATTAACGAGTAATATGGCACAGCTGCAAAAAAGGCTGGCCGAAGAGGGTGTAGAGGCACAGCTGGTGACTTTTAGTGTCGATCCGGAAACGGATACTCCTGACGTGTTAAAACAATACGGGGAGACATTCGGTGCCGATTTCGACAATTGGCGTTTTCTGACCAACCAGGACTTCGAAAAGATGAAACAGTTTATCGAATCCACATTTAACGTACCCGTCGAGCACAACCATGACCCTGATGCCACCTCTCCCGTGATGCATTCAGGTCGCTTCTTCCTGGTGGATTCCACCGGAAAAGTGGTGAAGCTGTACGACGGTGCGGAGCCGAATTATGACCAAATCATCCAGGATATAAAGGAACTGCAATCTAAGTAGTGCTTGCATCCAACGGATAAACGATGATTATTTAAAGGCCTCATGTTGATCTTTATGAAGTTTTGACGGATTTGCCTTTGATCTGGCCAAACAGAACCATTGGTGAAAACCGTAAGATAAATGAACCGACAGCAAATATGAAGAAATGACCCCAGTAAGGAGTGAAACACGCGATGACTCGTTGGATATTAGTAGCTTTGGCAACCCTTTTGTTGTTATCGGCGTGCAGTAACGGAACCCCTGATACGTTCCAGGCAAAACATATCCATGGATTTGCTTATACAGCGGAGGGTGAAAAATTGCTGACCGCCACCCATGATGGTCTGTATGCCTACCACGGTGGGAAATGGTCGGGTCCAATCGGGGAACCGCACGATCTCATGGGATTTTCCTTAACGAAAAAGGGGATTTACAGCAGTGGGCATCCGGCGCCGGATTCTGACAAACCGAATCCCTTGGGACTCATTAAAAGTACGAATGAAGGGGAAACATGGAAAACCATTGATTTTGAAGGGCAATCGGATTTCCATCAAATGACCGCTGGATTTCAAACCGGAACGTTGTATGTGATGAATGAACATCTCAACGACAAAATGGACAGAGGGTTTTACGTCTCTTTCAATGGAGGAGAATCCTGGGATTCATCCTCATTAAATGGGGTACAGGGAAATTTGCTTACGTTGGAGGCTCATCCGACTCGTGAAAAAGAAGTGGCATTGGGTACGGATTTCGGACTGTTCGTCTCCCGGGATGCCGGTGAAAAAGTGAACAAGATCGATGGCGGTCTGCAAGCGACGGCCTTGCTTTTTGACCGGAACCAGCCGGATTTCTTGTGGGTAGGGGGGTATACCAAGCAACCTATCCTAGTTCTATACAACATGCAAACGAAACAAAAAAAGACCGTCACTCTCCCCTTTGAAGACCCGGAGGATGCCGTTCAGTTTATCGCTCAAAACCCAACAAATCCAAAAGAAATAGCCATCGCTACCTTTAAGAAGAATATTTACACGAGTCAAGATGGCGGCCAAACTTGGAAGTCCATCATGAAAGATGGCGAGTCCATTCCAACAGGCTGATTAGAATCACCATAAACCGACGGAAGGAGGCTAAGTAAATGGAAACTACCGTGCAGGATCGTCCAGCGAAACAAGTGAAACTGGGCATTTCGGGGATGACCTGTGCCGCTTGCGCCAACCGGATTGAAAAGAATCTGTCCAAGCTGACTGGGGTAAGGAAAGCCCATGTCAATCTGGCTTCGGAAAAGGCGTCGATCACATTGGAGCCAAACCAAGTTTCCATCAACCAGATTATCGATGCAATCAAAAAAACCGGATACAAAGTTCACAGTGAAAAAACCGTTCTCTCCATTGAAGGAATCAGCTGTGCTTCCTGTGTAAACCGAATCGAAGAAGAGTTGAAAAAGGTGGAGGGTGTCCTAGATGTCGGCGTCAACTTCGCCAATGAAAAAGCGACGGTCGAAACCCTTCCCGATCAGGTCGAGATTAAACAATTGATTGTCGCTGTCCAACAAGCCGGTTACGAGGCCAAACTGGATCAGGATGCCGATACGGACGCGCAAAAAGAAGTGAGCCAGGAAATCTACCGGAAACAAAAACGGATGTTTCTCATCGGAGCAGTCCTGTCAGCTGGATTTCTTCCGCATATGATCGTCGATCTGACTGGTCTGGACCTTCCCGTTCATCTTCATCCTTATCTGCAGCTGTTACTTGCCACCGTGGTCCAATTTTATGTGGGAGCGCGCTTTTACACAGGGGCTTATAAAGCCTTGCGCAGAAAAAGCGCCAATATGGATGTTTTGGTCGCTTTAGGGACTTCAGCAGCCTACTTCTACAGTGTTGCCCGTGTGATCACGGGCAATTGGGAGGATCTTTACTTTGAGGCTTCCGCGATCATTATCACCTTGATCGTCCTCGGAAAGATGTTGGAAACGAGGGCAAGGGGGCAAACGTCCGCCGCGATTCAAAAACTGATGGGATTGCAGGCGAAAACGGCCCGGGTGATTCGGGAGGGACAAGAAGAAGATATCCCGATCGAGGAGGTCACCGAGGGGGACGTGATGGTGGTCCGGGTAGGCGAGAAGATCCCCGTCGATGGGGTAGTGATCGAAGGGAACAGCACGGTGGACGAGTCGATGCTGACCGGGGAAAGTATGCCGGTTTCAAAAAGCACAGGCGATACGGTGATTGGAGCCACCATCAACAAACACGGATCCTTCCGATTCAGGGCGACCAAAGTCGGCAAGGAAACGGCTTTGGCCCAGGTCATCAAGCTGGTGGAAGAAGCCCAGGGATCTAAAGCGCCGATTCAGCGTTTGGTTGATCGTGTATCCGGGATCTTTGTCCCGATCGTGTTGGTGATTTCCGTTTTGACCTTTGTCTTGACTTACCTGCTCATCGGTTTTACGCCGGCGCTGATCAGTTCCGTGGCCGTGTTGGTGATTGCTTGTCCCTGCGCCTTGGGGCTGGCGACGCCGACGGCAGTCATGGTCGGCACTGGGAAGGGAGCCGAAAACGGCATTTTGATCAAAGGGGCGGAGCACCTGGAAAGCGCTCACCGGCTTACCACCGTTGTATTAGACAAGACCGGCACGATCACCAAAGGTGAGCCGGAAGTCACGGATATCCTGACATTGGGACAGCATTCCAAAGAGGAGCTCCTTAATTTTGCGGCGGCGGCGGAGAAGGGCTCCGAGCATCCGTTGGGAGAGGCCATCATCCAAGCGGCGAAACGGCAAGGGTTGAAATTAGGAGAAGCTACTCGGTTTGAGGCGATCCCTGGCCACGGCATCCAAGCCGAAGTGAGGGGACGAAACATCCTTATCGGAAACAAAAAATTGATGCAGAAGCATCCACTCTCCACGAAACCCGTCGACGATTCCATCGAACAGTTGGAAGGTGAAGGGAAAACGGCCATGATGGTGGCCGTCGATGGGGAAGTGGCGGGCGTCATTGCGGTGGCAGATACCGTCAAAGAAACATCGGCCCAAGCGGTTAAGGAACTGAAAGACATGGGGATCGAGGTTGTGATGATTACCGGGGACAACCGACGGACGGCGGAAGCGATTGCCGAACAGGTGGGGATCAACCGGGTACAGGCGGAAGTGCTGCCCGAGGATAAATCGGCCGAAGTGGAGAATTTGAAACAGCAAGGAAAAATCGTGGCCATGGTGGGAGATGGGATTAACGATGCACCGGCCCTCGCCGCAGCCCATATCGGCATCGCCATCGGTACCGGAACGGACATCGCCTTGGAAGCGGCAGACATGACGTTAATGCGCGGGGACTTAATGGGAATTGTTCACGCCATCAGGCTCTCCAAGGCGACGATACGTAAGATCCGGCAAAACTTGTTCTGGGCTTTTGCCTACAATGTGATCTTAATCCCAGTCTCGGCTTTCGGGCTTTTAAACCCGATTCTGGCTGGAGCTGCGATGGCCTTCAGTTCGGTGTCAGTTGTCGTAAACACATTATTCCTTCGCGGATGGAAACCGGCATAGCAAAATAATCGTGTATATAATAATTGTCTGGTTGTATAAATTCAACTATAAAGACCAAAAAAAGGATCGATTTCTTTATGGGGGATCGGTTTTTTATTGGAATCCCCTTGATTATAATAAATTCTTTGTAGATGGAAATACTAATCAGGATGAAAAATGGCAGACAACAAGCTGAGCCTTGCCGACAATGCGTTGAAGAATGTTGGAAGATGGGTGGGTTAATCTAATGTGTTGTCCATTTATGATGGAAAAAATGAGCGGCGAGATGACTGTGATGATGGGATTATCGATTGGAATCGGACTTGCTTTAGGTTTAGCGGCTTTAGCGGGAACCTTTTATTTGATTTGGCGTTTTATTCGAGTCATCGAAAAAAAAGAAACAAAGAATTAGGTTGTGAGGTTCTACACTTTAAAAGAAGAGAGTGTCTGATTAGAATAAGAATATGAATCCTTTGTGCAAGTTCAGAAAAGACCTGGACAACTTTATAAACACAGAAGACCACATTCTTCTTTGCGTTATCGCTATCCTGTGGAATATCGTCAATCTCTCACTTTAACCGGAGGCTAATTGTCTGGGCTTATAGGGTAACATAAAAAATACACAACCAATAAATTGTGCCCAATGTTTTTATTAGTCATACATCCAAACATGCCCCCTTCTGCTGTTGAAATATAAGAAAGCTCCCATCCACGGGGAGCTTTTCTTTATATCTTTACGGAATGGTTCGGTTATCCTTTCATATCTTCATTGATCTTTTGCAACTGTTGATAAGCTTTGTCTTTATTGATCGCAGGGTTTTTGCGTGCGTCTGACTCCAGCTTTTTAAGGTCTTTGAAAAGCTTGCTGTCAGTGGTGACATGAATTTCGTCCTTCGGAAACCTTTTTTTTAGGTTATCGAAAACCTCTTTTCGAGTGCTTTTCAGGAAGAAGCGGTCAAAATTGGTGACTTTCAACCCGACGGATAGTTCATCATTGATACTAACTGCCGTCGCTTCATCTACCCTCCGGTTTTTTTGGGCCACTGTCTTGGCCGTATCCACTTTATCCTGGTTGATCAGGGTGGGCTGTTCGGGTTTTGGAGAGGATTCCGATTGTTTTTGCGGTGCGGCACATCCGATGGAGATCAGGATCAGCAGAGTGATCCAAATAACCCAAGTGCGTTTCATCCTATTTCCCCCTTTATTTACACTCGTCAGTACAAGTCTCGCCTTGCCTATTATATCCATTTGCGTGCATAAAAAAGATTTCCATATGACAAAATTTACATTGGGAGGAAGAACCATGACCGTTCAATCAAAAGTGAAACAAACCATCGCCAGCCTCGAGGGAGCCAAAGCCACCATGGAGATGTACGGACAAATCGCTCAAGATGAGCAGGCGCGCAAGACCTTCCTTCGCAGTGTGAAGCGACTGGAATCCGTGCTGGAGAGATTAAAAAAGCGGATGGGGGTATTGGAGTTCGAAGAGCCTCAATATAAAGGCTTTTAAGAAGGAAGGAGGAAACATGGTGCCGGAATGGGCTCAGATCATATTGCGGTCGCTCGGGTTTCTCGTTTTGCTGATTCTACTAACCCGGCTGCTGGGGAGAAAGATCGCTGCCAGAATGACCATGTTCGATGTGGTCTTCGCTATCGTGATTGGATTGATCGCCGCTTTGGTATCCTTGAATATCGTGGCGAATGGGGTCTACGGGTTGATCGCCTTCTTGACATGGGGATTGGCCGGGATCGGTTTGAGCTATTTATCATTAAAGAGCAAATGGGTGCGGGATTTGATTCACGGTCGGGAGGCCATCGTGATCAAGCACGGAAAAATCATGGAAGAACAGCTGAAAAAAACGCGGTTTACACCGGAAGATCTGTTGCAGCAACTGAGGAGTAAACAGATTTTCAACGTGGCTGATGTGGAATTTGCCGTGATGGAATCCAGCGGAGAAATCAATGCGCTTTTAAAAGCCAACAAGCAGCCGATCAGCCCCAAACATTTGGGTGTGGAAACGTCTCCGGAAACAGGAGCGCAGACCGTCATTCTCGACGGCAACATCATGGATGAGTCCTTGGCGACCATGGGTCTGAATCGGGGGTGGCTTCATACAGAGTTGGAAAAGGTCGGGATATCACCGGAGAACGTATTTATCGCTCAGGTGGACAGTATGGGCGAACTGTATCTAGATCTCTTTGACGATGCGATTCAACCTCCGCAGCCGACGACCCGGCAGCTGTTGTTAACCACCATGCAAAAAGCCAAGGCAGACTTAGAAACATTTTCCTTGGATACGGAGGACAATAAGGCAAAAGCGATGTATCAGCATTGCGCCAAGGAAGTAGCTTCCATCATTAGCGACATGCGCTTGCTTTTAAAATGATCGTTTGGAGGGGATCACCGTGTCTGATAAAAAAAAGAAAAAGCTCACACCGATTCAGCAGGAGTACCAGGGGTTCGCCAATGAGAGGGAGCCGGATCGCCCGATACTGAAAAACTGTGTTCGCGCTTTTTTCATTGGAGGGGCCATTTGTCTGTTCGGGCAAGTGATCTCCGCTTTTTATATGCATTTCTTTGATTTCAACGAGCGGACGGCGGGAGATCCCACCGTTGCTACCCTTATTTTTTTAGCTGTGCTGTTTACCGGTCTGGGGGTATATGATCAACTTGCGCAATGGGCGGGAGCCGGAACGGCGATTCCGGTGACGGGGTTCGCCAATTCCATCTCTTCAGCCGCTATCGAACACCGAACAGAGGGGTATGTCCTGGGGGTGGGGGGCAACATGTTTAAGCTGGCGGGGTCGGTCATTGTGTTCGGCGTATTTGCCGCCTTTGTGATCGCGATCGTAAAAGTGATCATTCTGCAGGGGTTGGGAGGATTTTAGGTGATTCGAGGACGGACTTGGATTTTTTCAAACTCACCGCGGATCAGTGCCTCGTCAGCTGTGGGAGGCCCCTTTGAAGCGCAGGGACCCTTGGCGGATGACTTTGATTTGCTGCATGAGGATTTGTGGCAAGGGCAGGACAGCTTTGAAAAGTCGGAGAAAAAAATGCTGGAGCAAGCTTGTGAACGGGCGATCGACAAGGCGGGCATGAGAAAGGAGGATATTCAGTTCTTTTTGTCCGGGGATCTCATGAACCAAGTGATATCCAGCAGCTTTACGGCGAGAAGCCTGGCTGTTCCTTATCTCGGTCTGTTCGGGGCCTGTTCCACTTCGATGGAGGGACTGGCATTGGGTTCCTTGTTGGTGGATAGTGGTTTTGCGGAACGCGTGTTGGTCGGAACATCCAGCCACAATGCGGCGACAGAAAAGCAGTATCGCTATCCGAATGAATACGGTTCCCAAAAGCCGCCCACCGCTCAGTGGACCGTTACAGGGGCCGGGGCCGCCGTCGTCACCACAGGCGGAAACGGGATTCGTGTCACATCAGCCACGATTGGCAGGGTGGTCGATATGGGCATTCAGGATCCCTTTAACATGGGATCGGCTATGGCACCAGCGGCAGTGGACACAATCGAGGCACACTTTCGGGACCTGCGTCTGTCCGGCACCGAGTACGACCTGATCCTGACCGGGGATTTGGGAAGGGTCGGACATCGTATCGCGGCCGACTTATTGGCCAAGCACGGATTAAAGCTCCCGAAAGACCGTTTTGGAGATTGCGGAATGATGATCTACCGGGAGGATCAACCCGTTCAGGCGGGTGCCAGCGGGGCGGCTTGTTCGGCCTGCGTCACTTATGGACATGTTCTCAACCAAATGCGGAAAGGCGAGTTGCACAAAGTGTTGATCGTGGCAACGGGAGCCCTGATGTCTCCCTTAAGTTATCAGCAAAAAGAAAGCATCCCCTGTATTGCTCATGCCGTGGTGCTGGAGTCAGAGGGAGGGCATTTTAGATGATGTATTTTTGGGCGTTTGTGGTAGGAGGGCTCATCTGTGTGATTGGGCAATTGATGCTGGACGGGATGAAACTCACTCCGGCACACACCACCAGTACGCTGGTTGTTATAGGGGCCGTTTTGGACGGATTGGGGTTGTATGAACCATTGATCGACTTTGCGGGGGCAGGAGCCACCGTTCCCATCACCAGCTTTGGTAACGCCCTGGTCCACGGAGCGATGGCGGAAGCGGAAAAAAACGGTCTGATCGGAGTGGTTACAGGGATTTTTGAAGTGACCAGCGCTGGTATTTCCTCTGCGATCATCTTCGGATTTTTGGCGGCATTGGTGTTTAAGCCAAAGGGATGAGGGGCCCTAATGCAATCTTTCGTGAGTAGAAGGGAGGGTCGGTATGGCTGGCGGAGAGCCTTTGCGCTTTTTGCAACGAAACGAAGACAGCCATACCGACCCGGGATCTCGCACTACGGATTGTTCAGACACGCCTTAGTCCATGGATCCAAGTTAAGGTCGGTAAATCTCATAAGATTCGTGCTTGATCCAATCCGAATGGTGCCAAATGTATGATGCTTGATTTGGATTCGTATCGACAAAAAATAGTCCGCACCATCTCAGGTGCGGGTAATTGAAGTTATTGTTGATTATATTGTGGCTCCTCGGTCATTACTTGTTGTTCGCGGGTTTTCAACTGCTGTACAACCTGTTCCATATTCTGTGCCAGTTGTTTATACATTTGTTTGGCTTGTTGATTATTCGTATCCAAAGCAAAGGTTTTCAGATCGGCTGCCAGGCCTTCCGCACTGGCAACCGCTTGTTGGATCTTGGTGCCGACAGTCATGAAAAAGATTCCTCCTTTTTTATCGATCTTTGTGTTCGAAGGGTATTATGATCCATCAAAGAAAAAACATACACGGGAACGAACCTTCGGTATGCTTTACTTCGATCCAGAGGGGGTGATGTTACTCGATCAAACCTAGGCGAATGTATTCTTCCATTCGGATTTGTCCGGTTCTCTCCAGTTGATGATCCTTTTGATATCGTTTGATGGCTTGTTCCAAATCGAAACCATATATGCCATCCTGAGTCCCTTGATAATATTTGGCGGCGTGAAGTCGATTTTGGATAAGCAGAACGAGGCTGCCACGGTCGCCTCGAACCAGCCGTTTGGGTCGGTATTCATCCCGTCCCATGATGGGTCCTACGATTTTTACAGGAGTTCCGATGGAGATCATCCGGTACAAGTCTTTCACATCGGAATTTTTCATACGGACGTACCCATGACTGGCATTCCGGCCGATGGAATAGGGTCGGTTGGTTCCGTGAATTCCGTATTGACCCCAAGGGACATTCAGGCCCATCCACCGTGGCCCGAAGCCTCCTCCCCAATCGCTAGACATATGAACCACTTTCCATTCACCGATTGGTGTGGGACATTGGTCTTTACCCACGGCAACTGGATAACTAACGATCACTTCAGACCCCTGTATCACATACAACCGATGTTCCCATAAATCAATCTGGATTCGTGGCGGAGGAGCTTGGATCCCCTGAATGTGAAAAGGTTGGAAAAGCGCGGTGATTATGATACAAAGAAACACCCAAGACTTCATGGCACGGCTCCTCATACGATATTAACCTTAAGATACCCATTTATTTTGTGTGGAATGATTTTTTAAAGGAGTAAAGTAATTAGGCATGTGTAAAGTCATCATCTGTGTTTAGGGCATACTTCTTAGAGTAAAGGAGGTACGGATGATGAAAGTGGAAGTGGATTTCAGGGACGGTTCCAGGTGGGTCAAAAGGACACGGGATATAGAGCCTATTATCCGTTGTTTGCAACGAAAAAAGGTAAATAACGGAATATTAAAGGGGAGGGATAAGAAAAACAAGCAGGATCTTAAACGAGGAAAAGATATTGTCTCTCTGAAAGTTATCTGGAATGAGTAGCATCTATGGTGGTCGGCAAAGGTAGCCGTATACCATTTCGTTATGTAAAAAAGAGGAAAAATATTCTGGGGGGCATTACGAAAATATAACATAACGAAATTGGAACCGATGACCCAACACCAAAAGTATTCGAACGTATAAGGATATTCAAATATATCCCTCCATTGCTTTATGACCATCATAATATAGGTGTTCTAACTTTAGCGCTTCAAACCGTCAAGCATGTGTGTCAAAACTTTCATTGCCGCCTCCAATGCTTGAGCATGATCCTCATTTTGAGCAATCTTAAGCGATCTTAATAATACAAAAAAAGCGATCCTGATTTCAGGAATCGCTTTTTTTGTTTCCCGACAGAAATGGAGGGTTATCCATTACCATGACACAACGCCTTTAGCCCTGCATTTGGTTTTGTTCCAGGGCGGCTCTTGACATCGCAGTCTGAGATGATATGTGCGCCCTCTGTGTGCGGTTGCCTTTCTCTCGATTTTACCTTTCTTTTTTATCGTACCATTGGCAATTTTGGTACCGTCTTTTGTGTCCATCAAATCATATCCGACGTTCAGATTGTTATATGTTTCGACAACAACGGTCACTTGCCGATTCCCGGGAGTAAATTTCTCCGTAAAAACAGGGCCGCTCCCCGACAAGTTCACTTCATAGCGTTTACTGGCCGCACCCGCTTCCGTATAGACCGAGAAGGTCATAACCAGCGCTAGGACTAAGGCAACCGCGGACATAACTATTCGTTTCATTTCGATCACTCCCTTCTTCTCTAAGGTTAAATGTATTGTATAATGGACAAGTCATATATGTCAAAATAATTATAATAAATAGAATCAATTTAAAAACAAATGTTTTTATTTTTAAATTATGCACAATGGTCTTTTATCATTTCAATTAGAAGTACCTCCCAAACTTGCCTACCAACAAAAACAAGACACTTCCAAAAGGAAAAGAGAAGAGCGATGATAGATTAAGGCTGGGGGGGTTAGACTCCCCTTGTCGACGTTCGCTTTCATTCCAACCCCAAAGGCTGGATTTCCTGTCTACCGTTGAAATAGACCGGGAAAAAAGCGAAACAATCTCCCGTTGTAAGGGATTTATAATATAATCGGATGTTAGGAGAGAGCTATCTAATTTATTAAGTCTGGTGTCCTTCTTAATATAGGGTTCACCAATATGTAGAGGGCTTTTTGAGGTTATGTCCTGAAAATCGTGGAAATTGAATCGGGTTTCCTGGATCGTTTGATATACAAATCAAGAATAAGAGAACCGTCACGATGTAGGGGCTTTTGTTCAAAAGCATAAGGTTTTTTCCTTTAACTTGGATCTCGTTAATCATTATAGGCTGTGGAGGGATTTATATGGATATTAAAGTAGATGATTTAACTGGTTCTGAAGTGGTTGAATTGATAAGGGAGCATCTTCAGAGTATGACATTGCATTCTCCACCGGAAAGTATACATGCATTAGATCTTGACGCATTGCGAAAACCGGAAATAACATTCTGGAGTGTATGGGAAGGAGATGAATTAGTTGGTTGCGGAGCACTGAAGGAGCTTGATGGTCAACATGGAGAGATAAAATCAATGCGAACTTCTTCATCACATCTAAGAAAGGGCGTTGCCAAGCGACTCCTTCAACACATCATGGAAGAAGCTAAGCGGCGTGGCTATCGGCGATTAAGTTTAGAGACAGGCTCAATGGATGCTTTTGAACCAGCAAGAAGATTATATGCAAGCTTCGGGTTTCAAAATTGTAAACCGTTTTCGGATTACATTGAGGACCCAAACAGTGTATTTATGACAAAGGAATTATGAGTTCTTTTTTTGAGTGGCGATCATCTCAAGAAGTTAAAAGATTTACCTGACGATAGAATCCATGGTGTGACACAGGGAAGATTATCGTGTGTTGAAGTCAGGGGGCATTTCTTTGCCCCCGAATATAAGCTTTGGAGGGCCGAAGCTTCTTAGCCTGATCGTTAAGATGGCTGGTCTGATTGTCCAAGCATTGGTTGCAAAAAGACAGGTATTTCCTTATGGAAATGCATAACTACTGATGTGGTATGATTGATCTATGAATGCGCAAATTTTAGCGACTAAACTTTATATACCTTCACTTCGGCCCAAAGTAGTCCTCCGCCCCCGCCTGACTGAGCGGCTGAACGAGGGTCTGCACCACAAACTAACCCTTATTTCGGCCTCCGCCGGTTTTGGTAAAACCACACTGGTCAGCGAATGGCTCTCCGGATGCGATCGACCGGTCGCCTGGCTGTCGCTGGATGAAGGGGATAACGACCCAACACGCTTTTTAACGTACCTCTGCGCTGCTTTGCGGACGATTGGGGTCAATATTGGAGAAGGTGTGTTTGGTGTGCTCCAATCTCCTCAGTCACCGTCAATTGAATCGATTCTGACGGCTCTGATCAATAAAATCACCGCCACCACGGACAATTTCATCCTCGTCCTTGACGACTACTACGTGATTGAGGCCGAACCGATTGACCATGCTCTCACCTTTTTGCTCGAGCATCTGCCACCACAGATGCACCTCGTCATTGCCACCCGTGAGGGTCCACGCTTCCCCCTGACCCGGTTACGTGTCCGGGGACAATTGACAGAGCTGCGCGTGACAGACTTGCGTTTTACCCCCTCTGAAGCTGGCGATTTTCTCAATCAGGTGATGGGCCTAAACCTCACTTTGGAAGACATCGCGCGACTTGCAACCCGAACCGAGGGCTGGATCGCGGGTTTGCAACTAGCCGCGATTTCCATGCAGGAACATGAAGATACCACCCGTTTTATCACATCTTTTACCGGCAGCCACCATTTTGTACTGGATTATCTAGTTGAAGAAGTGCTGCAGCAGCAATCCGAAAGCGTTCTGACTTTCCTGTTGCGCACATCGATCCTCGATCGCCTGTGCGGTCCTCTTTGTGATGCCGTTCTGCACGAGGATGTAGGGGAATCCTCTTCGTCACCTGCTCCCTCCGGACAAGAAACCCTGGAATATCTTGAACACGCCAACCTGTTCGTCATCCCCCTAGACAACGAGCGGCGTTGGTACCGTTACCACCATCTCTTTGCTGAATTACTGCGACAACGGTTGTCTCAAAGTCTAGCGGATGAAAAGATGAGTGTGGACAAATTACACATGCGTGCCAGTGTATGGTACGAAGAGAATGGCCTGGAGATCGAAGCTTTTCACCATGCTGCTGCCGCCAATGATGTTGAACGCGCTGCTCGCTTGATGGAAGGTGAAGGGCTGCCCCTGCACTTGCGTGGCGCGGTGGCTCCTGTACTGAACTGGCTGGAATCGCTGCCAACGACGGTACTGGATACGAGGCCTTCGTTGTGGGTGATGTACGCCTCGGCGTTATTGACGGCCGGCCAACTGAATGGTGTCGAACAGAAACTACAAGCCGCCGAAAAAGCTCTGCAAGACACCGTTCCAGACGAGAGGACCCAAAACCTTGTCGGGCATATTGCCGCCATACGGGCTGCGATGGCTGTCAGTCAGCACCAGATAGAAACGATTATCGCCCAGTCGCGCCGGGCCCTAGAATATCTGCACCCTGACAATCTGCCTATTCGCACTGCCACGACCTGGGCGTTGGGGTATGCCTACTATCTCCAAGGAGACCGTGCCGCGGCCAACCAGGCCTATACAGAAGCCTTATCGATCAGCCGGACGATCGGGCATACCATCATCACCATCATGTCCGCCATCGGCCTGGGCCACTTGCAAGAAGCAGAAAACCAGCTTGATACAGCGATCCAGACCTACCGGCGCGTCCTGCAACTGGCAGGTGATCCGCCGCTGCCGGCTGCCTGTGAAGCGCACCTTGGTCTGGCCCGTATATTCTACGAGTGGAACGACTTGGATGCCGCCCTTCAGCATGGTCAACAGAGCATCCAACTGGCTCATCAACTAGAAAACACGGATCGAATCGTTGCCTCCGAGGTGTTTCTCGCCCGCCTGAAACTTGCTCAGGGAGATGTGGCCGGTGCAGCCGCTATGTTAGCGAAGTCCGGTCAATTTGCACACCGGCATCATTTCATGTTTCAGGTGTCGGAGATTGCTGCGGCACAAGTACTTACGCTGCTTCATCGAGGCAATGTAGTAGCCGCCGCTCGTCTTGCTCAGAAACACGAACTTCCACTCAGCCAAGCCCGGGTATATCTGGCCCAAGGAGATACGTCCACAGCACTGAAGGTGCTTGGGCCATTGCGTCAGCAGGCAGAGGCAAAGGGTTGGGAGGATGAACGGCTCAGAGTTATGGTGCTGCAGGCGGTGGTTCTCCATGTGCATGGTGAAAAGGCCGAGGCTGTGAAACAGCTGGAGGAAGCGCTGGCGCTGGCAGAGCCGGGGGGGTTCATCCGTACTTTTGTGGACGAAGGGGTTCCTATGGAGAGGCTGTTGTCCGAAGCAGCGGCTTATGGCATCATGCCGGAGTATATCGATCAGTTGCTGAATGTATTTGAGGAGGAGCAGAAGCGCGTAGATAAATCCTCATTGCCCCCCGAGTCTCCTGTTCAGCCCCTTATGGAGCCGTTGAGTGAGCGCGAGTTACAAGTATTACAACTGGTTGCCCAAGGACTCTCAAATCGCGAGATCAGCGAGCGGCTTTTTCTCGCCTTGAGTACGGTCAAAGGGCACAATCGGAATATTTTTAACAAACTACAGGTCCAACGGCGCACCGAAGCGGTCGCACGCGCCCGCGAGTTGGGTTTGCTGTAGCTGAAAAATCCGTTAAAGCCCACAAACTGGGTATCCAGACTTGCCGGCAAGCAGTCCATAGACCTTCTACCACAGTAACCTTATCACAAATACCTCAATCCTCTCGAGCAAATCTCCCGCAACAATACCTAAAACCATACTTTAGTATCTATCCGTTCATACCGTGCGGAAGATACACTTTTATTAATGACCCTCAGGCTGTTAATCGGCCGCAAAAGGTACTAAGTCTTGTAAAATCAATACCTAATAACGAATCCAAGTGAACTTATGGTTTATCAAATTAGGATCAAGGGTTATCTAGATCCGGATTGGACAGACTTTTGAGGGTCTGACCAGCTCCCTGAAAGACAACGGTGATGGCCCGGTGGTGGATCAGTCGTTGTATGGTTTGTTAAAAAAAGTACGTGATTAAGAAATGCCATTCTCGATTGTTTGTGTTCAATCTGTCCATGCGGCTGCGTCAGATGCCAAACCGTGAATCAAGGCAAGCTCCACCGAAACATATTTGAATGACCGAATCAAGCAATCAAGGGAGGGAACTTTATGAAAGCCATTGTATACACAGAATACGGATCACCCGATGTTCTTGAATTAAAAGAGTTAGAAAAACCTGTTCCCAAGGAGAATGAAGTGCTGATAAAAGTTCACGCCGTTTCTGCAAATGCAGGCGACTGGCATCTCCTGAGAGGCACTCCATTTTTGCTTCGATTCGTATACGGAATTTTAAAACCAAAAAACCAGGTTCTCGGTTCGGATGTAGCGGGACGGGTTGAGGCGGTGGGTAGCAGCGTCACACAGTTTCAGGTCGGTGACGAGGTATTTGGTGATCTGTCCGGATATGGTTTCGGTGGTTATGCCGAGTATGTATGCGCTCATGAAAATACATTTGCACCCAAACCTGACAATGTATCCTTTGAAGAAGCGGCGGCCATACCAGCGGCAGCAGTGACTGCCTTACAGGGTTTACGTGATAAGGGACACATTCAGAAAGGGCAAAAAGTTTTAATCAATGGTGCCTCTGGTGGTGTGGGTACGTTTGCGGTACAAATTGCAAAATCGTTCGGGGCCGAAGTTACTGGCGTATGCAGCACAGGGAAAATGGATTTGGTTCGTTCGATTGGTGCCGATCATGTCATTGATTACACGCAAGAGGATTTCACCCGAAATAAAGAGCGCTATGATCTGATTCTTGCTGCGAATGGATATCATCCGATTTTAGATTATAAGCGAGCATTGAGTTCCAAAGGAACGTATGTCATGACAGGAGGTTCCAATGCTCAAATGTTTCAGGCCATGCTCTTGGGACCGTGGATATCCATGCTGGGGAGTAAAAAAATGGGTAACTTGTTAGTTAGACCCAACCAAAAGGATCTGGTCTTTTTAAAAGGGCTCGTTGAAGCGGGTAAGATAAACCCTGTTATCGATAGACGTTATCCCTTACGTGAGGTTCCTGAAGCGATCCGGTATCTTGAAGAAGGACATGCACGAGGAAAAGTCGTTATCACAGTGGAATAACAATTTCGATCACATTTTCTGCAATTGGATATTTATATCAATATTTTTGGGGACTTTTCTTAAAAGAGGAACCGCTTCTTTGAATAAATCAAAGGTATAAGACATTCGTTACAGAAACCTGTCGGAGGAGTATCGGGTTAGGGCGTGTCTGAACAATCCGTCGGGCGTGATCTGATTGCCAGAGTACCTTCATGCGGATGGAAGGCGTATGATGAGGCCGGTTGATTGGCCTCTTTTCTTGTTTCTGTGTTCTATGAGCTGTGATAAACTGTGCTTATCGCAAACCGATAGGTGAAAGAGTGATCAGATGGATATCGTCATGTTATTTCTTTTTGGATACATTCCGATCGGTGTCGCCTGCATCGGTATGCTTATGATTATCGTATTGGCACCAAAATCAGACACATGGAAACGAAATAAAACGGACGAAAAGAAAACGGAGTCTCTCATTAAAGGCTTTGTTGTCTTGTACGGATTGCAAGTGATCCTGCTGATACCGGGTGTCATCGAAGATCGTTTTATAGATGCCTTTTTAAGGGTAAGATATCATTCCATGGTTTGGATTGGAATTTTCCTTCCACTTTATTTGGGTTTTTATTCACTGTACAGTGGCGGTGTTGAGGTAGGAAACAAGAAGACAAAAAAGATTGCGTTATCGATGTTAATTTTGATTGCGGTTATTCTCTTTCTCTCTCATTTGATCGAGCCATTATAAATGGACACCGGCTACGGCCGGTGTCCGTTTTCTAGGATGGACTATTACTTCAAATTCTCACGCAGAACATCCCACGTTTTGGGGTTTTCGGCTCCAATGTGCCAGCTGACAAAACCACCGATATCCGGATGGTGCTGGTTAACATAGTCGACGGTTTTACTTAAGGTTTGCTCATCCCTTACGGTGACGGTAACCGTTTTCCCCTCTTCTTGATAAGTAAAGGTTCCTGTTCCATCGGGATTTCTCTGAATCTGCGGTTGGTGCTCACGTAAAATTTTGCTTACCTGCTGATAGGTCAACAATTTCTGTCCTTGCTCGCCGTGTACCTGTTTTGGCGAAAATACATGATAACCCACGTAAATCTTATGGGCGGGTACTTCTTGCTTCCAACGCTCGATATAACTCTTCAGCTCTTCCCCATGCACGTGGTAACTCATAAATCGTACCTGGTCGACTGCTTTTCCTAGGCGCGCCATATCTTCTCCTTGATGAGGATCTGCCCAGCCTGAGATTGTAATTTTCTTGTTATGCTGATGGAGTTTCTGTGCCATTAGCTCAATAAAGCTGGCATAATTGTCCCGTTCTTCCGCAAACATCACTTCATAGTTGAAATCCAGTCCATCAAATCCGTTATCCAGCACCCATTTGACGAGGCGATCAGTCAACACTTCTCGTGCTTCAGGAGTACCGATCTGGTTATTTAACTCTTGTTTATACTCCTCTCCCCGACTCCACTCTTCTACATTGGCAATAGTAGGGATGACTAAAATGCCTTTTTCTTTGGCGATGCGCATCGCCTCTTCATTGGCATGATCCGCATATTTCATGCGGGTAACTTCGCCCTCTGGAGTCAGCCGATACCAGAAAAATCCGGTAGAATCGATCACATCGGCATGGTTCTTTAAAGCGTTGGTTGCACTTGTCTGCATCCAGAAAGGGAACCATACCGCTACCTTCAATTTATGCTCCTCTTGTGGAGGGTTGGTATTGGGATTGGGATTAGGGTTAGGATTGGATGGTTGGGGAGGGTTTGTCTCTGGTGGTGATTGTTTGGTTGACTCCTCCTGATGAGTGGAGGGTGGTGTTGAGTTCTTATTTGTGGTTTCCGGCTCTTGGGGAGCCTCTTTTTTATCGGAGTGAGAGTGATGGTCATTTTCTTTGGATGGCGTTGCTGTTTCTTGTTTATCTTTGGGATGGGAAGGGTTCTTACTTTTATCGGTTTGTTGAGATTGTTGTTTCGATAGGCGTGTAGCCTCTCGTTGTTGATGGTCAATGATGCTCTGGAGAAATTGCTCCTTCTCTTTTTCACTAACGGGTGCCGTCCATTCTTCCTTATGATTTTCTTCTTCTTTATCTTCTACTTTGGTTCCTTCTAAGGAATTGAATAACTCGGTTTCCTGCTCGGTGGCTTTTGCCGCTTGGGTGCTCTTTTTATCTTTGCTGTAGGTTGTAACCGCCTCGGAAGCATAGAGCCAACCGGCAGAAAGGGTGAGGATGCAAGTAACGGCAAGGATGAGAATCCATTTGCCCGGTTTCTTCCGTCGTTTTCGCTTCAATGGATATTCCTGATTCATGTGTATCCGCCTCACTCTCCCAACAATTTTGAATAAAATCACTTTCACATTGCATTATAAGAATAAAATCATTTCAAATCAATCACTTATTATTTATCATTGAGTGATTCAAAGAGGGCAAGGGAGAGCAGAAAAGCACGAAAGAAGGGCTTTTTAAAAAACATTTGATTAAAAAAGGAGAAGAATATATTTAAAGATGTCTATGTTTTGAAAGCATAGAGGATTGTCTGTAAAGGATTTGGGGGGCTGTCCGTGAAAACGGATGGGTTGGGACTGCGGGTTCTCATCACTAGGGCGTATCTGTCATTCAATCTTCCGTGAGTAGGAGGGGGGCGGTATGGCTTTTGGTTCGCCTCTGTCTAGCCGGGGTTCTGCCATGATTTTAAGGAAAAATTATCGCCGAAAAACGCTATGTATTGCAATCAACCGGAATGGAGGGCGAGAATGGAGTGAAGAGAAAGTGAGGGAGATAGGTTTGATGAAAAAACATAAAGCCGTTTTTTTGGATCGAGATGGCGTCCTGAATGAAGTAAAAACGGACCGGGTTCATTTTGTAAACCGCCCGAAGAAATTGTACCTTTTGGATGGAGTTCCGGAAGCGATCTCCTTATTGCGGAAGTGCGGTTATTCCATCTATATCGTGACCAATCAGGGCGGTGTCGGATTAGGGTATATGAAATCTCGTACCCTTGATGAGATCCATAAAAAGTTGAAAAGGGATCTGGTTGAGAAGAATCCTCGTGCGTTGATTGATGATATTGCAGCTTGCACTCATAAACCGCAAGAGAAATGCAGATGCCGGAAACCGAAACCGGGGATGATTTTATCCCTCGCACAAAAGCATGATATCGATCTGTCCCGTTCATGGATGGTGGGGGATCGGAATTCCGATATGGAAGCCGGAAAGAGAGCCGGATGCCAAACAGTAAAGGTTACTCAGGGTTACTCATTACTTGATTTTGCGGAGGAGTTATACAAACAGGAATCTTCTTCCTTATCATGACGCAATTTATTTTCTTAGAAGACTAAAGTAGAAAATAAGACAAGTCTCTTATTTATGGATACAACCACAAATAAGAGACTTGTATGTTAAAAATGTTCCTCTTACCAGTCATCTAAATATTATTCCATTCATCTGCAAGTTGTCGAATCTGATTTATAAACTTTTTTGCTTCTGAAATCTGAACATCTTCCTGCTCCATAAGATTGATTGCTTGACTGACTTTACCCTTCCTCAATTCGCTTAAGGAATGTTTCTAGCTGTTTTCTCGATTCTTCTTTCATTTAAGTCTCCTATTTGGCGGTCCAAAACGCGTAAAAACGGATTGCTGATTCACTATACCATAGGCGTGAATGGTCATGATTACCGAGTTAAGTTTTCAACGTTTCTTTCATACGGAAGACTGTTGTGATCCCCGCCAACAATGGCAGCAATGCCACCAACCCGATTGCCCAAGAAATATTCAATACATCGACCAGAATTCCTGCGATCAAAGCACCAAAAGCATAACCACTGTCGCGCCAGAAGCGGTAGACACCCAATGCGGAGGCTCTCCATTCGGGAGGTGAAACGTCACTGATCGCGGCCTGAAGCGTCGGGTAAACCATGGCGGTACCCAATCCCAATAAAATGGCACCGATAACCCAAGACACAAAGGAGTCCAGAAAGAGAATCCACCAAATGGATAAGGCCTGTAGCCACATACCGGAGGCGATCAACCATTTGCGTCCAATCCGATCGCTCAACGCTCCCGTAAACAACTGGAAAATACCCCAAGCGGCGGGATAGAGAGCGACGATGATCCCAATTTGTCCGATAGCCAAACCCGCCGAAGCGAAAAACAGCGGAAACAATCCCCAAGCCATGCCGTCTTTTAAATTGGTGGACAAACCGGCAAAACTGCAGTTGGACAGAGTGGGGTCTTTCCACGAGGCTCTCCGGAACACGTTCCTCGTTGACATCTGTTGATTGGATTCCGTTTGATTTTGTTGTCGGGATTGTAGTTTTAAGTGGGATCCTGTGTCCGTTACCATTAGGGATAAAATCAATCCTATTCCAACAAAACCGATACCTAGATAAAACGGCTCTGGTCGTAGATGATATTGTGACGCAATGTAGGCGGAAAGGACGGTAGCCAAGGCAACACCGATATATCCCGCAAATTCATTCAAACCGATGGCCAACCCTCTTTGTTTGGCGGTAACCAGATCCACTTTCATATTGACTGTCATCGACCAAGTCAACCCTTGATTTATTCCCAAAAGGATATTGGCAATGACAATCCACCACCAGGAATCGGCCCAAATGACTATCAAAGGAACAAACAATCCCACGAACCAGCCGGCGATCAATACTTGCTTTCGTCCAATCCAATCAGCCATACGGCCGGCCAGGATATTCACAATGGCTTTAGTGAACCCAAAACTGACGATAAACGACAAGGCCGCGCTTGCAGAAGCCAGGCCAAAAACCTTTTCTCCCAGAAGGGGAAGTACCGTCCGTTCCAACCCGATCATGGATCCGACAAAGAGATTAACAACGACCAGCAAGGCAAACAGAGTCAAATTTTCCTTTAAGCCGATATTTATTTGTTCTCGGGCTTTGGAATGATACACAGGCAATGCCTCCAACTAAGAAGACCCCAGCTTTGGGGCCCTCTTTTTATTGGTTTACTTTACCCTCATTGATTTTCCTGATTTTCTTATAGTTCTCCGGCTGCGGGGGAAGATCTTTGGTCATAAATTCCACAAACTCTTCTTTGGATTGTTTTTGCAAGGCCTTGTTCAAGCGCTTTTCAAAACCAATCGTCGAAGAAGGTTTACCGCTTAAGAACCGACCGCAGACAGAGCCGGAATAGGCTCCTGGATAAACTTCAACGTGGTCATCCAGTTTCATCAGTTTATTAAACAAGCTGTCATGCAGATCATAAGCCCCTTTTTTCAAGGAGGATGCAAGTTCCGTACGTCCGACATCTCCCACCATCAGCGTATGACCGGTTACAACAAACCAGGGTTCATCTCCTCGGGGGGTATCCGAAACCAAAAGGGAGATGTGTTCCGGAGTGTGGCCGGGGGTATGCAAAATCTTGATTTTGGTATTTCCAGCCATGATCTCATCTCCATCATCCACCGCAGCAAAGTCATATTGAACATCCACAGAACGGTGCAGGATGTATGGGGCACCGGTTTGTTCGGCCAATTTCCTTCCCCCGGAAATATGGTCGGCATGCAGGTGTGTGTCAAAGACATATTCAATGTTTAAACCCAGTTTTTTGGCTTCTTCAATATAAAAGTCGATGTCTTCAACAGGATCCACTACAACCCCTTGCGCTTTGCTTCCACAGCCAAACAGATAGGAAATGGCAATCGGATTCGTGTGTAAGTATTGACGGAAAATCATTGTAGAGACCTCCTCTTATCGGCTGATCAGCTCTTTCCATTCCCGTACCCCGTCCTCCAAACGACTCGCTTCTAAACCATGAGAACGGAACTTTTGGACCGCTTCGGCTGCATAAACACAATAGCGACCGCGGCAATAGGCTATTATTTTTTTATCTTGTGGAAGTTGAGATAGATGTTGTTCCAACTCTTGTATCGGTATGGACAACGCTCCCGGAATATGGGCAAATTCGTACTCTTCCCGATGACGAACATCGATTAATACGAGATCCTCATCTTGAAAACGTGACTTCAATTCGTCGATTCCGATCGGTTCCAGTACATCATGATTATCTAAAAACTCATCCCGAAGTTGCTTGACTTCAGCTAATAAATCGGAGCTCAGTTCCTGCATTAACAGAAGCATTCGATTGATCTTCGGATCGGATAACCGGTAAATAGCGTAGGTACCTTTCTTTTGAAAGTGAACCAAACGGGCTTCCAGAAGGGTTTGCAGGTGCTGAGAAACATTAGCCACACTCATGCCTGTTTCACGAGACAATGTTTCAACGGTTTTGGGGCTTTGAGACAGCAGATCGAGAACTTCCAATCGACGGGGACTGGATAATGCTTTACCGATTCGGGCAAATTGGGCGTATATTGCATCCTTAAACGAACGGGAATTCGAGTTCACAACATTTAACACCTCTTTTCCATTTGTCTATTCAAGTATTCTATTGATTAGTATAACTCATTCTTCGGGCTTTGAACAGCAGTTTTTTTACCAAAAAAGAGGAGCTGTCCATTTAAACAGAAGGGGTTCCCATGCGTATGTATTCTTTTTGTATACTGGCCTTAAAAAGCAAAGGGAGACGAATATGATGCAGGGAACGGAATGGAAATGGAATGAAACGATAAAGGGGTGGACTTGTGAATGGGAGTGGTTACCGGATCATTATCATAGAGATTTCCGTTAGCGACCATCCCGACCAGCGGGATCAATCATTTCAAGACATTGTAAAGTTAAGAGAGGAAGAGAAGGAGTGAAGAGAAAGCGGCCGATGAGCTGCTGGAACTGTGCAACAGCACATGGAATGAAGGCGTTCCCTACAGATATAGCTGGTTAATAACAGTCTGCGACTTCGGTTGAAGGAGGATTATTTCGGTATTAAAAATATATTTCAAGCCCCTAGAGTAAACTAAGATAAACAACATCTCCATGGTGTTAATGGGATAGGGGAAGGATACACTAATCTCCTCATCCATTGTTTCTATATCAAAGCGTGGGTATAAAGTATTTCAAGTCGGGTGTTATTCGTGTAAGTGACCTTTGGAGTTCGGATTTGATTTACGTTAATCGAAGAACGAATCAGCCCCCCTTTTAACCTGGTCGGGGGAAAGGAACGATGCCGGGGAGGGAGGAGGTGTTGTGAAAAAAAATAAAATGTTTAAATCAAGGCACCTGCCCGCTGTAGATTCGAAGCGATCCAGTATCGGTCGTAAAAAGAAAATAAAAAATCCCCCTTCTGCATCGGCAGAAGGGGGATTTCAAGATCTCTATTGGTTCACTCTCACATGGAAAAACTCTCCCGGATACGTTTTTCCATCGATAATTCGGTCATAAGCATACCAAGCTGCTAACCATCTTCCTGCTGCATTATTATCCTCAGCTGAAATTCTTCGGATGGAGAAGTTACCATCTGCAAAAGCCGCGCCTTCCCACGTAGAGGCAAAGGGAAATTCATCGCATTCGGTATTTTCCGGTTTATCAGGGAGCCACTTTTCACACGCTGATCTCGTCTTTGTTCGGTTTTGTCTGTATTCCGTCGGATGGTACCTTGGGGTCAGGCGATGGAGAGCCTGGTCTCCCTCGGCTCCCGGAATCTGTTTGTTTGCCTTTGGCGGGACGGTGGAACCGGGGCGTTCCATCGCATCCTTGTAATGTTGAGCTGCTTCGTTCATCGCAGGTTCACTAAGCGAGTATTGCAGCACAGGCTTGGCTTTGGAGAAGATCGCGCCGTGTGGAAATCGTTGATCGGGAAACACAAACATATAGGGTGCTGAATCAAACCGAACAGATTCTTTTGGACTGTCTTCTGTTCGCGTTGGGAGACCGGAAGGAGAGACGACTGACCTTACCCAGAACTCCAAATATCCCAACCGGTCAGGGTTATAATCTGTTCTGTCAGGTGGAATGGAGTAAAGTTTCTTGGTTCCAAAGCCGTGATTTTTCCATTGTGCAACTGTTTTTTCTACGGCTGGTGTGCTCGGATCTTCTCTACAATCACCCGGATTAACCAACGATGCACAGTTTACATCGATCTTGAGTTTTGCTCCGTTCATCCTGGGGTGGGTCACTTGGATGTTATCAACGTAATAATCAAATTCTACTTCCCGTTGTCCGTTTTTGCCAAAGCCAATCAGTGTCAATCTATATTGAACATTGTAGTTAGTACATCTTGGGAACGGCAACCATCGGCATTCCCTATGAACATAAGTAAAGTTACCGGCTCGGCAAAATGCGTAACGGTTTTTAATCCAGCCTTCTAAAGTTCCACCGGCTGGATTGTCTAGGCACTCCTGCTTGGCGATATAGTCGTATCGGAATCGAGGAGGTGTCCAAGTGTCTGCCGTTTTTACAGGAGGGTCCATTTTTACGTTGTATGTTGTTTTCTTTTTGGCTTCTCCCGCTTGTATCTCTTCCAAAGTCCTTAATGATTTTGATTTCGCCTTTCCATTCAGAAGTCCCAACTCTTCCGGTGATTTTCCCCTCTCAAGATCTTGTTTGATTTTTTCTTCATCTGAATCCAAGGGATGATAAACAAACCAAGTGTGAGTTTCTTTATCATCCGCACCCACCGGCTTCTTGGCTTCCACTTCCGCACTTGGTGTAACGAGAAAAGCAATCAAAAGCGCGATGACTAACATTCTTTCCCAAATCCTCTTCCGGTACATCAGATCCCTCCTTTGGCGTTTGGGTATATCTTCTCGGTATAATTAAAAAAACCTTCTAAATTAATGAAAAATTAACAACTGAGCACCCCGAATGGAGTGCCGATTGTAGTTATCGATTCAATCCTTTCAGGGCATTTTTACTTTCTTTCCCTTTGAGAAAACGGCAAACACGGATATCACAAAATCCGATCTATATACCATTGATCCCGGAAATATGCCTTTCCCTTCATTCCCGATGGTTCATACTTTGGTAAAAACGGAGGAGGGCCAAACATGAACCTTAGAAAACAGAGGAGTTGTCATTTTTTTTAATGAATGTCCCCAATGAACTATTGGTCAAATTTAAGCCGCGAGCTTCTTATAGGGAAATGGAAGCGACTCTACGGAAAGTGAGAGGGCGAAGAATTCAGCGGAGCCGAAATCTGGGTATCGACCGGATTCATGTCCGATGTAATATCGTTTCCGCTTGGAAGATTCTTTTCAGCCACAAAGCGGTCGCTTTTGTCGAGCCGAACTGGATTCTCCGGACTGGGTTTGTTCCCAATGATCCTTTATTTCCTACTCAATACGGAATGAGACAGATCCGGGCTCCCCGAGCATGGAACGTGACCCAGGGAAGAATGGCGGTAGCGGTGGCGATTGTAGACACCGGTGTGCAATGGGACCACCCGGATCTTGCGGCCAAAATTCTCCCTGGTTTCAATTTCGTTGCCAACGATATCAATACGAATGATGACAATGGTCACGGCACCCATGTAGCAGGGATCGCCGCTGCGATCACCAACAACCGACAGGGTGTCGCCGGCACGGCTCCCAAAGTAGGTATTCTTCCAGTCAAAGTGTTAAACCAAAACGGGGTTGGAACACTTTTCGACGTTGCTCGTGGCATCGTCTTTGCTGCCAACATGGGGGCGAGAGTGATTAACCTCAGTCTCGGTGGCCCTGTCAGGACCAATACCCTTCGAGATGCGGTTAATCATGCTTGGCAAGAGGGGGCGGTGGTGGTTGCCGCCGCTGGAAACAACGGCACCAACCTGAGGCAATACCCGGCTGCTTTCCGCAGAGCGATCACAGTCGCCGCCACCAACGCATCCGATCGGAGGGCTTCCTTTTCCAATTTCGGCAAATGGGTAGACGTAGCCGCCCCTGGAGTCAGGATTATGTCCACCTATATCGGAAGTCGGTATGTTCGACTTAGCGGCACGTCCATGGCGGCTCCTCATGTCTCGGGGTTGGCGGCGCTGCTGGCTGGTCAGAGGAGAAACAATGTCCGGATCCGGCGTGTAATCCAGCGCTTCGCCAACCGGATTCCGGGAACAGGTACCTTTTGGACTTTTGGTCGTATCAACGCCAACCGTTCCGTTCGCAGTCGCCGTTCCAAATAAATAGTGGAGCAGAGGTGGCATATGAAATGATACCGATGAAAGATCCCGAACGACAGCAGACGAGGGTACCTTTGGCATGGCGGACATATCCATGGAAAGAGCGAATGGCAAATGACACATGTATAAAATACGAGTTTAAGAGTTTGCAAAAGATGGACTTTAAACATAAATTGAAATATCTGTGTTCACAGTCGGGGAATTTATGCAATCCGGAACCCTTAGGGGTGTTTTTCGTATAAGGAACAGATTTTTGTATATTTCAGCAAAACAGAAGGGGATCGTAAAATACAGTTGACTAAACCAGGCACTGCCTTCGAAATGGTTCCTCAAGTGATTCATTCTTTTCACGTATATCCTTCATTTGCCTGTCAAACACTTTGAATGCGGAAAGGAGGCAAACACGTTGTCTAAGGATTACTATCTCGCACAAGATGCTTATAAGTTGGAAGATTTGGCTGCCAAAAAATATGCGTTCTACGCCCAGAACGCTAAAAACGCACAGGTTCAGCAACTGTTCAACCAAATTGCTCAGGATCAGCAACAAGGGGCCCAGACCTTCCGACAGATGATGAACCAATTCCCACAATAAGAAAGGAGCTTCGGGAATGAACGACACGGATATGCTGTTGGATGCAGCCGAATTTGAAAAAACGACTGCGGCTACTTTTGAGCGGCTGGCAGCCGATTGCGGGAGTGAACAGTTAAGGCAGCAGCTCCTCGAACACGTGCAAACCATACAAAACCATCAGAAACAGTTTGCTCAATTAATGGATCAACTACAGGGACAACGAAACCCTGTCTGATATTTCCCTTCAAAGTTTCTTTGAGCAGTGGTTTACCTCATAGGCAACATAACCTTCAATAAAAAACCAGCCTGATCAACGGGCTGGTTTTAGTAATGAACAAATACATTAAGTACAACTGACGATTGGTTTCATAGGGCGATTCATCCGGTTCATGCATGTCCTATTTTAAGAAAGATAACGTTCCTAAAGGAGGTTATCACATGCGGAAAATAGAAGTTTACTGTGATTTTTACTACAAAAAATCCACCAACAAAAAGGAGTAGCCGTTATGAAACGAAAGAACCAAAAGGCCATCCAAAAAAGGATGGCCTTTTTACTGGTATTCTGAAACCATTGCATCAGTCCAAAGCCATAAACACAGCCACTACTCATTCCATTCGCCTTTTTGGGTCGCATACAGTGTGGTTGACTATTTGAAAAGGGATTGGTGATCGGTCGATTAAGGTTTTATCTGCCTAGTACCCTTAAAGCACGAGCAACTTTTCTTGCAAAAATAATGGGGTTTTCGACTGACTCAAAGTGAATATAGAAAAGACGGGGGTTCTCAAATAACCAGTGGTTGTGTAGGGCAGTGACTAAAATCCCCTGTTTGCGAAGCTCTGAGATAAAGGGATTGATTTCCCGCTGCAAAATAACCGTTTCACCCAGATTTAGGGCCCTGCCTTGGCGGTCGATACTCTCAAAGCTAAAAAAGGTTGGTAAAACGAGCGGGGAACGACTTCGGCGTCCCAAAATGGTTACGGGAATGTCTCGTAATTTCTGAACCAAACAGACACCATTGACAACACTGGGAGATCCTCCAACAATATTAGCAAATTGCTGACATAGTCTTTCTAGTGCACTCATAAAAAGTGCCCCCTTTTTCTTATGATGATCATTACAGAATATGGTCGATATAAAAATGAGTTTGGAGATATACCTAAATCCTTCGAAATGTGTTTTTACATAAGTGAATGAATTGAAGGGGATAAGCAAGAATATTAGAATCGACACGGTAGAAAAGGTGCTTTTTATTCGATCAAGGGGATGTTCCCTAATCAAGCCGAGGCTTGCGTATTCAGTCATCCGTCCTGAGTATCCCGATAATAATCGTCGGCTCGAATACGGTTTTGGATGAGTAAAACGAGACTTGGTCCCCCGAATAACCGATTGAGGAGGTAATCATCTCGTTCCATTTACAGGAGCCCGGATGGAGATTATCCGAAAAGATGAACGAAACAAACAAAGCCCCCTTAAGGAGGCTTTATTTATCATTTGGGATTAGCAGTAGCCACCGCCGTAACCACCGTAGCCACCCCATACACCTGCTACCAACGCAAAGATGGTTGCAATGACCAGCAGGAAAATCAGCAGTCTACGTAAACCGAAACCATATCCATAGCCTCCGAAACCACCAATACCCATAGTGGATTCCTCCCTTCAAATTCCATTCATTTGTATGATTGATGGAGAACTTTTGAATGGACGAAAAACCTGCATGTGGTGTATATAAAAAAATTCAGCACGTGTTTAGCAAGCGATTTATTTTTGGAGGAGAGGGGTTTGTACCGACTTGGTTTTTAACACTATGACGCCGGTGATCTTGTTTTTGCCGAAGGAAAGTTGCTCGCTGCAGACATTTCGCATAATCGAATGTGGTGAGGGTATGGTTGTGGCGGATGGATTCACTAATTTTAGTGGGGCTGTGAGTGAATATGAATCCATATGGAGGGCACTTTAAACCTGAAAAAATGAAGGTAGGTGAATCGAGTATGGATCATTTCAAAGATCTTAAAAACACACTCTCTTACATTCACTCGGAACTGAACCGCATGGAAACCATGGCAGGGACGCTTTCGACTGTTGAGCGAGAACATTTCAAAAGACTGACGAACTTTGATCATCGCGAGTTGATGGATATCGCTGTGGAAGAACAAAATGCCGCCCGCCAACTGGGAACGATGAAGCAGATGTGTTTGGCAATGGCACAAAAGATCGAAGGGATGAAGAAAGCAATCGATCGCGGCGAGCTCGGGGAGAGTGCCCAACATGATACGGTTCATTGAAAATATTATCCGCTCTGCGGTAAATGAAACGATTGACAAAGCGGTTACACGGATGATCCGGGATCAATATATCGAAAATCTGTTTGAAATGGTTCCGGCCACAACGAAAGTGGGTCCGACCAATCTGATGGAAATCGCCATGCGGGCAAATCAAGGGACTCCCGTCTCCCGTCCGTTGGGCAGTCCGATCCATTTATCTCCGTGGGAGAAGATTCTTTTTAATCCTTGTCACCTTTTTCGTTTTCCGACCCCTGAAAATGTGGGGATCCGCACCTCTATCACCATTGGGCATCGGGCAAAAAAACCCCTCACCATCTCCATTCCGATCATGATTGCGGCGATGTCTTTCGGCGGTGCACTGAGTAAAAACACCAAAATCGCTTTGGCCAAAGCGTCAACCGCTGTGGGAACTGCAACCAATTCCGGTGAGGCAGGTCTGCTGAGAGAAGAAAGGGATTCGGCCCAACTATTCATCGGTCAGTACAATCGGGGCGGCTGGATGAACACACCGGATAAATACAAGCAATTGGACGCGATAGAAATCCAATTGGGCCAAGGTGCTCAAGGATCCACTTTCCAACGGACGGCGGCTAAAAATATCGGTGAGGAATTTCGGGAAGTGTTTTGTTTAGATAAAGGAGAAGACGCCGTGATTCACTCCCGTCTTCCCGGAGTCAATACCAAAGACGATTTCATTCAGCTGGTGCGACGACTCCGGGATGAAACAGGCGTTCCCGTTGGATTGAAAATAGCCGCTACGCACCATCTTGAAAAGGAATTGGATATTGCGGTTGAAGCGGAAGTGGACTTTGTGACTGTGGATGGAGCCGAAGGCGGGACACATGGAGGATCCCCCACTCTGCAAGATGACGTCGGCTTGCCCACGCTTTTTGCCGTCTCCAGAGCATCTGAGTTTTTTGCCCGTAAAGGGGTCATCCGTGATATTAATCTGATTGCAACCGGGGGGCTTGTTACACCTGGTCAAATGTTAAAAGCCATTGCCCTGGGTGCGGATGGTGTGTACATCGGTACGGCCGCCGTCATGGCTTTGGTAAGCGAGCAAATGGTAAAAGCCGTACCCTTTGAACCACCTACCAGTCTGGTTGTTTATACTGGAAAAATGACAGACCAATTGGATGTGGAACAAGCTGCATTAAATTTGACCCGGTATTTGAATGCTTGTGTTCAGGAAATGGAGCATGTAGCGGTTACTCTAGGAAAAACGGCCATCACGGATATCACAAAATCCGATCTGTGTACCATTGATCCCTTCATCGCAAAAGCGACCGGAATTCAATTGGGGTACATTTCTTCCGAAAATCAAGATCGTTTTTTCACGGAAACAGAACCCATGTTTGATGATTACCATTCACCATACAACCAAAACTTGAATGTGTTACCGGTATATACAGAAAGCCAGGACCGAGAAACAAATCCCGATAAAATTTCCGATCAAGTGTAGTTCTGGAACTGTCGGTTCAGCTTTTTGACAGTAAGACCGTTAAGGTGTGAGAGTCAAACTGGATTTCAAGAACCATTGAGATGCGATCCTGTCTGTTCATTTGATATCCAGCCTGTTGTCAGATTACAAAACCCCCCTCTGCGTTTGCGGAAGGGGGTTCTGTTCAACAGGATGGCCCCACACATAGTCGGTCATATCTATTACGGATCCTCTTGAAAAGGCCTTTACAGAGGATTAATATAAAATATTTTTTTAAATGACAAAATAATCACACTACAATCCTCTATTTTCTGGTATAGTTGGTTATGTAGTAAATTCCAAAAAAGGGGAGAGGCAAATTGCAGACGAAACGTCCATTTTGGAAGAGAAGTCTGTTCAGCAGCCTGTTTGTATTGATTCTCCTTTGGACGACGACGGTGGAAATCGCCGATGCCACGCCAACTGCTGGAGGCGGACAAGCCCAAACAGAAAAAGGAGGATTCTACTGGCTCCCGAACGATCCAGAGAAAGTAGACGAGATCACCCAGATATTCAAGGAAGGCCAATCAATAGAAGAGCTGGGTCTTAAACCGGGCAAGATCCAGAAACGGAAAGGTTTCAAGAGCCTGGAAGAGATGAGAGCTGCAGACGAAAAGAGTACTGCGACCTATGATGCGAATCCAGGTGCCCCTGAAATGACGACACAGGGATGGCAACCGCCGAGGTTTGAGTACGATTATATCCGATCGGTCGATGAGTGCATAAATAACCCGGCCAGTAATACCGAAGAGGGCTGGATCAAGAACCATTATGCATACTGCTGGACTGACATCGCGACTTATCAGATTCCTCGAAGGTGCTTTTTAGGGATCTGCTTTTACGATGGAGTACAGATACGCTTTACAGTACTCGGTTACGGATCGAACCATGACCGAAAGGCGCGTTTTACCTACTTTATCGATGACATTCTGGTTACCAACCCCAGATTGAACGGAGCGAAGTTGAAGGTTGACCTGCTTTGTGAACCAAAGGTGAATCCGGGTGACTGCAAGCCTAATCCTATCACACCGGCAGAAGAACGAACCATCGCCGAGTGGAGGAATCAGCACGTTGGCTATAAGGATTTCTTGTCCGACGCGCCCGATGCCACCGATTTTAATCCCGACCGGATCGGCTACATGGAGTTTTGGCCGCAGTTAACCATAAAAGACCCTCCAAGAAAATTTACAAGGACGATCGATGGGCCCAAACAAACGGTACGCTTTGACTCGGCTACCTATATGTTTGCCTTTCCAGATCAATATTTCCGACATGGAGCCATTTTCAGCAAAACGAATGCTGTATTAAATGTCCCAATCAATGATCCCCAATTTTCCGTTTTACGCGAAGCAGGTGAACACTGGAAACATGCAATGGAAAATCCTGAAGAAACCAAGCCTACTGTGCTTGGAAAGAAGATTCCCGGGGCTCTTGGGGATCGACCCTTAACACGGATGTATACGAGACGCCATCCTGACGAGTATGCGGCAAACAGGAACAAGACGAGAGCAACCTGCGATAGAGAATTTAGAGATGAAGACAGAACAGGAAAACAATGCGATGAGTTTCCCTTTGCTTCAACTTGGGAAGGATCATCGACCAATGGGATGGATTGGTTCTCCGTAAAGTTGATTTCAAAAGAAGCAAACGAAGCGGCAGGTAGTTGGCTAGGATCGTGGTATGCCTATGACAGGATTTTGGATGGGGATTATTTCTACGTCCGTGTCAGAGAGTAGTGACTAACACATCGGCCAAGTGATTTTGAATGCCCCTATTCTTTTGGATAGGGGTTTTCTTCTCCTTGCGGAGATAAACTTAAAAGGAAAGGCTACCGCATTATTGGTGGCTTCGGCCGATCTAGGAATACTAATATCCATTCCATTATAAAGGAAAGGAATATTGGATGATTCCAAATCCTAGCGGCGGATGGCTGTTTTATGAATCCGGACCCATCGATGAACAACACTATCATACTTGGAAAGAAATGATGGAAAAAATTCGTCTCGATGGAAAGACCATTAAGGAGATTTGGCCGGAAACATGTTAATTAGGATAATAAGCGTTCTACTATAAGATTATGAAGCAAAACCAGGTGTAAACGTTCACCTGGTTTTGCTATTTTTGATTTACTTTAGCAGTGTGTTTCCTCCGCTTCTTTTACGGTTGTTCGTTGTGTTACACGCTTTCCGATCTTCTAAATCTCTCACGTTTTCTGACGCTGCCTCACACGTGTCACCTGATGACCATAGATGTATTTCCCGGGTGAAGTTTTGTTCTCGGTGTACGCATGAAAGTTCGTTCCCCATCGATACGGATAGTAGAATGCTTCTCGATTCAATGGATGTTCCTCCTTCTGTTATTTGCCGATATCATATTTGGCTGTATCGGTTCTAGATGATTGTCCATGCAACATTGGGTGATCGGCTATTCGATACAGCAGTGGGTTTCTTAGCTAAGTAACCTGTAGAAGATCCATTTTCGTGTCAATTCTTGTCGAAGAATCAATTATTTTGTTATATATGAGATTTTCTCTTGACGAAGTACTCTATGGTTTATATTCTGTTTTTATAGATAGTAATTTTTTATTAGGAGGAAACCTTTAAGAAAGTGATACAAATGTTAAGCCTGTGTTATCCATATTAATAAAGCATTGAACATGTCGGCGTCATGTTTAGATGGAGTGATCCAGTATCCGATCGCTGCTCTTTTCCGCGATCACCTGTAGTCTGGATCCGTACCGGGTCCATAAGGGTTGTTCATTCTCTTCTTCAGCGAGACAAGTTTGTGAAAAAATAATCATTCTGCTGACACTTTCATGATAGCATGATTTTTGAATTATCAAAAAAATTTTGATTGATTTATTTAGATTTCAACGATAGATGTGTGAAAAGGAGGCAGGTTGGAATGGTTCACCCCTATCCTTTAACCGCAGCTCAAAAGAGAATGTGGTATACAGAATCGATCTTTCCTCATACGAGTGTCTCCAATATCGTTGTACGAACGAAAGTAGCGAATGTCGATCTTGAGCTGATGGAGAAGGCGATTCAGATCTTGGTTTCCCAGCATGAGATGTTGCGTGTTCGATTGGTTGCCCAAGACGGGAGGGAACCTGCCCAATACATATCGGATGAATCATCGGTAGAGTTGAAAGTCGTCGATCTCAGTGATCGGGATCAAGAACAATTGGAAGGCTGGTTTCAGGAGGAGGCCAAAGTTCCATTGGGCTTCTACGAATCCAGCCTCTATGATTTTGTGGCGGTGAAGTGGAAAGAAGAAACGTTTTTACTGATCAAGTGCCATCACATGATCATGGATGGAATCTCCGTCAATCTATTGGGGCAGAAGATGAAAGCGATCTATGAACGATTAAAGCGGGGTTTGCCTATTGATCCACCGGCTCCATATGGATTGGCTCATTATATCGAGTCGGAAGCCGCCTATCGGAAGTCCAAACGGTTTCTGAAAGATCAACAGTTTTGGCATGAGGAGTTTGAGCGGATTCCTTCCTATTTGGCCATGCGTGTGAATCCATTATATACAACCAGCATCGCAGCCAATCGGAGGACATTTGTCATTCCGTCCGATTTAAAACAGCGGATGGAAAGGTTTTGCCAGAAGCACCAAACCAGCATGTATACCTTGTTTATGTCTGCGATGTTTATTTATTTTTCCCGTATTTACAACGAGAAAGAGATGGTATTGGGAACGTATGTGGGCAATCGGAAGCGTGAGGAACGCGATGCACTTGGCATGTTTGTCAGTACGGTCCCTTTTCGTATGGAGATCAGCGATGATCTTCCGGTTTTGGAATGGCTGCGAATGGTGAATCGGAAACAGATGAGGATTTTCCGTCATCAAAAATATCCATATAATCAATTGGTTCAGGAGTTGCAGCATCAGGGGCGCGATGTGAAGCAGCTGTTTACGGTCGGCGCTGAATACCAGGAGATCACGGAAGATGGCGATGTTCTGTTCAATGGATACGATTTCTATGAGATCAATGTTCACATCAAAAACTGGATGAAGATGGATCAACTGGAGTTGCATGTGGATTTTCGCAAGGAGCTGTTTCAAGAGGATGAGATCGAACAGCTGGTTCAACGGCTGGTTACCCTGATCCAGGATATGGTTCAGTCGCCGGACAAGCCGATCGCCCATCTGGAAATCTGCACAGAATCAGAGAGACAAAAACAGTTGGTGGAGTGGATTGATACGGAAGCGGATTTCCCAAAAGATCAAACCATTCATGGGCGGTTTGCGGATCAAGCAGTCCAAACCCCCCATCATACAGCGGTGGTATACAAGGAAGAGAAGCTGACATATCAAGAGTTGCATGAACGGTCTAACAGCGTTGCACGCGTGCTCTTGCAGCAGGGGGTCAAACCGGGTGACCGGGTCGGATTAGTGATGGAGAAGTCACACGATTTCATCGTGGGTATGTTGGCGATTCTAAAATCGGGTGGGGCGTATGTCCCCATCGATCCGGAGTATCCAGTTGCCCGTATTCGATATCTATTAGAAGACAGCCGGGCAGAAATCATTGTCAGTCAAACTTCTGTCATCGCAAGGTTGAATCAATCGGGAGAAGGGTCTCGTAAATGGCTGAATATCCAAAGGATGGACCAAACCGAATTCGATGGGTCTCATCTGACCTCCGAACATCAACCGACCGATTTAGCCTATGTGATTTATACCTCTGGGACGACGGGACAGCCAAAAGGAGTGATGGTGGAACATCGCAGTGTCATGAATCTGGTCACCGATAGTCGACAACGGTTGGGGATTCAACCAGGAGACCGCATCGGACAATTCGCCAGTATTTCTTTTGATGCATCGGTTTGGGAAGTATACGTGGGGCTGTTAACGGGAGCCAGCCTCTATCTGATTCCAAAGGAAACAATCGAGGAGCCTGCGAGATTTGAATCCTATGTAAAAGAGCATGAACTGACTGTACTCTCTCTGTCTGCCACCTATTTGAACCAGCTGGATCCGACAAACATGACGGCGCTTCCTCATTTGCGTCACGTTTTAGCCATTGGCTCCGCCAGTTCTCCGAACCTTGCTAAAAGATGGAAAGAAAAATATGTGAATGCGTACGGACCCGCTGAGGCGGCGGTTTATACGACGATGTGGCAGGGAGAGGGAGCGATCGATTCCTTGCCCTATGCCCCCATTGGGAAGCCGATTCGCAATGCAAATGTGTATATCGTCAATCCAAATCAAAAGCTGCAGCCGATTGGCATTCCGGGAGAGTTGTGCATTGGCGGCGTCGGATTGGCGCGTGGTTATCTGGGAAAACCTGCGCTCACAGCGGAAAAATTTGTTCCCAATCCCTTTGCGAAAGGACAACGGATGTATCGGACCGGTGATTTAGCCCGATACTTGCCCGATGGGAATATTGAATTTTTGGGACGGATGGATCATCAGGTAAAAGTGCGAGGCTATCGAATTGAGCCGGGAGAGATTGAATCGGCGCTCTTGGAGCATCCCAAGGTAAAAGAGGCGACGGTACGAGACTGGAAGGATGATCAGGGTGAAGCGGATCTATGTGGGTATGTGGTGTTGGAAGAGAGCGTCTCAAGCAGTCAGGTGAAAACATACCTCAGTCAAAAACTGCCTCCTTATATGATTCCGTCTTTTGTGTTGGAAATCGATCAGATTCCTCTTACCCCCAACGGGAAAGTGGATCGGGATGCCTTGCCGAAACCGGACGGCGCAAAGCTGGAGGCGGAATATATCCCGCCTGTGACGGAAATGGAAAAGACATTGGTCCGCTTGTGGGAGCAGGTGCTGGGAACAAAAAATGTCGGCGTCACCCATTCTTTTTTCGAACTAGGCGGGAATTCCATCAAGGCGATTCAATTGGTCAACCTTCTCCGTCAGGAACGAATCCATGTGGAGGTACGGGATCTTTTTCGTTATCCAACCATCTCCGAGCTGTGCCTGCATGGTAAAGAAAGAAAGTCCGACGCGCTGTTGCTCCCGGCTGTCGTAGAAGATAAAAAGAATCTCCATCAACCGTTTCCGTTGACGGAAATCCAGTTGGCTTATTTACTCGGACGCAATTCACATTTTGAGTTGGGCGGGGTGGCCACACACAGCTATCTGGAATGGGAAACGTCATTGGATATGGAACGCTTGAATCAAGGCTTGCAGCAAGTGATCAAGCGTCATCCCATGTTGCGAGCCGTCGTTTTGCCAAACGGAACACAACAGATCCTTTCTGAGGAGCTCACTTATACGATTGAAGTCGAGGATTTAACCGGGTTGAGCCTGGATGAACAAGAAGAGCGGCTGCAGATGGAGCGCGCCCGCATGTCCCATCAAGTCTTTCCACCCGACAAGTGGCCGTTGTTTGAATTGAAGGCGTTCCGTGTCGATGATGCGACGCATTGGCTCTGTTGCAGTTTTGATGTGCTGGTGATGGACGGAGCCAGTTTGCGCATCTTTTGGAAAGAATGGATGCATGTTTATCATCAGCCCGAGCGTTCGCTGCCGTCGCTGCAGTTAACCTTTCGCGACTATATGTCAGCTTATCAACAGATTCAACACAGTCCCATCTACGAGAAAGCGAAAGCGTATTGGCTGAGCAAGCGGGATCATTTCCCATCTGCACCGGCATTGCGCATCCAGACCCATACCGATGAAGTGGTTGAGCCTCGTTTCAAATGCTTGCACCAAACGATCAGCGGGGATAAATGGACAAAAATCAAGCAATGGGCACAAACCCATCGAGTGACTCCCTCCGCCCTGCTATGTACGGCATATGGGGAGATCTTGGCCCATTGGTCCAATCAAAGGCGGCTGGCCATTAATTCAACCGTGTTTAACCGGTATCCTGTTCACCCGGAAGTGGAACAGATTGTCGGCGATTTCACTTCCTTGATTTTACTGGATCTGGACTTGCCTTCGGATCAACCGTTTATCGACAAAGTCCGCCAAACACAAGGGACCATGATGGAGGGCTTGGAACATCGCTATTATGACGGGGTTCGTTTCCTGCGGGATCTCATACAGGTCGGACAGATGGAAACGAGGGCTTTGATGCCGATCATCTTTACATCCTTGCTGCTCGATGACGACGGATTCAACTGGACTGACATCGGTTCCCTGCGTTACATAACCGCCCAAACCCCGCAGGTGTACCTGGATGTTGTGGTCACCGAGCAAAACGGCGAATTGGTCATGATGTGGAATTATGTGGAGCAGTTGTTTGATGAAGACATGATCCGGACCATGTTGGATCAATATGCAGCGATGTTGGAACAGTTGGCAGAAAAGAAAGAACCGGCTCCCCTCCAGCTGACTTCGTCGGAACAAGCCTTGCTTACGCAATACAACCAAACAGAAGAGAAGCTTCCAATAACCACGCTGCATCAATTATTTGTGGAACAAGCCAAGCATACACCCGATCAAACAGCGGTGGTTTTGGGACAGCAGCGGATCACCTATCAGGAGCTGGATCGATGCTCCAATCAGGTGGCCCATCATCTGCGGGAACGAGGGTTTGGTGTCGGCGATCGCATCGGGGTGTTGGCAGACCGCAAGCTGGAAACGATCATCAATCTCCTGGGAGTCGTGAAAGCGGGTGCGGCTTATGTCCCGTTAGACCCGGACCATCCAAAGGAACGGCGGGATTATGTCCTGCATCATAGTCGATGCCAAACGGTTATCACCCCTGATTGGTATCAAGAACAAGCCCTGCATGATGCGCCCGCTGATGAGGGGATAAGCGGTGCAACCCCGGAGGATGTGGCCTATGTCATCTATACCTCAGGCAGCACAGGTAAACCGAAAGGGGTTGTCGTTTCGCACGGAGCGGCAGCCAATACCATTCAAGATATCAACCGGAAGTTCGGGGTGAATGCACAGGATCGGGTGATCGGCATTTCCTCCATCTGCTTTGATCTGTCGGTCTATGATATTTTCGGCACCTTAAGTGCTGGTGCGACACTGGTGATGGTGAAGGATCAACGGGACGTCCGCCGGTTGGTCGAGACAGTGGAGCAATATGAGATAACGATTTGGAACTCGGTTCCTGTGATCTTGGATCTCGCTTTGCAATCCGTCGATTCCCTCTTTGACAATCAGTCGTTGCGTTTAACCCTGCTAAGCGGTGACTGGATTCCGCTGGCTCTTCCGGAAAAGGTGAATCAACATTTTCCGCATGCCGACGTGATCTCCCTGGGGGGAGCGACGGAGGCCTCCATTTGGTCCATCTATTATCCGATTGAAGAGGTAAGTCCAAAGTGGAAGAGTATCCCCTATGGAAGGCCGTTGGCGAACCAGCAGTATTATGTGTTGAATGATCAGTTAAAGCCCTGTCCGATCGGTGTGGAAGGGGAGTTGTACATTGGGGGATGCGGCTTGGCGGCCGGATATTTATTTGATGAGGAGAAGACAAGACAAGCATTTATCCAGCATCCCACGCTGGGGCGGTTGTATCGTACGGGCGATTACGGTGTTCTGCATCGCAGCGGCTACATTGAATTTTTAGGACGGAAAGATCACCAAGTAAAGATTCAGGGGTATCGCGTGGAGCTGGAAGAGATCAGTAATACACTATTAACCCAAGAATCGATTACACAGGCCGTTGTCATCGATCGGACGGAAGAGGGCAGGAAAGTGCTCTGCGCTTATTTTGCCGCTGAAGAAAAGATCGATGGATCTAGAATGCGCGACTGGCTCGCCCGCTTATTACCGAGCTATATGGTTCCCGCCTACTTTGTGCAAGTAGAGCAGCTTCCCTTAAATCCCAATGGAAAGATCGATCGAAATGCGCTGCCTGAACCGGCCGGGTTTTCCCAGCCGCAAACCGATTACGTCGGCCCGAGAAGTGAAGCGGAAGCAACGCTTGTATCGGTGTGGGAGCGCGTATTAAAAGTGAATCCGATAGGGATTCAAGATGATTTTTTTGCACGGGGCGGGGATTCGATCAAAGCGATCCAGATCATTCAGCTGCTTGCAGAAGAAGAGCTCGCCCTCAGCTTAAATGACTTTTTCCAAGCCCTGACCATTCAGAAAATGGCCCCGTACCTGGAGGAGATCACGTCCGCCGCTCCAGTAAACCGCTTGGAGAAGAATGATTCGGTGCACCATCAACATCTTTCAGAGGAAGAGTTCGCCTATATTCAAGGGATGTTTGAGGATGAATAAGGAGTGATTGGTGATGGCGAAGGTTGAAAAGGTTTATCCTCTATCCCCCCTGCAAGAGGGAATGCTGTATCATTCCCTCCTGCAGGAAAACACGGAGATGTACTTTCAACAGGCGGCGTTTTCGATACGAGGGGATCTAAATCTGCAAGTTTTTGAACAGAGCGTCCAACAACTGCTGCAAAGACACGATATTCTTCGTACAAACTTCGTCTATCAAAAGCTGAAGAAACCGCAGCAAGTGGTGCTCAATCAGCGAAAAGCCGCTGTCCATTATGAGGATTTCTCCGATCACAGCGACCACGAATTTCAGGATGCGCTTCAATCTTTTTTATTAAAAGATAGAAAAACCGGTTTCAACTTACGTAAAGGCGGACTGATGCGCTTTGCGGTGTTTAAAAGAGGGGTTCAGGATTTTCGAATGGTCTGGAGCTATCATCACATGTTGTTGGATGGATGGAGTATCGGGATTCTCATGGATGAATGGTTTCAGATCTACTCCTCTCTTCAGGGTCAGCAACCGCCTTTATTAGCGAGAGCAAAGCCTTATCACGAATTTATTCAATGGTTAAATGCACAGGATAAGGAAAAATCCTTGCATCATTGGAAGAACTATTTGCGAGGTTATCAGTATCGCCCATGGCTGCCGATGAAATCGAAACCGACCGACAGGGAGGATCGTTACCAAACGATTCGCTTTTCCCTGGGGAAAGAAGTCACCGCGCGGCTTATCGATTTTAGCAAAAAACATCAAGTAACCGTCAATACCCTTGTCCAAGCGGTTTGGGGTGTGCTGTTGCAACGATACACCAATCAAGAGGATGTTGTTTTTGGTACGGTCATTTCCGGCAGGTCCGCATCCATTCAGGGGATCGAAAAGATGGTGGGTCTGTTTATCAATACCGTCCCTGTTCGGATGACCAAACGGGACGGTTCCTTTATCGAATGGGCCAGGGAACTGCAGCAACAGCTTTTGGTCTCAGAAGAACATGGATATTGTCCGCTTTATGAAATTCAGGAACAACAAGTACAGAAAAAGTTGTTTGATCATATCGTTGTTTTTGAAAATCATCCGTTGAATCAAGAAGAAGAGAGTCTGCTTTCCGATCAGAGACAGATGGTCATCCGGGATGTCACAAGCTTTGAGCAAACCAATTACCCATTGACGATTTCCGTGAATCCGGGCAAGTCATTGGACATTCGTTTGAAATATCATGAGTCGTTAAACGACTGCGGATGGATCGGCCGGATCGGGGATCATTTTAAAAAAGCGGTTCAAACCGTATTGACCGAGTCCCAAATTTCCATCCATCAGATCGACATCCTGACAGAGTCTGAGAAACAGCAGCTGTTGAAGAAATCCAATGACACGGATGCAGCGTATCCGAAAGAAAAAACGATTCACCGCTGGTTTGAAGAACAAGCGTTAAAAACCCCGAATCGCACAGCCGTGGTGTTCAAGGAAGAAAGACTCACCTATCGAGAGCTGAATGAGCAAGCCAATCGGTTGGCCCATGTGTTGCGCCGAAGCGGAACGAGGCCGGATGAGCGGGTAGGGCTGATGATGGAGCGATCCATCGATGGGATCGTGGGGATCCTGGCCATTTTAAAAGCTGGCGGAGCCTATGTGCCGCTGGATCCCCAATATCCGGTGGAACGGCTGCAAATGATGGCGGCAGATAGTGGAGCGAAGCGGATTCTGAGCCAATCTGGGATTTTGGCAAAGCTCGACAAAGCCCCGTTCGGATCCGTCGAATGGCTGGATGTCCAAGCCTTAAAGGAAACGGGCGGGGACGTCGACAACCTGCCCCCGGTCAGCCGGTCGACAGACTTGGCCTATGTGATGTATACCTCGGGAACGACCGGACGGCCCAAAGGGGTGATGATGGAACATCGTTCCTTGGTGAACTTATTACACGATCAGCTTTCACGTCACGAGATCCCCTTTGATGAAAACGTGTTACAGTTCAGCTCCATCAGCTTTGATGTGAGTTTTCAGGAGATTTTTTCAGCCCTGTTGTCCGGCGGTACCCTGTTGATCGCAGAGAACCAAATGAAACAACACATCGATCGGTTATTGGCCTATATCGAAGATCACCGAATTTCCATCGTCTTTTGGCCGGTTTCGTATGTAAAAGCGGTGTTTCAATTGACGAACCGATTGCCGCGGTCCATCCAGCATGTGATTACAGCGGGTGAACAGCTGGTTGTTCCTCCTGCCCTGCAACGGTGCATTCGTCAAGGGGAAGTACACGTACATAATCATTACGGCCCAACAGAAACCCATGTGGTCACAACCTATCGACTTTCATCGGGTCAAGATCGCGTCGAACCTCCCCCCATTGGGAAACCGATAGCAAACACAAACATTTATATCCTGCATCGAAGCGGGCAGCTGCAACCGCAGGGGGCGGAGGGAGAGGTTCATATTTCCGGCGATAGTGTCAGCAGAGGCTATCTTGGCAACCCGGAACGGACAGCAGAAGCCTTTGTTCCCAATCCCTTTGTTCCGGGGGAACGGATGTATCGAACGGGTGACCTGGCCCGTTACTTGCCCGATGGAAACATCCAGTTTTTAGGGCGGATGGACCATCAGGCAAACATCCGAGGCTATCGGGTGGAGCCGGGAGAGATTGAAGCGGTTCTATTGGAGCATCCCCAGGTAAATGACGGGGTCGTTTGCGATTGGAAAGACGATCGAGGGGAGACTCATTTATGTGCCTATGTGGTATGGAATGAATCGGGATCCAGGGACGAGTTAGAGGCGCATCTGCGGCGGAAGCTGCCTGATTACATGATTCCTTCCTTTATCCTAGCGATCGATGCCATTCCCATTACGCCCAATGGGAAAGTCGATCGACCGGCCTTGCCAGCACCGGAGCGATCCGAGCGTCAAGCGGAGTATGTGCCGCCTGCGACAGAGATGGAAAAACAGCTGACGGGAATTTGGAAGCAAGTATTGGGGATCGAACCCATCGGTGTCACCGACCATTTCTTTCAGATCGGCGGCCACTCCTTGAAAGTGATTCAATTGCTGTCGATCATTCACCAAAAACTGCAGGTGGAACTGCCTGTTCACGCGATTTTTGAGCATCCTACGATTCGACAATTGGCTATTTGTCTGGAGGAAAACAAGCGGACTTCATTTCAACCGATTCAACCCGCTCCGGTTCAAACCTGCTATCCGGTCTCCTCCGCTCAAAAGCGAATGTTTGTTCTTCAGAAAATGGAACCAGACGCGATCCATTACAATCTGCCTGGAGCGGTTGTCATGGAAGGCGCATTAGACATCAAGCGCTTGGAGCAAGCCATTCAACAATTGATGAAACGCCATGAATCGCTTCGCACCTCTTTTGAGTGGGTGGAAGGAGAGCCTGTGCAAAAGATTCACTCTGAAGTTTCCTTTTCATTATCGATACGATCGAGTACCGAAAGAGAAGTCAAAAACAGGATCAAGCAGTTTGTACGCCCGTTTTCCTTGGATCAAGCTCCTCTGTTTCGCGTTGAAATGATCCAGCTGGAGGCACACAAACATCTGCTGCTGATCGATCTTCACCACATTATTACAGACGGGGTATCCACCGATGTCATGTTATCCGATTTGTCAAAGCTCTACGGAGGAGAGACGCTGCCGGATCTTCGGATTCAATACAAAGATTTTGCTGTGTGGCAACAAGAGTGGATCCGGTCGGACGACTTTCATCGCCAGGAAACATACTGGCTGAAATCTTTTGGAAATGAGATTCCTGTTTTGGAGTTACCGACCGATTCGTTTCGCCCGGAAGTACAGAACTTTGTCGGAAGCCGTCTAGACTTTGTCTTGAATGAAACGCTGACAAAGTCATTGAAAAAGCTGGCGGAAAAAACCGGCACGACCTTGTACATGCTGCTCTTGGCCGCTTATTTTCTCTTGCTCCATAAATATTCGAAGCAGTCAGAAGTGATTGTGGGAACCCCGGTCGCCGGCCGATCCCATGCAGATGTTCAGTCTGTGATGGGGATGTTTGTGAATACCTTGGCGATTCGCAGCCGTCCGGAAGGGGACAAGCGCGTCATTGATTTTGTGCAAGAGGTGAAACGGGAGGCGCTTGCCGCTTATGATCATGCGGATTACCCCTTTGAAATGCTGGTGGAGAAGCTCTCCCTCGCCCGAGACACCAGTCGCAATCCCCTGTTCCAAGCGATGTTTACAATGCAGGATTTCGGCAGCGGCTTGTTACGCTTCGACGGTGTGCAAGTCAACCCCTATGAACTGGACTATGCGGTTTCCAAGTTCGACCTTTCCATGGTGACCCGAGAGGAGAACGGGCAGATTTGGGGTCATCTGGAGTATGCCACTTCCCTGTTTAACCGAGAGACGATTCGACGGTTGAAACAACACTTTGAGCAGATTGTAAAAGAAATAGCGGCCTGCCCGGAAAAGACCGTCCAAGAAGTCGACATGCTGACGGATCAAGAGAAGGTTCAGCTGCTTGTAGAGTGGAACCCGCCCGCCATCCCGGATTCCGTGGAAAAAACCATCCATGAACATTTTGAGGAACAAGCGGCGAAAACGCCGACTCATGTAGCGGTGGTATGTCAGGAAGAGAAATGGACGTACCAACAGTTGAATGAACGAGCCAATCGGCTGGCACATGCTCTTCGACGGCGTGGAGTGAAGCCGGATGACCGGGTAGGGCTGCTGATGGCGCGTTCAGGAAATGCGGTGGCGGGGATTTTAGGGATTTTAAAGGCCGGTGGCGCTTATGTCCCGATGGACCCTTCGTATCCCGTCGAACGGCTTCGATATATGTGGGAAGACAGCGGAGCGGAGATGATCCTCAGTCAGGCTTCCGTTGTGGAAACGATCCCGGATGGAGAAGACTGGATCAAAGAATGGTTGGATGTGGAGGAGATTGCCGCCGCAGAAAAAGATTCTTCCAATCCGACGGTGGTGAACCGGCCCTCTGATTTGGCGTATGTCATTTATACTTCCGGAACGACTGGTCAGCCCAAGGGGGTGATGGTCGAGCATCGAAGTGTGATCCATCTTATAGACCATTTTCAAAACGAGTGGTCGATTCAAGAGCAGGATCGAGTGGGGCAATTTGCCAGCCTTTCCTTTGATGCAGCCGTTTGGGAAATGGGGGTCAGCCTGTTGTCGGGGGCATGCCTGCACATCATTCCACAGGATGTGATCGCAGATCCCCTGCACTTTGAACGCTACGTGAACCGGCACCGGCTGAGTATGCTGTTACTTCCTCCCACTTACTTAAGCCATCTGGACCGTCGACAGATGAAAACCCTTCGAAAAATCATGGTGGGCGGCTCTGCCAGCTCCCCCTCTTTAGTGGAGAAATGGAAGGATATCTACATCAATGCGTATGGCCCCACCGAAGCGACGGTGTGTGCCACGGTATGGGAGCCGGCAGACGAAGAGAGTGTGACCGTGGCTCCGGTGGGAAAACCGATCTCCCATTCACCCATCTACATCGTAGATGAACATCTACAGATACAACCCATTGGCATTCCAGGAGAGTTGTGTATTGGTGGAGCCGGGCTTGCGAGAGGGTATCTCGGCAAGCCGGAACAGACAGCCGAGGCGTTCATCCCGAACCCGTTTCGACCCGGGGAGCGCATCTATCGCACAGGAGACTTGGCTCGCTATCTGCCCGACGGCAATATTGAATTTTTGGGTCGGACCGATCATCAGGTGAAGGTGCGGGGACACCGAATTGAATTGGGTGAGATTGAATCGGTTTTGATCCGTCACCCCAAGGTAACGGATGCGACCGTACAAAATTGGAGAGAAGGACGGGACGAGGCGGATTTATGTGCCTACGTCGCAGTGGACGAACCCCTATCCGGCGGCGAAGTGAAAAGTTACCTGGGTCGAAAACTGCCCGACTATATGATCCCGTCCTTTGTAATGACGGTGGACGCCATTCCTCTTACACCCAATGGAAAAGTCGATAAACACCGTCTGCCGAAACCGGATGGATGGGAGCTGCAAGCAGAATATGCGGCGCCGGTTACCGAGATGGAGGAGAAGCTGGTTCGAATTTGGAAGCGAGTGTTAGGTGTTCAAAAAATCGGAGTCACCCATCACTTTTTTGAATTGGGCGGGGATTCGATCAAAGCGATTCAGGTGGCGGCCGAGTTGCAAAAAGAAGATTGTCTGTTGCGTGTAAACGATCTTTTTCGTGCACCGACGATCCAACAAGTGATTCCCTATATCAGGCACAAAAAGCCCGATGCCAATCAAGGCCTCGTGAAGGGAACCGTGCCTCTGACCCCCATTCAAGAGGAGTTTTTTGCCCATGCGGGGCCGCATGTGAATCATTTTAACCAGTCTGTTCTCCTCTATTGCGACGCTCATCTGCAAACCGATGTGGTGCATCAGGTGTTAACAAAACTGATCGAGCATCATGATGCCCTGCGAATGATCTATCGGAAGGAGCAGGATCGATGGGTTCAGATCAACCGCGGGCTGGAGGAGAGCTCCTTTCAGCTTCATACATTTGACTTGCGGTATCAGAAGGATGCGCAAAGTCAAATCGAAAAATTAGCCGATCAGATGCAAAGAAGCCTGGATATCACCAAGGGTTTGCTGATCAACGTGGGGTTGTTTCAGACAGATGAAGGAGACTATATCCTGTTTGTGATTCATCATTTGGTTGTGGATGGTGTTTCGTGGCGGATCTTATTGGAGGACTTTGAGAGCGGCTATCAGCAAGCGGTGAAACAGCAGCCGATCCGGTTTCCCAAAAAGACGGACGCTTTTTTGACGTGGGCGCACGGATTACAGGAGGCTGCAAACAGCTCCAAGATAAAAAAAGAGATCCCGTATTGGGAAAGGCTGTGTCAGACCGAATTGACCCCCCTGCCAAAGGACCGGGAAGTAAAAGAACGATTGATGGGAGACAGCGGTCAAGTCGAAGTAACCCTCTCCGAAGAGCAGACGACGCAACTGTTGACTCAAATCCATCACGCGTATAACACGGAGATCAATGATATTTTGCTTGCGGCAGTCGGATTGACGGTGAAGGATTGGAGCCGTACCGATCACGTCGGCATCGTATTGGAGGGGCATGGCCGCGAAGAGATGATCGAATCGATCAGCCTGCATCGGACGGTTGGATGGTTTACCAGCTGTTATCCGGTTGTTCTGGGTTTTGATGATGAGGATGGGGAAGAGGCGATTGATGATCGTTTATCCCGCAGCATTAAAAACGTAAAGGAAACCTTGCGCAGGATTCCCCATCGCGGGATCGGATACGGCATGTTGAAATACTTGAGTCGTCCGGAAATGCGACCCGCCCACCTTGCTGCCTTCCATCCGGAAATTGCATTTAACTATCTGGGACAGTTTGGGCAAAGTGGAGAGGCTCATCGAACCTTTCAGATTTCTACATTGAAAACGGGTCGGTTAGCCAATCCGCATAGGAGGCGAACGCACGCCATCGATCTAAACGGTCTCGTTTTTGACGGGAAATTCACACTCCAAATCGGCTACAGCTGCAAGGAATACGACCAAGAGACGATGATGGGGCTGGCTCAGCATCTAAAGCAAAACTTGGATCGATTGATCAAACACTGCCTTGAAAAGTCTGAAACGGAAGCCACGCCGAGTGATGTGGGCGATAAAGACCTTTCGTTGGAAGACTTGGAGTATATGAGAAGCGTACTTGAGAGCTAAACGCATCACGCGCGATTTTTCATCGACAGCCAATTGAAACAGCTCTGATAAGGAGTGTGGTTTTCATGTCGAAGCAAGTCAAGATCGAAAAGGTTTATAATTTATCACCGATGCAAGAGGGGATGTTATACCATTTTCTCTTGCATGAAAACACGGCGACCTATTTTCAACAAATGACCTTTTCCATAGAAGGGAATATGGATGTATCCGCTTTTAAAGAGAGTATTCAACGGTTGGTGCAACGGCATGAGATTCTGCGGACGGCTTTTTTCTATCAAAAAATAGAAAAGCCAAAACAAGTGGTACTAACCAGCCGGGAAGTGCCCGTCCATGTGAAGGATCTATCCCATCTATCTGCAGAAGAGTCCCAATCGGCCATTCTGTCCTATCAGCAAGAAGATCGACGACAAAGCTTTGATTTGCAAAAAGACAGCTTAATGCGCTTTGCCCTGTTTAAACGGGGAGTGAAGGAGGTTACTGTCGTTTGGAGCTTTCACCATATTCTCTTGGATGGTTGGAGTGTAGGAAATCTCATCAGAGAGTTATTTGCCATCTATTCACGGATCCAACAGAATCAACCCTTGCGCTTGGAAGAAATAAAACCCTATCAAGCGTTTATCGAATGGCTGGAAGAGCGGGATCCCATCGACTCTTTGAGTTATTGGAGAGAGTACCTGGCGGGATATGAAGAGCGCGCATGCTTGCCGAGGAAACAAAACCGGCTCGAAGGACAGGAAGCATATCGGGAGTGCACGTTTGCCATCAGTGAAGAGATGACCCAAGCGTTGATCCAGTTCAGCAAACAGCATCACGTCACTCTCAATACCACGTTTCAAGCCCTTTGGGCCGTTTTATTGCAACGCTATGCGAACCAGGAGGATGTGGTCTTTGGAGCGGTTCATTCCGGAAGATCGGCAGCGATCGACGGAATGGAAAAGATGGTCGGCCTCTTTATCAATACCGTTCCCGTTCGAATCAAAAGCAGTTCCGGCTCATTTGCAGCGCTGGTACGAACGATGCAAAAGCAAGCCCTGCAATCAGAAATGTACGGTCATTGCCCGCTCTATGAAGTTCAAAAACAAAGTGTTCATAAAGAAGCGTTGTTTGATCATCTCCTTGTTTTTGAAAATTACCCTCTGGACCAAGAAGTGGTGCACCTATTCCAAAGTGAGGGACAAGAGATCCACATTCGTGATGTAAACTGCTTTGAGCGGACCAATTATCCCCTGTCCATCGCTGTGATGCCTGGACGATCCATCCAGGTGAAATTGACCTACGATGCCGCCGTATTTGAGCCAACATGGATTCTTCGTATTGAAAATCACCTGAAGCAAGTGGCGCAAACCGTGTTGGCGCAACCCGAAATATCGGTTCAACAGATCGAGATCGTCGATGAATGGGAGAAACAACAGTTGCTCGTCACGTGGAACGACACTTACGCGGAGTATCCGAAAGAAAAAACGATTCACCGCTGGTTTGAAGAACAAGCGTTAAAAACCCCGAATCGCACAGCCGTGGTGTGCAAGGAAGAAAACCTCACCTATCGAGAGCTGAATGAGCAAGCCAATCGGTTGGCGCATGTGTTGAGCCGAAGCGGAACGAGGCCGGATGAGCGGGTGGGGTTGATGATGGAGCGATCCATCGATGGGATCGTGGGGATCCTGGCGATTTTAAAAGCAGGCGGAGCCTATGTGCCGCTGGATCCCCAATATCCGGTGGAACGGCTGCAAATGATGGCGACGGATAGTGGAGTGAAGCGGATTCTGAGCCAACCGGGGATTCTGGCAAAGCTCGACAAAGCCCCGTTCGGATCCATCGAATGGCTGGATGTCCAAGCCGTAAAGGAAACGGGCGGGGATGCTGCCAACCTGCCCCCGATCAGCCGGTCGACAGACTTGGCCTATGTGATGGTTACCTCGGGAACGACCGGACGGCCCAAAGGGGTGATGGTGGAACACCGGAGTGTGATCAACTTTTTAACCCATCGGATCACACAGTTGGACATTCAAGAAGAGGATCGGATCGGGCAATTTGCCAGCATTTCGTTTGATGTGTCGGTGGAAGAAATCGGGATGAGCCTCCTTACCGGAGCCGGTCTTTATTTGATAACTCCCGAACTGATCTATGATGTGGGGAAACTGGAGGACTATATTCAACGAAATCGGCTGACGGTTCTTCATTTACCTTCCTCTTATGCGAAGCAGTTGAGCGGTGAAGTATCCTCTTCTCTTCGTCATTTGATTGTGGGGGGATCGTTGGCCCCCCGTTCCTTGGTGGAGAGGTGGAAGGAGCGTTGTATTCATTCCTATGGGCCCACCGAAACAACCGTATCCGCCACCATGTGGAGAGCAGACGACAGCCGCCGGGATTCCATTGTCCCGATTGGAAAGCCCAATGCCAACGTGCAGGTTTACATTGTCAATCAACACTTGCAACTGCAGCCGGTCGGTGTTCCGGGAGAGCTGTGCATTGGCGGGGCGGGGCTGGCCCGCGGCTATCTCGGACAACCGGACTTGACTGCGGAAACGTTTATCTCCAATCCATTTGTTCCGGGAGAGCGGCTGTATCGGACAGGGGATCTCGTAACCTATTTGCCGGACGGCAATCTTGCGTTTTTGGGGCGGATCGACCAGCAAGTGAAAGTGCGCGGGTATCGGATTGAACCCGGGGAGATCGAATCCGTTCTCCTCATGCATACGAACGTAACTGGTGCAACCGTGCGGGATTGGAGCGACGAACAAGGAGAAAGTTATCTCGCCGCCTATGTGACATTGGATCCATCCGTACCCGGTCACGAGCTGAAGGAGTATCTAAGCCAAAAGCTGCCCGCATTCATGATCCCTTCATTCATCCTGGAACTGGACGAAATCCCTTTCACCTCAAACGGAAAAGTGGATCGAAGCGCTTTACCCAAACCGGTGGAGTCGGTGAAAGGAGACGAATATGTACCGCCGGCTACCCAGCTGGAAAAGCAGTTGGCCAAAATATGGGAAGATATGCTGGGTGTCAAGCCGATTGGTGTAACAGATGATTTTTTTCAGATTGGCGGACACTCGTTAAAAGCGATTCAACTGATGGCGATCATCCATAAAAAGCTGGAGATGGAGGTGTCGGTTCGGATCCTATTTGACCATCCCACCATCCGGCAGATGGCGGTCTATTTGCAGGATCAAAATACAGCCGCGTTTCATTCGATACAGCCCGTTCCCGCTCAGGCGTTTTATCCCGTCTCTTCCGCACAAAAACGAATGTATATCTTGCAGCAGCTGGATCCGACATCGACGCACTATCATATGTCCGGCGGGCTGATGCTGGAAGGATCCCTGGATCGGGTCCGATTGGAGCAAGCCTTCCAAGCGCTTATCCGACGCCATGAATCGCTTCGAACCTCTTTTGAAGTGGTGGATGGGGAGCCGGTTCAAAGGGTTCATGCAGCGGTTGACTTCCGGCTGCCTGTTCACCAAGCAACAAAAGACAAATTAAAACATCAGGTGAATCAGTTGATTCAGCCCTTTTCTCTCTATCAAGCTCCGCTGTTTCGTGCAGGGCTGATTCAGTTGGAGCCGGATCAGCATCTGCTTTTGATCGATCTGCATCATATTATCGCAGATGGCGTATCCGTTGATTTGCTCCTGCATGATCTTTCCATGCTCTATCAAGGGGAGTCGTTACCCGAACTGCCCATTCAATACAAGGACTTTTCCGTTTGGCAGCAAGAGTGGATGAAATCAGACGCATGTAAACGTCAAGAATCCTATTGGTTAAACACCTTTGCGGGTGAGATTCCCGTTTTGGATTTGCCGACCGATTATGTCCGTCCAGAGAGACAAACCTTTAAAGGGAGTCATGTACCCTTTGTATTGGAGCAAGAATTAACCCAATCGTTAAAACGATTGGCCGCGGAAACGGAAACAACGGTCTACATGCTATTGCTGGCGGCGTATAATGTCCTGCTTCACAACTATACGAATCAATCCGATGTGATCGTCGCCTCTCCCGTCGTCGGCCGGCCCCATGCAGACGTGGAATCCGTTGTAGGCATGTTTGTGAATACCCTTGCATTGCGCAACCGGCCGGAGGGACAGAAGAGATGGATCGATTTTATTCGGGAAGTAAAAGAAAGAGCGCTAGCCGCTTATGATCATGCGGACTATCCCTTTGAGGTGTTGGTAGAAAAGCTTTCCCTCCAGCGGGATCTCGGGCGAAATCCGTTGTTTCAAGCCATGATCACCTTTCAAAGTTTTGGTCGGGATGTTCTTCAGTTGGAGGGGATGAACGTATCAGCCTATGAACTGGATTACGCGAACTCGAAGTTTGACCTCTTATTATTTGCAACAGAGACACAGAACCGAATCGAGTGTCGGATGGAGTATGCCACTTCTTTGTTTAAGCGGGAAACGATTCAACGCATGATGCAACACTTTGTGCAGATTGTTCGGGATATGGTTCATCATACGGACAAGCGGATCGCTGAAGTTCAGATGCTGACAGACCAAGAGAAGCACCGGCTGCTGGTGGAATGGAACGATACCACGAAGGTGAACCGCCTGAAAGAAAAGACGATACAGGGGTTGTTTGAAAAACAGGCGGAACAGACACCCCATCAAACCGCTGTGGTGTTCAAAGAAAAGCAACTGACTTACCGAGAGTTGAATCATCAGGCCAATCGTTTGGCGCATCTGTTGCGTCAGCGCGGAGTGGGGCCGGATGACCGCGTCGGGCTGCTGGTGGAACGTTCACTGGAGATGGTTGTGGGGATGTTGGGGATTTTGAAGGCGGGTGGAGCTTATGTTCCTATTGATCCCGACTATCCCGACGACCGGATTCAATTCATGCTGTCTGACAGCGGAGCACAGAGGGTGATCAGCGACGATGCGGTGATGAATCGGTTAAAAGGAGCAAGAGGGCCATCCGTCCAAGAGTGGATCGACGTCAAACACGTGGCATGCAGCGATCTGGAATCCTCTAACCCGCCCATGATCACTTCGGACAGGAACCTGGCTTATGTCATCTATACTTCAGGGACGACAGGTCAACCAAAAGGTGTAATGATGGAGCATCGCCAGCTTTTGAATTTGCTGCACGATCAAATCTTTCATACCTCCATTCCTTTTAATGGAGAGGTGTTGCAATTTCATACCATCAGCTTCGATGTGAGCTTCCAAGAAATTTTCTCGACACTCATTTCCGGCGGATGTTTATATGTCATAGAAAATCAAATGAAACAGGATATCCAATCGTTGCTGCGATATATCGAAGAGAAATCGATTTCGATTCTCTTCTGGCCGGTTTCATATGTAAAAACCGTATTCCAGTCGGTGGATCGATTGCCGCCGTCGGTTCAACATGTGATTACAGCCGGTGAGCAGCTGGTGGTTTCTGCACCGTTGCAGCGTTATATCCGTCAAAGTCATGTCCAGCTGCACAATCACTACGGTCCGTCGGAAACGCATGTGGTAACCACGTACACCCTTTCTTCGGAAACGGAACGGGAGGAACATCCCCCCATCGGAAAACCCATTGCGAATACGAAAATCTATTTGTTAAACGAAAATCTACAATTGCAGCCGCAAGGCGTGGTGGGGGAAATCTATATCTCGGGGGAGAGTGTAGCGAGGGGCTATCTGGGACGGCCGGAACAGACCGCTGAGCGATTTATTCCCCATCCCTTTATTCCTGAAGAGCGCATGTACCGCACGGGGGATTTGGCTCGTTATCGATCAGACGGAAATATCGAATTTCTGGGTCGAATCGATCACCAAGTCAAAGTGCGCGGTTACCGAATCGAACCCAGCGAGATTGAATCCGTCCTCTTGGAGCATTCAAAAGTAAAAGACGCCGTGGTGCGAGAGTGGACGGACGAGCAGAATGAAGTGGATCTGTGTGCCTATGTCGTCACAGCGGGTTCTGTAACCCCAGACGAACTGAAAAGCGATATCAGTCAAAAACTGCCCCGGTATATGCTGCCGTCCTTCATCATCCAGCTCGAGGAAATCCCTCTAAATCCCAATGGCAAAGTGGATCGCAGCAAACTGCCAAAACCGGATGTTTCCCATGTGCAGTATGAATACGTAGCTCCGGCCACTCCTTTGGAGAAACAGTTGACCGCCATATGGGAGGAAGTATTAGGAGTGGATTCCATCGGTGTCACCGATGATTTCTTTGCGATCGGCGGCCACTCGTTAAAAGCAATTTCGCTGATCAGCCGCATCGATGAAGTCCTTCACCGGCGTGTACAGGTATCCGTGATGTTTACCCATCGGACCGTTCGAGAGCTGGCTGCCTACCTGTCAACGTCGGCAGACGACTCCTCTGCCGTACCCTTGCTAAATAAGAATACCGGGGCAAATCTATTCTGTTTTCCACCGATTGCTGGGTACAGCGCCGTATTTTCAAGGATGGCTCAGGAGCTGGATACACACACAGTGGTGGGTCTGGATTTTATCGAAGATGACGACCGATTGCAAAAATACAGGGATCAGATCATCCAGATGCAAAAAGAAGGACCTTATCGATTGCTCGGCTATTCGGCCGGCTGTTCGCTCGCTTTTGAAGTGGCCAAAAAAATGGAAAGCGAAGGGCATGAAGTTTCGGATTTGATTCTGCTGGATGGAGTGCCGAGAACAAACATCCTCTTCTCAACAGATGAGGAAGTGAAGAGACAGGCTGAAGAAGCCGTGGAAACGTTTCTTCAACATCAGTTACGGAAGGATTTATCCGTTGGTACCAAGGAAGCGTTTCTCGAAAAAGTGGAGAACTATCTCCGCTATTTCAATCGGGTGATCAATGATGGCGGGGTAGAAGCCTCTATTCATGTCGTCCAATCGGAAGGCGGAAGTGAGAAGGTGATGGATTGGGAGGCGATGACCCCTCGATTTCACCATTACCAAGGATCAGGAGGGCATATGGATTTGTTGGTTCCGCCACATCTAACAACCAACACGGCTATGATCCAGCAAATCCTGATGAACAAAGTAGAAGTATAGTCTAAAAAGGCCGCCCTTTACGGTTCAAGTTGGAAGGGCGGCCTTCTTTTTTATATGAAAGTTACTTTTGTTCAATTCGCTTTTGACAGATAAGCAGCGAGTTGGTCAAGGGTCCCAGCAAAGCCTTGTTGAACTTGCGGACGCATGGCCTCAAAGGTTTTGCGTTCCTCCTCCGTCGCGGACAGGGGAGCCATGTGCATGGTGAGGATCGTCTTGTCTTCCTGCTCGGTGAAGGTCAAGGTATTCAAGATTTCCAGCGGCCAGGTTTGGCTAAAGGGAGCCCGGACCGTGTTGCCCGCCTCATCAGAAAAAGAACTCGTATAGATAAGCTTTTCCGGTTCACCGATTTCGCGGTAAACAAATTTGCCCCACATTTTTTGGCCGTCCGCAGATCGCTGGCTATAGTGAAAGGCGCCACCCGGACGGAAATCAAACTCAGAAATCTCAAGTGTCCATCCTTTGGGCCCCCACCAATGCTGCAGGTGCTCAGATTCGGTAAAAGCTTTGAAAACGAGCTTTCGTGGCGCATCAAAAGTCCGCGTTATCACATACGGAACTTCGTTTGTTTTGTCGTTATGGGACATTTTCATTCCTCCTACATATCGTTTCAAAAGAATCCGAAGGACTTTCCCCGATGGAGAATCGAGAATCATCTTAAGTACTCGGCAAGGCGATCCAGGGTTTGTTTTCCTCCCTTGATCGCTCCAAACTCAATCGCCTGATCTCGTTCTGCGGCTGTCTTAAATCGCATTCGCATGGTGAGTTCCGTCCTGCCCCCATGCTCGGCGAAAGTGACCGTCACTTGAAATTGCTCGGGATCTTCTTCCGAACCCTGATTATAGACGAGACGTTCCGGTTTTACAATCTCGGTATAGACGATTTTTATTTTTATAATCAACGCCATCCGGGCCGTGCATGGTGAACCGCCATGTGCCTCCCGATCTAAAATCCATTTCATACGTAGTGGTCGTGAAGCCTTACGGCCCCCACCATTGCCCGATATGTTTTGATTCAGTCCACGCATGAAACACGGACTCTTGCGTCGCATCGAAAACGCGGCTGACGACGATCTCCCGTTTCTACCTATTCGTTGGTTCATGATGATTGAACATAGGAAACCCTCCCGACTCTTTTGAATATTGAACCAAATAGAGCGAAACGACCCTCCCTTCACAAGAAAAATCGGTCGTTCACGAACTCTCGTCCGTCTTCTTTTCCTTCTCTTGCAGTTTGTGCAGATAATCGTCCAGCTGATCGAATCGTTCTTCCCAGACATGGCGAAAGGATTCCAGCCAAGTGTCCAGCTCTTGGAGCGGCTGGGGTCGCAACTTGTAGATTCGTCGGTTGGCGATCGGCTGCACCTCGACAAGCCCGGCATCGTGAAGGACTCGGAGATGTTTAGAAACCTGCGGTTGACGAAGCTTCAGTCGATCAGCTATTTCCCCCACAGTGAGTGGTCCTTCTCGCAGGAGTTCGACCATGTGTAAACGATTGGGTTCGGCAAGAGCACTTAAAGCGTCTTTCATGACTTCAATATAACCTATAGGGAATATTCCTGTCAAGGAATATGCGATAATTCTTCTTCCTGCTGAGTAGTGGTCGTCTTTTGATAGTTGGGCGGATCATGAGTCATCAATCGGATCGTTTTGGTTTTTTAACGGTTCCGGAGAATATAATGTATTCCCGCATGGTCCCTTACCCAAGCAGCATCGCCGGTGATCGTCACGAAAGCCTATGGTTTCTATTTTAGGGAGAACGGCTTGTTCTCTATTATCACGCTTGGTTCAATAACCTGTTATAGGAGGGGTGAAATTGTCCCAAAAGCTGCGACAGAGCCGGATTGGAGTGAAAAAGGCCATTTGGAAGATTGCTAGTATCAAGCAAAGAGTCCAACGTGTATTTCGCCGGGCAGGGGACGAGAAAGACAAGTGCGATTCCTCTGGGGATGGGGTCAGCCAAATGTCCGCTTATCACGCCTTTTGGAAACCGCCCACCATGCCGGGGGCACGCCCGGGAGAAGGAAAAACGCCCGATACTTATGATCCGGAAGCAAACTTACGGGCGTACCTGGAACCGCTGATGGAATGCGATCCGGCCTATGTCACCAAGCGTAGCCTGGGGCCCGATACTTCTAACCACTGGGAAATCTGGCGGTACGATTTTACACCGCCGCATTATGAAAAAACGATTGTTATCACGGCATGTCTTCACGGGAACGAATACACGGGATTTTACGCCCTAGCTCAGTTCTTGGAGTTACTGGTACGGGATTGGCACTGTTGTCCGGCGCTTTCCCACCTCCGGAAAAATATTCGCCTGGTGACAGTGCCGATCGTCAACCCTTGGGGATTTCATGAATCCAAACGGCAAAATGTGAATTGGGTGGATCTCAACCGGAACTTTCCGTACAACTGGGAAAGCTATTCCGCCACCCAACCGGGGGATACCAACTATAAAGGACCGGAACCCCTGTCCGAGGCAGAGGCCAAAGCCATACACGCTTTGTTCCAGGAGGTAGCACCCCATACGGTGGGGTATCTGGACTTTCATACCATTGTCTCCGTTCAAGCGGAGTATGTCCTGTTTATGCCGCGTTTTGCGAAACAAAACAACCTGCCGTATCTTCGGGTTATCCGATCGATGGTTAAAGAAGGAGAGCGAATGGTGTGGGGAACCTCCAGCCTGCCTGCTCTTACCAACTATATAGCCGAGAAACACCAGATCCATTCCGTCCTGCCGGAGTTTACCAACGGGCTGGTGGGGCAAACACGGGACAGTGCGGAGATGACACGTGCCGTCACCTGGTTCGGGAACATGATTTTGGAGGCGGCAAAGCTACAGGTCAAGGGTCCGATTGAAACCATGCGGGATCCGTCGATAAAATTCCTCCGATACGATCGGTCGCCGGGAAGTGTTTTTGGATTGGATGGGAGATACGAGGGGAAACCGGGAGCGCCGGTTCCATCGAATCGGGTAAACCATGAGGAGTCTGACACACGTATGTTTAGTGATGAGTATGCCGTGTTCGGAAACACGTCCATGAAAATGACAGCCAACAACCAAGTCGTCCATACGCAAAGCGAGATTCCAGAGATGGTACCAGGCAAGTATTATCTTTGGACACTGCATTATAGAGTCAAGCAAATCACGGCTGGTCATTGGGGGATGTTCGTTTGTGATGCGGGGGGATTTCAGAATCCTGAGCAGGTGGCTTCGATGGTTGCTCAACCGGATTTGACATGGAAGCGGGTGGGGGGTGTTTTTGAGGGGCGTACCGGCGGATGTCGGTTGGTATATGGAGGAAGGGCATGTTGGACCGGAACGGTATTTGTGGACGGAAACATGGCCGTAGAGATCACGGAGGAAGAATATCGGTTCACCCGGGACGGCAGGCTGAGCGTGGAACAGTTGATGAAGCGGTACGCCTTTGAATATGAGAGCAACCCACCGCCGATACAGGTGACAAGCGAGAGTTATCAGACTCTGGTTCCTCTGGAGCATCGGTTTAATATAACGGTGCCGGGGTTGCTCACTCTGGAGGGATCGCTTACCTTTTCCTGTACACAACAGACCGAGGTGGCGTTCCTCCCCCTCCTGTACCAGCCGTTTGCTCCCCATTTTTCTTGGGGAAATGTTTCACTCAACCCAGCCACGGAGATTCGGCGTACTTATGATATTGGAACCCATACCATTCCATTATTTGCGCAGATCCCCGTTCAAGTGACGAACGTGGGAGTTTCCGATCGAACCGGAGAAGCTGTCGTCCGACTTCGAGGGAAGCGATTAAATGGAACGATTACGGTGGAAAACTACCGGGCCCGTTTGACGTTCCTTCCGATATCCGGCGGGATGGGCTATGAAATCTATGATGCTTCTAAACGGTCGGGGATGGAGAAAACGTTCCCGCTGATCGGTTTGGAGGAGGGGTCGTGATCTTTCTCAAATAATGTAGAATGATGAAATAATTTGTCGAATCTGTTGAAAAATAATAAATCTAGCACTAGAATATGAGTCGAAACAAAAATTTAAGAGAAAGGAGAAAAAAACATGCTTAACATTTCTCTCTACATCGAGTTGTTCATTGATTTGTTCATTGGGATTGGACTGTAATTGCTTCATAAAAAGGTACCAGTAATAGAAAAGCGGCTCTTCCTTTTAGGGAGAGCTGCTTTTTGTGTCCAAGCTTATGAGAAGAGGGAGAGACGCCCCGTGGATTAACAGATAAAAGCCCCAAACGGCTAAAACAAAGCTCATGGGATAAATGAGGATCAAACGAATTCATACCCCTTGCTAGAACAAATAGATTAACACCCTATCTATAAGTTATATGCTCTGGAGAGAGTGGAAAAAGGAATCGTTTGAACAAATATGGACAAATGAACCCCTATGTTTTTTTAGTGTACAGCATGAATATCTATTTCATTTCATCAGGTGAGTGTTTTGAAATTAAATAATAAAATTTATTAAAAAAATATTGCTCGAAAGATTGTGATACGATATTATGAATGATAAATAATGATTTAATTCATAACATTCATGGGGGTGTCGAAATGAATATGCGTATGAACAGACACAACAGGCGATACCGGGACCAAATGCCTTGCTCGGCAGGAGGATGTACTTACGTTTTATCGGCATCCGTTTTCATACTCGCGCTGGTTGCATCAACAAATGGACACTTCTGTTCGTTCCATGATTGAACGAAAACGATCCCAACCAAGTGCAACCGATGTGTTGGCAGCTTTGGTGCAGGCACGGGATGAGGATGGAGCCGTGTTGAGTGACGATGAGCTCATCGGCCACACGTTTACGTTGTTTGTCGCGGGACACGAGACGACATCAAACGCGCTGACCTGGACGATATTTCTGCTCAGTCAGCATCCGGATATCCTTGCTGATCTGCTTGATGAGCTAGATGGTGCGTTGCAGGGTGCTTCCCCCACCATGGAAAAACTGAATCAACTGCCTTTGCTGGAAGGAGTGGTGAAGGAGAGCTTGCGTCTGCTTCCTCCTGCGAGCATCGGAATGCGGATTACCGGTTCTCCCTGCGTTCTCGGTGGCTTCTTTCTCCCTAAAGGCTCCAATATCTTTTACAGTCCGTTTGTTACCCATCGGTTGCCTGAGTTGTATCCGGAGCCGAATCGCTTTCATCCAAAGCGCTGGGCTGGACTGAAACGGTCCCCGTATGAATTTCTTCCGTTCGGTGCCGGACCGCATATGTGTATGGGTTGGGCTTTTGCGATGCAGGAGATGAAAGTGGTGCTGGCGATGTTGCTACAACGGTACCGGCTGTTCGTGGTGGATCACACCAAGATCGAACCCAATCTAAATATGCGTCCCAAATATGGAATGCCGATGCGTATTTTCCCGCAGGGTCGACAATTCCAACGGGGAACCGTCCGCGGGGCTATTCATCAACTGGTTGATTTTAATGAATGACAGAAAGAATAAACCTGTCGACCAAGAGTGGAGAGAGAGTTGCCGGTCTGTACTGTCGCTGTCCAACAAACACATGAAGTTTGACATTCGGTACATGTGGGTGCGGTGCCCGATTTCTTGGTGTAGAAGATTGGAACGAGACAAGTGATTATACTCTCCTAAACTCAAATTCATATAAAGAAAATAAAGGAGAGTGATCATGTATGTTGGGTGTTAACAGAGTGCAGAAAATGATTGAGAGGATGGGTTTGGACGAGGAAATGTCCAAACGTCCGAAGGGAAAACGATCCACTGCTGTCGCCAAAAGAGGAAAGCATACCCACCGTTGCCATGGGAAGCACCGGTCCACCTGCCTTTGGGATGGCAGGGGAGTTCGGAAAAACGTCCGTTGACGGACAGACCAATGGAAGCCCCCGGGAGGGGGCTTTTCATCGTGAAAAAAGGTCATGGATCGGCTTTACGTACCCCAATTTTCATGTGTATCCAGCTCATCCATTTCAAGAGGATGGGACTTCTTTCGATCAAGGGGATAGACGAAGGGGAGAAGCTGGGTGATGACTTGATCGAGAGTCTGCTTGGCCAATGGCCCTTCGATGACCAGGGAAAAAGAATCTCCCGGTCGAAGTTTCATAAAAAGCCAACTGACACTGAGAAAACTTTTTGCGTTTACTGTTATTTTGCCTTGGTTAAAGTAAATGCGTTCACCTTGAAAAGAGTCTGTCTCACGCGAAATTTGAATGATTTGGTCAAACGTTAAGCACTGGAGCAATGTCATGCTTTGTGTTTGGCGCATGGAACAATCCTCCTTTTTCAGTGGCTTTAACACCATTATAACAGGATGGAGGACCATTTTTTGGGAAAAATTGAACAACTGAGTAACTTGTAATGAACAATCTGAGAACAACGACTGACTAGGGCCTATCTGGTCATTCATTTTCCGCGAGAAAAGGGAGGGGCGGGATGGTTTTTGGTTCGCCTTTGCACTCACAGAAGCAAGTCTCGCCCGGGTCCCTTACGTTACCCGGTTTTGCTATGCACTTTCAACGAAACGAAGGCAGCCATACCGACCCGGGACCTGAGGAACCCAGACAGTATCGGATCAACATCGTGCTGTAATCATCAGAAACACAAGAAAAAGGGGGAACCGTTATGAAAATGACTCCAGAATGGTTGCTCCAAGCATTGGTTTCCAGCTGGTCGAAATCCACAAGCACCAAGTACAGTCCGGATTATCCGGCGCGAGGACAGTGCGGGGTGACAGCCCTGGTAGTGAATGAACTTTTGGGTGGAGAGATTTTAAAAACCCCGTTGGAGGAGGGGTGGCATTTTTATAATCGGATCGGGGGCAGGCGGATGGATTTTACGCTTTCCCAGTTTGATGAAGCTATCGACTATCAAGATGTGGAGTCAAGCAGAGAAGAAGCGTTTCTTGATACAAATGATGAGCAGTATCGGATTCTGAAAGAAGCGGTGTTAGGGAGGCTGCGAGAGTCAAACAAGTGTGGTTTCCTGAACAAAAAACACGACCGTTGCAACGAGATCAGCTAAAATCTGGATCAATCATCATACTCGGACAAAATCCGAAGGTGACAGCGGGATGGGAGCTGTCGGATAAAGTCATTTTCACCCAGCGTGAGCCCGTTTTTCTTCGAGAAGTTCCAAAAGAACTTTGATGAAGACAAACGACATTCCCCAGATCAGGCTCAATGACAGCAAGGCACTGTATAATCGGAACATGCCATCCACTTCCCGTGTTTGATCTCTCTTTCATTGTCGCGCATTTATAGCGGAGGGTCTTGCGGATGATTGACTTCTCATTCGCAAGACGCAACCCCAAAAAACCTCCCTGTTGTTCCCATCAAAAAATGGATGAGAACAACAGGGAGGCAAAAGAAGCGTCTGTTGTCAGGTAGTAGAACGGAATGTCTTCCCCAATTCCTCTCCCAATGCGAAATAATGGCGGAAATTATAGATAATAGGGCTCCAATGGCTGGGGTTAATATGATTGTCGTCAATCACCATCTCCTGGAATGCATGCACTTGGATCCCCTCCAGCTCGACAATGCCAAAGAAAGCCCCCTCTGGAACCCCAATGTTTTTCACCACAGCCTCAATCTGAAGGGGGCATTCTCCAACTCGGTCCGGTTGGACACAAAGAGAAGAAACGGGTGTCAATCCGCAAGCGGAAAACTTGTCTTTCTCGTATTGAAACCCCAGCTCTTTTTTCTCTTTCGGAACCGGGTTTTTTCCCGTTAACGGAGCCAACTGCTCAACATGCTTCCAGAGAGGGGGATGAGGGAGGTTAACGACGCACTCGGGATGTCTTTCCAGATTCTCAAGCGATTTGCCGTTTACACCGATTCCCAAAACAATCACATTCCCCAAAGCCCATGAAGAAGACAAGGGGCTGATGTTTGTCGAGTCATCCTCGTTCAGTGTGGATAATAACACGACAGGAGTACCATAGTACAAAATCTTTGGATGGATGATGGTGATTTCATGTTGAATCGCCCTTTCCATGTATTTCGTCCATGATAACTCCTGGATGCTTCCGTATGTATCGAAATATGGAATGCAACATTATCGGTTATATTCAAATAAACATTTGATTAAGGGTGTGTCATGGTGCCGGTCTAATCTTGTCATCTATAAATCTTGGGCTCCTCTGTATGATCGATGGATCGGTAAGGTTGGCATGGCGGATTCCATCCATTTATTTTTGGCGGGTGGCCCGGTTGTACGGATTGGACAACTGGTTTCACCAAAGAAAAAATGGAGAAATCGAATCCATGAAAGAAGAATAATGAAAGGAAAATCCCGTTATACCGATCCTTATCAGGGGTCGGTTTTTTATTGGACGGAGACAAACCGGTGAATATTAGACGAATTAGGGTGTTTTCTATATACTGGTGATAGGTGATAATCATGAGGATCAACACGCGATTTTCTGTTGCGGTGCACATTTTGTCCCTTTTGGAAATGGATAAAAACAATCATTGCACTTCCGACTGGATTGCGGGAAGCGTCAATACCCATCCCGTGGTCATCAGAAGGATGCTGGGCATGTTGAAAAAGAAAGGGTTGGTAGGCGTACACTCTGGAAAGGGTGGGGCTTATCTAAAAAAACCGCTGGCACAGATCACCTTGCTGGATGTTTATCGTGCTGTGGAAGTGGTGGATAATGGACTGTTCCATATACACGAGAATCCTAACCCTGCATGTCCGGTGGGTGCCAATATCCAGAGCGTGGTTGAAATACTGTTTCAGCAGGCGCAAGACGCGATGGAGTCGGTCTTATCCAAAGTGACAATGGAACAAGTAGTTAAAGATTTGGCCTGCAAAATCGAGTCAAACAGGCCAACGGATCACTAGAAAAAGCACCCCTTAACCGGGTGCTTTTTCGTCGGCGTTCACTTAAAAACAAACCAAAGCGAAGATTGTGGCGATCACCAACAGGAAGATCAGCAGTCGGCGCAGTCCAAAGCCAACGAAACTGGACATAACCCAATCCCTCCTTTTCTGACAACATAGTATGTGGATTTGATGAATTTGTTAGGGGGAATTGTCCTGACCAGAGGAAAAAATGTGAATGTCTAGTGGAACGTTTTCGTCCCACAGCGAAATAGAAGGGCGCATCGCCGGGAACCACGCGCTCTATAACCGATCAACCACTTTTTACAGAGAGATCTTCTCCAATCAAACAACCGGGCGGGTTATATCCGCCCGGTTGTTTGATCGGAGATGTGCCGCATGATTTCAAAAACATTCAGATCCCCGATCACTACTCCCTGTCGGTCGACTACTGGCAATTCCTCCAATCGATTGATGATCATATATTGTAAGCCCACTTCAAGGGAATCCTCCAAGGTGACCGAGGGCGTGTTGTGCATCATCATGCCGGCTGTTAATTTTTGGGGATTACACTCCGACAACTCTCTCAGGGAGGGGGACAAATTGACTTGGTCTGCGTTTGCGGTTTTGATGGCAACAAGTTTTAAAAAACGCCATATCGTAATGCATCCCTGCAGTTGGTTTTGTTCATTGACAACGTATATACTCCGGTGAATGGGATGCAATTCTTCGAATACTTCCTGAATCTTGTGGAAAGGAGTCGTTATAGGGAGAATGTTCGCCTGTTTGGTGACAGTTTGATAAACCGCTTTCACTTTCACCGGCAGCCGCTCCTTTTTAATCTATTTTTAGTCTGAAATTCTCTCTGGAATTGTTAGACTATAATAACTTATTACCCATTATGACACAAGAATCAACCCGGATAGAAGACATTTCCAAATGATTCCCCCGATTGTGGCTATCGAATTCGGATTCCCCCACCGTCGTGATACAATAAAGGCAGGAAAGAGAGGAGATAGGAATGAGCAAATTTTGGGACTATCTGGCTCTCACGATCGGTTCCATTATTGTTGCAGCGGGTCTGGAGCTGATTTTGGCCCCGAACGGTTTGGTGGATGGGGGCGTGACCGCGCTGGCTATTATTGCTTACAACGTAGCGGGAATTCCCATCTGGGTGGTCTTTTTGGGGTTGAATCTCATCATTCTTCTCTGTACGGCCAGGGATACCGGTCGAAAGTTTGTCATCCGCACGCTGTACGCCAATGGAGTGACCACAATCGGGTTGATTCTATTTGAACCCGTTCCGGCAATCACCAGCTCGGAAGTATTAATCGTTCTGTATGGAGGTCTGCTATTGGGACTGGGCATCGGGCTGGTCGTCAAAGTCGGCGGGGCGATCGACGGAACAGAGATGTTGGCGATTTGGTTCAAACGGCATCACCATATTCCCATTAGCACTTTTTTGTTGGCGATTAACGCGTTGATTTTTACCGGGGCAGCGTTTGTATTCGGCTTGGAGAAAGCGATGTTCTCCCTTGCAGTCTTTTATATTGTAATGAAAATGATTGATTTCGTACTGGATGGGTTGAATCAGGCCAAATCCGTGACGATTATCTCGGATCAACCGGATGAAATTGGACAGCACCTGATTGAGGAGCTGGATGTGACGCTTACCTACCTGAAAGGGGAGGGCGGCTATTCCGGAGAGGAACGGAAAATTATTTACTGCATCATTGATCGCTTACGGTACGGGAAACTAAAAGAGGCGGTGTTGGAAATCGACCCCTCAGCAGTTTTGGAAGCCTCTTACGTTTCGGAAACGGCAGGGGTGAAATATAAAAAGCTGTTTCCGTATCCTTCAAAACGATCGTGAAAGGACTGACAGCCGGAGGAGGAATCGCCGGCTTTTTTTCATGGGGCTTGGTGACGATATTTGGAACGGAAACGCGAAAAGGAGAGATCAATCGTATGTTTTCATTGCCGGATTCTTTTAAAAAAACCATCAAACAGGTGCATGGTAGTAAAGGGGAGGAGTGGCTGGCCGCTTTCCATAACCGGCTCCGGGATTGTGCGGATCGCTGGTCGATTCAGGTGTCTGACGAGCCCTTTCCCCTTTCCTATCACTTCGTCGTTCCGGCGATGCGGGCCGATGGAGAACGGATGGTGTTGAAGCTGGGGGTACCCGACCGGGAGTGGATGTTTGCGATGAAGATGCTGAACCTGGTTGACGGAGAAGGAATGGTTCGGCTATATGAGGCAGATCCCGAACAGGGGGCGATGCTGCTGGAGCGATTGGAACCGGGCGATCCCTTGTCCATCGTCCGGGACGAAGAAGAAGCAGCAGGGATCGCGTCAGAGGTGATGCGGCGGTTGTGGGTGCCGGAACCATCGGATTGCCTTTTTCCCCATGTGGCGGACTGGGCAGAAGGGTTGAAACGGTTGCGCCGTCATTTTACAGGGGGAACCGGTCCGTTTTCCCGTCATCTGGTAGAGGCGGCGGAGCGGCTGGTTCCGGAGTTGTTGGGTTCTGTCACCCGTCCATTGTTATTGCACGGGGATCTGCATCATTACAATATCCTGTTGGCGGGAAAAGGAGAGTGGAAAGCCATCGATCCCAAGGGGGTGGTCGGTGAGGCCGAATTTGAACCGGCCGTCTACCTGAGAAACCGGATGGAATGTTCCTCCCATCCCATGCGTGCGTTGACCATCGCTTTAGACGTGTTTGCGGAGAGACTGGGAATACAGCGGGACCGCATGTTGGCATGGGGGTTGTTTCAATCGGTCTTATCCGCCTGGTGGCATGTAGAAGGCGGCACGGGAGGACGGGACCGTGCGATGGAATGTGCGGAGTGTTTTTACCGAGCCATACGTTGACGGAGACATTTGCTGTCTACTATTTTTTTCCGGACCAGAGCTTGATGCTCAACTGTAGCAGAAATAAATCGTCGGGATTCATAAGAGAGCGTCCGGTGAGGGATTCGATTTTGCGCAGGCGGTAGAGAAGGGATTGCCGGTGAAGGTTTAGTTCTCGGGCGGTCTGGCTTACATTGCAGTGATTGCGCAAATAGGAGGTGAAGGTTTCGATTAGATCGATCCCCCTCAACTGGCTGTAGTCCAAAAGGCGGCTCATGGCGGACCATGTGATCTCCCGCATGTCCGGGTGTTCCGACAGATGTTCCAGCGCACGGTAGAGGCCCGTATCAAAATGGAAATTGCGGTAACCGGAACCTTTATGGCGCCTTCCGATATTCAATGCGGCCCGGGCGTCTTGGTAACTGGCGCGAAAGGTGTGCACCCCGGCCCGCTTTTCCCCGATCCCCCAGGAGACGACAAATTCCGGAAATTGTTCATGGAGGCGCCCTTCCAATATATCGAGAAACGACTGGACGGTATCGACGACCCGATCCATGGGAACTTCCAGGTAGATGACGAGTTGATCGGGCTGGCGGCTGGTCATGATTTGGCGGTGTACCGCCTTGCCCGCATAAACCACTTCATCCATCATTTCCGGTAAGGGAGGGCTTCCCGTACGCTCCTCTTGGCCGATTTTTTGTTCCGCTTCCCCGAGGATGCAGACGTATGGACAGCTGGTGTCGTAACCCAAAGCTTTTCCCCGCGTTTCAATCGTCTCCTCGGTGGTAATTTCCCCTTTGGCCAGACTCCATACGAAGTCGCTTTTCAGTCGTGTCTCTGTTTCCACGGCCACATTTTCCTGCAAAAAACAGAAAGCGGACGCGGTGGCCGCATGGTCCAGATAGATTTGTTCTTCCCGATTGAGCGGTTCCTCTCCATCCGCTACTTTCGGCAATAGGAGAAAAAGGGAACCCTGCTGTTTTCTCGCCGACCAGATGGGGATCTCAATCAAGGTGTTCTCCGGCAATTCTACCCTTTTCCATTCCCCTTGCGAATAATTGTGGAACGCGCTTTGGATCCGGTAGGGGTGAGCGATGGAACGGTGGATTTCCCTCATTTGCTCCCGCCAGAAACGGAGGAGGCGCTGTGCAGCGGGGCTGCTTCCCTTGATCTCCCCTTTCCGGTCGACGAATAAAACGGGATAGCCCATTTTTCGCTGAATCACGCTGGCCAGCTTGGTCAGGTTGCTTCCCTGCAGGATCATTTGGAGCAATTCTTTCTGGGTTTCCTGGGAGAAGAAAGCCATATCATCCTGTCGATGGTCCAATTCCCGTAAGACGATTTGCATAATATCCGCAAATCGGGTTTGCCAGGGGATTTCGATCAGAGGCATGTTTTGCCGGTCGGCCAACTGAATCACATCATCGGGGATTTTCCGGATGTGGCGACCGGTGGCAAGTGCCAGGCAGGCGGCGTCCGAGTCGATCAACGCTTGTACGAAGTTGCGGAAATGGACGGGATCGTGGCCGCAGCCCACCGCAGTACTTAACACCCACTCGTTTCGGCGAACAAAGTTTTCGACGGGCACTTCCATCACGGAAATCGATTCCACGGGGTTTTGCAGCGAATGCTCCCCGGAGGTTCGGATGATTGCCCCATGCATGATGTCCAGTTGTAACACATCTCTGACGGTTAGGGGCATGAAAGCTTCACCTCGCTTGGTGGGGCCAAAGGCCCTTTTTCTGATGGTATCAAAAAATCGGCAAGGGGCGTATCCTGTTCTTCTTAGAAAACAGGGGGGTTAGCGGACAATTGTACAACAGAAAATGGTTCGTTCGCTATTTTGATGAAAAGGAGACCCTTCTCTTTATACAATATTGCAATTGTTCCGATTATGATGCATTGCGTAAAATGACGGTAGAACGGATCAGGGGGGGTGGGCGTAATGAATGATTTGCCCTTCTCGATGATGGAATATGCTGAGCGAATCCATCAGACCAAAAAGCGCATGGAAGCGGAGGGGGTGGAGGTACTCCTGCTGACGGACCCCGCCAACATGCATTATTTGTCCGGATATGACGGGTGGTCTTTTTATGTGCCTCAAATGCTGGTGGTGATCTTGGAAGAGGAACAACCGATCTGGATCGGCCGGAAACAGGATGCCAACGGCGCCCGTTTGACCACCTGGCTCCATCCGGACCATCTGATTCCTTACCCTGACGATTACGTGCAATCCACACACAAGCATCCGATGGATTTTGTTGCCGATAGTCTGACTCAGATCGGTCAATGGGACAGACGAACAGGAGTGGAAATGGATTCCTACTACTTTACGGCCCAAGCGTATGAGCGACTGAGAAGAAGGATGCCCAATGCCCGCTTCCAGGATTGCACACTTCTGGTCAACCGCGTCCGGATGGTGAAGTCCGATCAGGAGATTCAGTATATGCGCAAAGCGGCCCGGATCGCGGAACGGGCGATGCATGCAGGGCTGGAAGCGATCGCTCCCGGTGTTCGTGAGTGCGATGTGGCCGCCCAAATCGTTCATGCCCAAATGAGCGGCACACCGGAATTCGGAGGGGACTACCCGGCGATCGTTCCGCTATTGCCTTCGGATGAGAAGACATCCACCCCACATCTCACCTGGACGGATCGACCATACAAACAGGGGGATACGGTGTTGTTGGAACTGGCGGGATGTTATCGGCGCTATCATGCACCGATGGCCCGGACCGCTGTGATTGGATCCCCTTCCAACCTGGTGCGGGATTTGGCGGAAGTGGTAATCGAAGGCCTCAACATCACCCTGGATGCTGTCAAGCCCGGAATCACCTGTGAAGAGGTGGAACGGGTGTGGCGGAACTCGATCGAACGGAAGGGATGGTTGAAGGAGTCCCGTCTCGGTTATTCCGTCGGGTTGAACTATCCGCCCGATTGGGGGGAGCATACAGCCAGTCTGCGTGCCGGCGACCGTACGGTTTTGCAGCCCAATATGACGTTTCACATGATTCCGGGAATGTGGTTTGACTCCTACGGTGTGGAGTTGAGTGAAACATTCCTTGTGACGGAAAACGGATGTGAAGTGCTGGCCACGTTCCCGCGGGAGATCTTCCAATGTCCCTTTGGTTCCGGGATGGTTCACCCGTTGGGGGAAAGCGGGGCTTAGGGGGATACAGACCCACGGCTGTTACGATGAAAAGGAGTGGTATGCATGGCAAAACGAGTGGATGAAGCCTCCATCGGTACCCGTTCCGTTTGGGGAGGGGAAGAGGAATCGCTCATGCAGGGGTCCACACAAGTGCCCGTGGTACACAGCGTCTCCTTTGGTTATTCGGACATCGACAGCTGGCATGAGGTGGCGTTGGGCAAGAAAAGGGGGCATATCTACGGCCGCAACACCAATCCCACGGTGGAAGTGTTTGAAGAAAAAGTGCGCCTGTTGGAAGGGGCGGAAGCCGCCACCAGCTTCTCCACCGGCATGGCGGCGATCAGCAATGTGTTGTTTACGTTTCTCTCCCCGGGAGATCGGGTGGTTTCCATCAAAGACACCTATGGAGGTACCAATAAGATTTTCCTTGAATTCCTGCCGCGGTTTCAGGTGGAGGTCCAGCTGTGCGATACCCACGACCATCAAGCCATGGAAGAGAGAATAGCCCGCGGTTGCCGGGTCCTTTACCTGGAAACGCCCACCAATCCGACATTGAAAATAGTAGATCTTGCACGGCTGATTCAGGCCGCCCATCGGGTGGGAGCGATTGTCATCGTGGATAACACCTTCGCTACTCCGATCAATCAGAACCCGCTCCAATGGGGGGCGGATTTGGTTATCCACAGTGCCACCAAGTTCTTGGGCGGTCATGCCGATGCATTGGGAGGGGTGGTTGCCGGATCCAAACACCTGGTGAAGCAGGTATACCATTACCGGGAAATCAACGGGGCGACGTTGGACCCCATGTCGGCATACTTGTTGCTCAGAGGGATGAAGACACTTCATCTTCGCATTCGCCAGCAGAATCAAAGCGCCATGGCCATAGCGCAGTTTTTGGAGAATCATCCCGGTGTGGACGGGGTTTATTATCCGGGTTTGTCCTCCCATATTCATCATGGGATCGCCAAAAAACAGATGAAGGGATTTGGAGGCGTGCTCAGCTTTTCGTTGAAGGGAGGCCTGGAAGCGGTGCGCCGTTTCCTGCCTCGGCTCCGCCATGCGCACCTGGCAGCCAACCTGGGATCGGTGGAAACGGTGGCCGGCCCACCGCGAACGACCAGCCATGTGGAGTGTTCCGAAGAAGAGCGGCGGGCGATGGGGATTCCGGAAGGGTTGATCCGATACTCGGTCGGGGTGGAGGAGACGGAAGACCTTCTCCGCGACCTGGAACAGGCATTGCAAGCGGCCAGCAGTGCGGAAATGAAATCATCCTGACGCAAGTGTGACTAGGATCTGTCTGGTAATTACAATTTTCCGCGTAAATGAGGGAGGGTCGGTGTAGTCTTTGATTTGCCTTTGCGCTTTTTGCAACGAAACGAAGACGGCTACACCGACCCGGGAAGCCGCCTAACTCATTGTTCAGACGCCTGAAAGGAGAGGGGGGATCGCATTGCTGGCGATACGGGAGTGGGCGGATCGGGCCTGGAAGATACAGCCGCAATTGATTCAATGGCGCAGACACCTTCACCAGTACCCGGAACTCAGCTTTCAGGAGTTCCAGACGGCGAAATGGGTAGCCGACCAATTGCGCCGAACTCCCGGGGTCCAGGTGCAGACAGAAGTGGGAGGCACCGGTGTGGTGGGTACCTTGGCTTTCGGACCCGGTCCCCATATTGCTCTTCGAGCCGATATGGATGCGCTCCCGATCCTGGAATCTGAGGATCGTCCCTACCGCTCCCGGACCCCCGGAGTGATGCATGCTTGCGGCCATGATGCCCATACGGCGATGCTGCTGGGTGCCGCCCGTCTGTTGGCGGAAACGGCCGCTGCAGGGGAAGTGAAAGGGACGGTTCGGTTTTTGTTTCAGCCGGCAGAAGAGAACAGCGGCCCGGACGGGTTGACCGGGGCACCGCGGATGATTGCGGACGGGGCTTTGGATGGAGTGGAACGGATTTTGGCTCTTCATGTGGACCCGGAGCTGCCGGTGGGATCCTTTCGGGTGAATGACGGCTTTACCATGGCCAGTGTGGATACGTTTACCGGTACGCTGATTGGAACAGGGGGACACGGCGCTTATCCGGATCGGGGGGTGGATCCGACCTGGATCTTGCTACCGGTGTTGCAAGTCTTGCATGGTATTACAGCCCGAAGGGTTTCACCCTTGGAGCCGGCGGTAATCAGTATCGGCCGGATTCATGCCGGAATGGCCAGCAATATCATCCCCGCGGAAGTGGAGCTGGAGGGAACGATCCGGTGTCGCAGTCCCGAGCTCCGGGAACGGTTAATTGCCGAAGTGGAAGGGGCGTTTTCCCTTGCGTCTTCTCTGGGAGGGGATTATCGGTTCCGAGTGGTTCGCGGGGAGCCGGCGCTTCAAAATGATCCTGAAGTAAATCGGCAAATTATCGCTGCCATCCGCAAGGTGGTTCCCGATGGTGTGATCCAGGCCGGCCCTCACGGTTTGGGAGCGGAAGATTTCAGCCATATGGTGGAGAAGGTGCCGGGAGCCATGTTTTTTCTCGGATGCGCAGAATCCGGCGGGGTTCGGAGGGAATTGCACACGCCCACTTTTGATCTCGACGAGCAGTGTTTATCCCTGGGTGCGGTTATTTTGGCAGAGACGGCGAAGCGCCTGTTGTGCGCTGCTTCAACAGGGGAGGGAAGATGATGACGCATCGGCTGGCACTGATCGGGTTTGGAACCGTGGGCCAGGCATTGACGGAAATCTTGCAGGATAAAAAGGAAGAACTGCTTATGGGCGAGGGGCTGGATGTGCAAATCACGGCGGTGGCGGATCCGATCAAAGGTTGTTTATATCATCCGGAGGGGTTGGATACAGGTGAATTGCTCCGACAAGTGGAGGAGAGGGGGAATCTGGACCAATACCCCGATTCGCCGGGGTTGGAGCGTGGATGGGACAGTTTTCGGACCATCCGGGAGAGCAACGCGGACACCGTGATCGAAGTTTCCTACACGGACGGGAAAACGGGACAGCCGGCCATCGACCATTGTAAAGCGGCGTTTGAAAGCGGCAAAAACGTGGTCATGACCAACAAGGGTCCCGTTGCCCTGGCTTATCGGGAATTGTCCCTGCTGGCGGAGTGCCACGGAGTCCGGTGGGGATTTGAAGGCACCGTGATGAGCGGGACACCTACGCTGCGGCTGGCCCGTTCCGCGTTGAGGGGAAATGAGATTACCCGTATACGAGGCATTTTCAATGGAACCACCAACTTTATTCTGGCACGGATGGAAGATGGAATCCCTTTTGGGGAGGCATTGGTGGAAGCACAGAAACAGGGAATCGCAGAGGCGGATCCCACCAGTGACATGGATGGGACCGATGTGCTGTTCAAAGTATTGATTTTGTCCCAGGTGGTTCTGGGAGTTCCGCTGGATCGGGATCAGGTGGAGTGCCGGGGAATTCGCAGCCTGTCCGGAACAGAAGTGCAGCGCGCCCGGCAAGGGGGAAAACGGTGGAAGCTGTTGGGTCAACTTCAGCGAGAGGGAAAGCGGGTGACTGCATCCGTGCAGCCGGTATTACTGCCTTTGTCCGACCCGCTGGCTGGAGTGACGGGTACGATGAACGCCGTCACCTATCAATGTGATTTGGCGGGTCCAGTGACACTGGTGGGAGCGGGAGCTGGCCGGAAAGAAACCGGCTATGCTTTGTTGAGCGATTTGCTCCACATGGTGAAGGGGCATCCCTAGGCGAGTCCGATGAGAGGGGGATTTGCAATGGAATTGGAAGCGATGGAACAACATCTGGTAAGGCAAGAACCGATCTCCAAGCGAAAAAGGTGGATCGAGGTCCGGGATCCGCAGGATCATTCCCTGATTGAAACCATTCCTGCGGCAGATCAGCGACAGATGGAGACGGTGATTGAAAAAGCGGCGGAGGGTGCCCGTATTGCCGCCGCCCTGCCGGTGTATGAACGTGCCGCCATCCTGGGGCGGGCGGCCGATCTCATCCAATCCCGCTTGGAATCCTTCGCGGTGACCATCGCCCGGGAAGGCAGCAAAACGATACGGGAGGCGCGGAAGGAAGCGGGGCGGTGTGTGGAAACCCTTCGTCTGAGTGCGGAAGAAGCCCGCCGGATCCATGGGGAAACCATTCCTTTTGATCAAGTGGCCGGCAACGGGGACCGGGTTGGCTACTTTACCCGTTTTCCCGTCGGGTTAATCGGTGCCATCACTCCCTTCAACGATCCACTCAACTTGGTGGCGCACAAGGTGGGGCCCGCCATCGCCGCGGGAAATGCCATGGTGTTGAAACCCGCCAGCCTAACCCCCTTGAGTGCGTTAAAGCTGGAAGCGATATTGGAGGAAGCGGGCTTGCCGAAACAAGTGTTCCAGGTGGTGACCGGGTATGGCGGGGAGATCGGAGATGTGCTGGTCCGGCACCCGGCGGTGCGGATGCTGTCTTTTACAGGGGGAACGGAAGCTGGAGAGGCGATCACCCGCAAAGCCGGGTTGAAAAAAATCAGCATGGAATTAGGTTCCAATTCGCCGGTGCTGGTGCTGCGGGATGCGGATCTGGATGAAGCGGTGGCATCGTCGGTTTCCGGCGCATTCTGGGCGGCAGGACAAAATTGCTTGGGTGTCCAGCGCATCTTGATCGAAGATCCGGTGTATGAGGCGTTTGTGGAGCGATTCGTGAAACGGGCTCGTTCCTACCGGGTGGGAGATAAGTTGTCCGAGGAGACGGACATGGGACCGATGATCACGGAAAAAGAAGCGATTCGGGTGGAGCGATGGGTGCAGGAAGCGGTAGATCGAGGCGCCGAGGTGCTGTGTGGCGGGGAGCGAAACGGATGTTTTTTTACTCCCACCGTGTTGATCGATGTGCCGCCCGATTGTCGGATCGTTTGTGAAGAAGTGTTTGGGCCGGTCGTCTCCTTATACCGGGTGGATTCTCTGGAGGGTGCCATCCGGGAAGCCAACCGGTACGATTACGGTTTACAGGTTGGGGTGTTTACCAAAGATATAGAAAAAGCCTTTGAAGTGATTCGCCGGACGGAAGCCGGCGGGGTGATGATCAACGACAGCAGCGATTTTCGGATTGACGCCATGCCTTTCGGCGGTGTGAAATCCTCGGGTCTGGGAAGGGAAGGAGTCAAATATGCCATCCAGGAGATGACGGAGACGAAAGTGGTCTGTTTCCGACTCGGGCTCGGCTAAGAATAACTTCAACCCGATTCCAGCAGGAGCAGTTGTTTCTTTAGCGCCATCCCTCCGCGATAACCGACCAATCGGCCGTCTTTGCCCACGACTCGATGGCAGGGAATGACGATCGGAACGGGGTTTTGCCTGTTGGCGGCTCCCACGGCACGAACGGCTCTCGGACGGCCGATCGCGGCAGCTACATCGGAATAACTGCGGGTGGCCCCATGGGGGATGGTTAATAATTCCCGCCAAACGGCTCGTTGGAACGGCGTTCCTTTAAGATCGACGGAAAAAGTGAATGCGGTTCGTGACCCGTTTAAATACTCTTCCAGCTGCATCCAATAAGGGTGCAGCGCTTTTTTGTCCTCCACCAAGGAGGCGCCGTCGGTGTGTCGATTCACCCAAAGTTCCAACGTGTGATAGGGTTCTCCCGGAAGCGACAGGTGGCAAAGGCCGCGGGGAGTGGCGGCCAGGTGGAAAGACTGTTCTCCATGAGAAAAGTGGAACCAGTGGATGGTTTCCATATGATTTCCTCCTCATCCTGAATGAATGGAACCCGCTCGGTAAGCGGTGGGAGTTTGGCCTACTTGTCGCCGAAAGACGGCGGAAAAGTGAGAGGGGGTGGCAAACCCCGTTTCCTGTGCGATTTGCGTGATGGTTTTGTCGGTGGTAAGCAGCTGGTTTCGGGCGACGGAAAGCCGCTTGCACAGAAGAGCTTGAGCGGGTGTCATTCCAGTCCATCGTTTAAAGGTGCGATGGAGGTGATACGGATTGATCCGGATTTCCCCAGCCACTTTCTTTAAGCTCAACGGTTCCGCATAGCGTGACGCGATCAAGCGGTGAACCTCGCGGACGAGGTCTTTTCCGACTTCCCAGTCGGGGTTGTCGGGCTGGCATCGCTTGCAGGGGCGAAACCCTTCCCGGATCGCGGCAGTAGGAGATCCGAATATCCGGACATGCTCTTTTTTGGGTGTTCGTGATTGACACGAGGGTTTACAAAAAATGGACGTCGTGACGACACCATAGAAAAACTGTCCGTCATAGGAAGAATCGGATGTGAGAATAGCTTGCCATTGATACGCTTCCATCACTGGCTCCCCTTTTCTGTTCATTGTAACCAACCTTGCCCCTGCTGGGCAGAGGAGAAAAATGAGAAGTCAATCGTTGGATAGCGGGGAGGGGGGACGTTCTTCCTGTGGAAGACTGTTTTCCCTCCTAAAAAAAACAACACCTTCCGACAGGAAGGCGTTCAAGGTAGGAGCGGATTAGCCTTTGCAGCCGCAACTCTTTTTTGTCAGGAAGTACAAAAACCAAACCGCATGGTGCTGTTCATCAGCGGCGGCCCGTAGAAATTCATTCCGGATCGCAGGATCCGTTGCTTGATAAGCGATGTCCAGGTAAAAGTCCGTTGTCTCCTGTTCATCCTTAAAGGCAAATTCCAGTCCTTCTCTGTACTGCTGGGGACAGGGTTCCGTGATGGACGGATGGTGTTGTCGACCGGTTAATCGCATGTAAATGGCAGAAAAGGCTTGATAGTGGCGCACTTCATCCTGCCGGATTTCTAAAATCTGCTTCCGTTCCTCTTCGGTAGGTGCGATGCTTGCCAGATAACCGTAACAGGCGATGGCGCTGTATTGACCATCGATCGCCTTGGCGATTTTATCAGCCAGCCCGATGTCCCGTTTTCGTTGAAGGATGGAGTGAGGAATAGAGTACAAGGCAGATTCCTCCCCTGGGGTTGCTCGGGACAGTATATGTGCGGATCACGGGCGGTGTACCTGTTTACAGGATGGTTACCGGGATCCAAGCCGGCCGTTGGTGCTATCTCCACATTTCCATCCATAAGGCACCTGCCGCTGTCACCGTCACGGCGATGACGATCCAGACAACCATCCGTTTTAAGTCGGACATTACAATGACCTTCTCATCCATGCCTTTTTGGGCTAATCGTCTTTTTTTCATTGATTTCATCCCCTTTTATACCCGGGGCGAACCGAATTTCGGTTTCCCCCACACGGCCCAGACCTGACCATGGGGGACCACCCGAGTAATGCGGTGGCCGAATCGAATCGTTCCCGGCTGAAACTGCATGGGAGAAAGCCGGGTATAACAGGCGATCTGTTCCCCCTTGAGTTTCCATAGCCATCCTTTGAGCAGTTGCAATTGAATCACCGCTTACAGGATCGACGAAATGGAAGGCGATTATTCCCCTGTTTTCGCATCGGTTGACGGCTGATTTCTCCTGTGGTTGAATCGTTTCAACAGAGGAGGGGCGAACATGGATGGAATGATGATTCTGTCGTTTATCGGTTTGGCGGTGTTGCTGACATTGGCACCCGGTCCGGATATCCTGTTTGTCATTACGCAGAGCATCGCCAGCAGTCGGCAGGCTGGAATCGCCATCGCTCTCGGACTGTGTTCCGGGTTGTTGGTGCACACCGTTTTTGCGGCGGTGGGCGTATCGGCAATCCTGCACCAGTCGGCGACGGCATTCCAGGCGGTCAAAATGGCGGGTGCGGCTTATCTGTTGTTTTTGGCATGGCAATCCTGGCGGACAAGTCGACAGGCTTCCTTGAAAGAAGCGTCCTCAGCTGCGGGGCAGGGGTTTATTGCGTTATACCGTCGGGGGGTTTGGATGAATCTGCTGAATCCCAAGGTATCCCTCTTTTTTCTGGCTTTCTTGCCTCAGTTCATTACGCCCGGGGGAGCACCGGTATCGTTGCAAATGATGGTGTTGGGGCTGCTGTTCCTGGCACAGGCCTTGGCTGTTTTTGTCATGGTGGCATGGTTGGCGCAACGCCTGGGTGCCGCTCTGTTCCGCAACCCGGGGTGGGCGAAGCCCATTGAACGGGTGAAAGCGGGAATCTATGCCTGGTTGGGGATTCGGGTGGCATTATTGGAACAGTAGAGAAAGCGGGCTCCCGGTAGCAATCGCGGATACAGGGAAGCGCTGATTCAATATGAACGGACAGCACAAACAACCGCCGTGGTGTGAACTTGCGGCGGTTGTTTGTGCCAACGGACTAGTCCATTTGTAATATTAATTTAATACTATTGTATTATTATCGAAACGAATATTCTGTATATTCTATATAAATCCGTTTTACAAAGGAGAATCATCATGACTTACATAATCCCAGTGGTGATGCTGTTGCTTTTGTTGCCGATTTGGACATTTAAGGTGGCCGCCGGGTTTTTGGGAATGGTGCAGATGATGGCGGATTTCGAAAGCCGGCAACGGAGAGTCAATCCGGTTTCTTCGAAATAGGAGGTTTACCGATGATCTGAACTCTTCCGGTCAACTGAAACCGGATGGGTCGGACAAGCTTAAGCAATGGATAAACCCATGGTTGGTAACAGCGGTATGATTTTATGTCAATAAAATTGACATAAAAGAGGGTGATGGAAGAGTCAAGGTAAGTGCTTAGCACGCAGGGGAGTACGATAACAAATCCCCTATATAATAAGGAAGAAACTGATTGTTGGCTTTTTTCCCTCAAATGAAGACTCCACTATGAATGTGTTTATTCATGGTGGAGTCTGTTTTTTCATCCTGTCGTGTGAAGGAAATTGACATTTGAAACGGGTTATTCCCGGAATTGGTTTAGGTTGGCGAAGAATTCCTGCAGAAACTCATAAAACAGCTTTTCCGATGGGGGAAGCTCCCGGTTGGTGGGGATGATGACGCCAACGGTGCGGTTCAGTTCCGGTTCGCTTACCGGGATTTTGACGGTACCTCGGGGAACACGGTCCATCAAGGTAATTTCCGGCAGGATAGTGACTCCCAGGCCAGCAGCGACCAATCCTTTGATGGCGTCGATATCCTCACCTTCAAAGGAGATCTGCGGCTCAAATCCCATCTGGTGACAGGCATCTACCACTAGACGATTCAGGACAAATCCGGATGGGAACAGAACGAAGGACTGGTGTTGCAGCTGATCCAAGCGCAGAGCCGGATGATCCGACAAGTCGTGGTTGGAAGGGAGCAGGGCCACCAGTTTTTCCGAGAAAAAGATGTGTCCTTGGTATTCCTTTTCATCTGTAGGGACGGGAGCGATAAAGCTGAGTTCCACCTCCCCTTTGACGACTGAGTCAATCAGCTGCCGGAAGGCTCCCTGCCGTAGTTGAAATCCAATTTGAGGATAGCGCGCCCGAAAAGCGGAGATCACGGTGGGCAGGATGTGGGAGGCGAGACTGCTGGGAAAACCCAGTCGGATCGTTCCCCGTTCAGGGTCCAAGAATTCGTCGATTTCATGTTTGGCTTTTTCAATTTCCCGCACGGATGCTTCGGCATGCTCCAGAAAAATGCGCCCCATCGGGGTGAGGCGTACATTCCGCCCTTCCCGGACAAACAGGCGAACCCCCAATTCCGCTTCCAGGTTGGCGATTTGGCGGCTGACCGCCGATTGGGCCACATGAAGGGCATGAGCCGCTTCTGTCACATGCTCCCGCCGGGCTACCTCGATAAAGTACTGGATTTGTCTCCATTCCATCGCATACCCATCCCATTCATCTCATTTTGAGATCGTTTATATCTTAATTATATATTGTTACTATCAATCGCGGCAATTACAATTAAAACCACCAACTTGATGAGTGAAAACACTGTTGGGGCGGGTGCTGAACACCCGGACTCCGACGGAAGAGACAGAACTTTATGAGAGGTGAGTACCATGGCCCATCACGGGTTTCCACAAAATCAAGGCCTTTACGATCGGGGATTTGAGCATGACGCCTGTGGGGTAGGCTTTGTCGCCAACCTCAGAAAAAGTGCATCCCATGCGATCGTGGAACAAGGATTGGAAATTCTTCGCCGACTGGTGCACCGGGGAGGACAACGGGATCCGGAAACCGGCGATGGGTCCGGAATCATGCTTCAGCTTCCCCACGATTTTTTCCGGAAAGCGAGCAGTCAGTGGGGAGTCGAATTGCCGAAACCTGGCCGTTACGGGGTGGGAATGCTGTTTTTACCCCGAGATCCGAAACAGCGTGCGGCGTGTGAGCGTGAACTGGAGACCATCATCGCGGAAGAGAACAAGCGCCTGTTAGGTTGGCGTGATGTACCGGTGGATGAACAAGCCATCGGGAAAACGGCTCGGGAAAGCCAACCCTTTATCCGGCAGGTGTTTATCGGCGCGGAAGGGGAGTGGGAGAGCTCTCTCGCGTTTGAACGGAAGTTGTATGTGATCCGCAAGCGATTTGAAAAAGCGGTGGGCGATGACGTCTACGTCGTCAGCCTCTCCAGCCGCACGATCGTATACAAAGGGCTGCTGACACCGGGACAGGTGGATGCGTTTTATCTGGATCTGAAGGATCCGTCGTTTAAGTCCGTTTTCTCCATGGTGCACAACCGCTTCAGCACCAATACGTTCCCCAGCTGGGAGCGGGCCCACCCCAACCGCTATTTATTGCATAACGGGGAGATCAACACCTTGCGGGGAAATGTCAACTGGATGCTGGCCAGGGAGAAGATGTTCGCCACGGATGCATTCGGAGAGGATCTAAAGCATGTGCTGCCCGTGATGAACCTGGAAGGAAGCGACTCATCTATCCTGGATAACTGCTTCGAGTTCCTGGCGTTGGCTGGTCGTTCCCTGCCCCACGTGGCCATGATGATGATCCCGGAGCCCTGGGATCAAAACGCACATATGGCCAATCCCCTGCGCAAGGCGTTTTATGAATACCACAGCTGCCTGATGGAGCCCTGGGACGGTCCTACGGCCATCGCCTTCTCCGACGGTCGCCAGATCGGGGCGGTGCTGGATCGGAACGGGCTGCGACCGGCTCGTTACTATGAGACAACCGACGGTACTCTGATCTTTTCGTCCGAAGTGGGGGTCGTGGATGTACCGGCAGATCGGATCGTCCGCAAGGGACGGCTGGAACCGGGCCGGATGCTGCTCGCCGACCTGGAGGATGGCCGCATCGTCGATGACAACGAGTTGAAAGAACGGATCGCCCGGGAACATCCGTACCGCCAGTGGTTGGATGCGCATCTGTTGCCGGTGGATAAACTGCCGGGCCGGATGCCTCAGCCGGAGTTGGATGGCGATGAGCTTCTGCAATTGCAGCAAGCATATGGATACACCTACGAAGAGCTGACCAAAAATCTCGCGCCCATGGTGACGGAAGGAAAAGATCCGATCGGTTCCATGGGGAATGATACGCCCTTGGCGGTGTTGTCTGACCGTCCACAGCTTCTATACAACTATTTTAAACAATCCTTTGCCCAGGTGACCAACCCGCCGATCGACGCCATTCGGGAAGCGTGTGTCACTTCCACCCTGACCAATCTGGGGGCGGAAGGCAACCTGTTGGATCCGCGACCGGAGCATTGCCGCCGTATTCGGTTGGCTACACCGATCATTTCCGATGAAGATTGTGCCAAGTTGCGTGACAATCCCCATAAGGAGTTCCGCTCCCGCACCTTGAGCATCCTGTTTGAGACGGAACAGGGAACAGAGGCGTTGGAACCGGCGCTGGAGGCTTTGTTTAACGAAGCGGACCGGGCGATTGAAGAGGGCTGCACCCTTTTATTCCTGTCGGACCGGGGGATCAACGAAAAACGGGCAGCGATTCCGACGTTGCTGGCGGTGAGCGGGCTGCACCATCACTTGGTGCGAAACGGCACCCGTACCCGTGTCAGCTTGATTGTGGAGTCGGGGGAGCCCCGGGATGTGCATCAGCTAGCCATGTTGCTGGGATACGGTGCGGACGCCATCAACCCCTACCTGGCGTTGGCTACCTTGCGAAACCTGGTGCGGGAAGGGAGTATCGACGGCTTTTCGGAAGAACAGGCAGTCAAGCGATATCTGAAAAGCGCGACCGACGGGATCGTCAAAGTCATGTCCAAGATGGGGATCGCCACCATTCAAAGCTACCGCGGTGCCCAGATTTTTGAGGCAATCGGGGTGGCACGGGAAGTCATCGATCGTTACTTTACCCGGACCACTTCCCAGATCGGGGGAATCGGGCTGGATGTCATTGCCCGGGAAACCTTGATGCGTCATGGGGATGCTTTCCATGGACGGGAGCATCGCGAGTACGGTCTGGAGACGGGAAGCGAGCTTCAATGGCGGCGCAATGGGGAATATCACGCTTTTGATCCCGTCACGATCCACACGTTGCAGCAGGCATGCCGCAAAGAGGATTATGAAACCTTCCGCAAATACTCCCACATGATAGATGAGGAAAACCTGGCGTTTCTGCGGGGGCTGTTGGACTTTGACACCGAGCGGGAGCCGATTCCTCTGGAAGAGGTGGAGTCTGTCGAATCGATCGTCCGCCGCTTCAAAACGGGTGCCATGTCTTATGGGGCCCTGAGTGGGGAAGCCCATGAAGCGTTGGCCATCGCCATGAACCGCCTGGGCGGGAAGAGCAACAGCGGAGAAGGGGGAGAAGACCCGGACCGTTTCACTCCTGATGAAAACGGAGATTTGCGCCGCAGTGCCATTAAACAGGTGGCGTCGGGCCGATTCGGGGTGTCGAGCCATTACCTGGTAAATGCGGATGAAATCCAGATCAAGATGGCACAAGGGGCCAAACCGGGTGAGGGTGGCCAGCTGCCCGGCAACAAGGTGTATCCTTGGATCGCCGATGTGAGGGGGTCCACTCCGGGAGTGGGGCTGATCTCTCCTCCGCCTCACCATGATATTTACTCCATCGAGGATTTGGCTCAGTTGATCCATGATTTAAAAAATGCCAATCCGGACGCCAAAATCAATGTGAAGCTGGTTTCCAAACCGGGAGTGGGCACGATTGCCGCAGGGGTGGCAAAGGGATTGGCTGATGTGATCATGATCAGCGGCTACGAAGGAGGAACCGGTGCCTCCCCGCGGACCAGCATCAAACATGCCGGTTTGCCCTGGGAATTGGGATTAGCGGAGGCTCATCAAACTCTGCTTTTGAACGGTCTGCGTGATCGAGTCACCCTGGAGACCGACGGTAAGATGATGACCGGCCGGGATGTGGTGGTGGCCGCCCTCCTCGGAGCGGAGGAGTACGGGTTTTCGACGGCGCCACTGGTTGTATTGGGTTGTATCATGATGCGTGCCTGTCATCTGGATACCTGTCCGGTGGGAGTGGCTACGCAAAATCCCGAGCTGCGCAACAAGTTCAGGGGCAACCCGGACCATGTGGTGAACTTTATGCGGTTCGCCGCTCAGGAAGTGCGGGAGATTCTGGCCCGGTTGGGCTTCCGCAGCTTGGATGAGATCATCGGACGCAGCGATATCCTGAAGGTGCATGAGCGAGCAAAAACCCATTGGAAAGCGAAGCATCTCGATCTGACCCCGCTTCTTCACCAGCCGGATGTTCCGCTGCAAGTGGGTCAATACGGGAAGAAGATACAGGATCACCATCTGGATGAAGCGCTGGATCGGAGCCGGTTGGTACCCTTGGCTCTCCCTGCGCTGGAACGGAAAGAACCGGTGGAAGCGACGCTTCCGATCCGCAGCACAGATCGGGTGGCCGGAACCCTGTTGGGTAGTGAGGTAACCAAACGTTTTGGGGTCGAAGGATTGCCTGAGGATACCATTCGATTCCACTTTCATGGATCGGCGGGTCAGAGCTTTGGAGCATTCCTGCCGAAAGGGATCACCCTTTCTCTGGAAGGCGATGCCAACGACTATGTGGGTAAAGGACTTTCCGGAGGCAAGATCGCCGTCCGTCCGCCGCGTGTGTCGCCATTCGTCCCGGAGGAGAATGTTGTAATCGGCAATGTGGCCTTTTACGGTGCCACCGCCGGTGAAGCCTACATCCAGGGAATGGCGGGAGAGCGCTTTTGCGTCCGCAACAGCGGCGTCCATGCCGTCGTTGAGGGTGTTGGAGATCACGGCTGTGAATATATGACCGGAGGACGGGTGGTCATCCTGGGGCCGGTGGGCAAAAACTTTGCGGCCGGGATGTCAGGGGGAGTCGCCTACGTGTTGGCGGAAGACTTCGATGCTTTTGCAGACCGCTGCAATCGGGAGCTGGTCTGGTTGGAAGGACTGAAAGACCTGGAGGAAGCGGAATCGGTCCGGGAGCTCGTCCACCGTCACGTGCTTCATACCGGAAGCTCTCACGGGCAGCGGGTGCTGGCCAACTGGGAGTCGTCGGTGCGTCACCTGGTCAAGGTGATTCCGCGGGATTACAAACAAATGCTGGATTCCATCGATCAATTGATTCAGAGCGGCATGGATCGGGAAGAGGCGGTTGCCAAGGCCTTTGAACGAAAGACCAAAGGCGGTCCCTCGTCTCCTTCCCGACAGCCGGTGCTGACGTGAAAAGGAGGGGAGTGGCTGGATGGGAAAGTCGACGGGTTTCATGGAATATAACCGAAAGACGGCTGAGGAACGAAAACCTCTGACTCGCATCGGGGACTGGAGTGAGTACCAGCTGCCGATGCCGGAGGAAGAATTGAAAAGGCAGGGAGCCCGCTGCATGGACTGCGGCACTCCCTTCTGCCATACAGGCATTCCGATCAACGGAACGGACTCCGGTTGTCCATTGTACAACCTGATCCCGGAATGGAATGACTTGGTCTATCGGGGACGTTGGAAGGAAGCATTAGAACGGCTGTTGCATACCAATAACTTCCCCGAGTTTACCGGCCGTGTCTGTCCGGCTCCCTGTGAAGGGGCTTGTACCGTGGCGATTAACGATCCGGCGGTAGCCATTAAGAGCATTGAGCGGGAAATTATCGACCGGGGCTTTGCGAAGGGGTGGATCGTTCCCCGGCCTCCGCAGACCCGGACAGGAAAACGGGTGGCGGTGATCGGTTCCGGTCCCGCCGGCTTGGCGGCTGCCGATCAGCTGAACCGGGCCGGGCATACCGTTACGGTCTACGAACGGGATGACCGGATCGGCGGTCTGCTGATGTATGGGATCCCCAATATGAAGCTGGAAAAAAGCCTGGTTGACCGCCGGGTGAACCTGTTGAAGGAAGAAGGCATTCTCTTTGTCACCAATACGGAAATCGGCAAGGATGTAGCCTTGGAGCAGCTGCGCGAGGAATTTGATGCAATCATCCTGTGCACTGGGGCACAGAAGCATCGGGAATTGCCAATCGAAGGGCGAGAGCTGGAGGGAATCCACCTGGCGATGCCTTATTTGACCCAAACCACCAAGGGATTGTTGGATCCCGGCTACCAGGCGGATATTACCGCTGAAGGGAAAGACGTGATCGTCATCGGCGGTGGGGATACCGGTGCAGACTGTGTGGCATCGGCACTGCGGCAGCGCTGCAACAGTGTGGTCCAGTTTGGCCGTCACCCTCGTCTGCCCGATGAGCGAACGGAAGACAATCCGTGGCCGGAGTATCCTTTCGTATTCTCTCTGGACTATGCCTACGAAGAAGCCAAGGCCCGCTTCGGTCGTGATCCTCGTCAGTATTCCATCATCACGAAACGGATCGTCGGGGATGAAAATGGCCATATCCGGGAGCTGCATACCGTGGAAGCGGAAAAAATTATGCAGGAAAACGGCGGATACTCGTTCCGGGAAATTCCTGGATCCGAAAAGGTGTGGCCGACTCAGCTCGTTCTGATCGCCATTGGATTTGACGGTGCCGAAGACTCTATTCTGGAAGGATCGGGTCTTGCTCATGAGCGGCGTAAGCTGAAAGCGGAATACGGCCAATACAACACCAATCTTGACGGGGTCTTCGCTGCAGGCGATGTCCGCCGTGGTCAAAGCCTCATCGTCTGGGCCATTCACGAAGGCCGTGAAGCCGCCCGCGAATGCGACCGTTTCTTAATGGGAACCACTCAATTACCGTAATGAAATAAAAGAGCAGCCGGTAACCACCGGCTGCTTTTTTATTTCCATCTCACACCGGTTACCATTCCACTTCGCCAAACAGTTCGTCTCCTGATTGGATTTCCTTCTGGATGAGATACAGCTCCCGCATGCAATGTTGGAATTCCGCTTCGTTTCTGCCGTCCCAGCATTGAGCGAGCAGGTAGAGGACGCGGTAGGTTTTTTTCTTGTATCCGTACTTGCGGGAGAGGGATAAGGCTTGGCGATAACTTTGAATGGCCTGTTCCATCCGGCCGTGGGATTTATAGAAATTCCCCTGGATCATGAGGGCATTGATGAGGCGGGGAGCGTCGTCGCAGTGTTCTCCGGTGCGAATTGCTTTTTGGATCATGGCGTAAGCTTCTTCCTGCTTGTCCTGTTGCATCAGCAAGATGCTCAACCGGGAATATGTATTGGTAAAGCTGGTTTCATCCGTTGACAGTTTTCCTTCGCATAAAAGGGCGGTTTTGAAGCTCTCTTCGGCCTTGAACCACTCCTGCCGATCCATATGGATGCTGCCGATGGCGGTCCAAAAGGTAAACATGGAGAAATGGTTGTGGTTACGCCGTGCGATTTCTTCTCCTTTATAAGCAAATTGAAGTGCTTCGTCCAACATCTTGGAACGACGGGAAAGCTCGGAACGAAGCCAATAAAAGGTTAAAATGACCTGGAGCTCGTCGGTTTCTCCGAGGGAATCCCAGTGCTCTTGCACCACGCGCAAACTTTCTGCGAATCGCCCCAGCCGTTCCAGGTAGAGGGCGTGATTACAGTGTAAGAGGTACCAAACCGGCTGATGGGGAGTGACGGAATGATAGGACCGAATCCCATTTTCCGTATGGCGCAGTGCGTCATCCAGCTCATTTCGCCCATAGGCGCACACCCCCAGCTGCAAGTGACACCGGGCTTCCATGTTACTGCTTTCGGAAGCGTACTGAGCTAAGTGGAGGGCTTTTTGATAGGCGCGTTCAGCCCGTCTCAGATTATTCTGTTTGAAATGACAACGTCCTTTCAAATATTGCACCTCCGATGAGAAGGGATGCTTGTCTTCCAGCTCCAACCCGTTCAAAAGAGGAAGTGCCTCGTTTACTTCACCGAACTCCAGACGGGAACGTACCAGACGCAGCTGGATCCAGAGGTCTTTCAATTGTTCTTGTTCATCCATCATCAAACTAGGCAATTGATCGGCTTGAATCTCCAGCTTCTCCAGTAGATAATAGGCTTTGTCCTTGCTGACGTGGGGAACCCCTCGTTCAATATTGCTGATGGTGGCGGGAGAAATGTTGTCATCCGCCAAGTCCTCCAATCGCAACCCTCGCTCTTTGCGCACTTTTCGGATTATTTCGCCTAATTCATGGATCTCCAGCGTTTTCACCATACTCCCGCCTTTCCAAGCAGTCGTTCTTCCATATATTCTATCTTATCTAACGGTATCTGGAAATAGGATGAATCGCAATAAGGTGATGGATATGGTTTTTGCAAACCAGTTCAAGCCATCTTGCATACCCTGCAACAACCTCGTTAAAGGGTGATGCGAACATGGTCAAAAAAAAGAAACGGAACAAAAGTGAACAACCTAAACAAAAATCGAATCGTCGAAAGCGAATCAAAGAGAGCGACCTGTATGAAAGCCGGGTGGTGGCTCCCCTGCGTAGCCAGTTGCGCCGAGCTCAGCAAGGAGGTCATCTCCAGGTGGTGGATGAGATCTGGGGAAAACTGCAGGATGCACAGAAACACCATCGAATTCTGATCGCTCGGGGTACATTTGTAGAACGTCCGTAGTAGAAAGAGAGGATCTGCTGATTTTTTAACAGGAACTTGATTTGACCCTTTGGTTCCGGTTGGCTACGATGGGGTCAAAGCGGGCGAAAATCCGTCCGGATAAAGGGGTTGACGCAGTGTATCGAGACTGGAGCATTCAGGAAATCACCATCTCTTACTCGCAATTGGCGGTGTTCAACACGAAGGTCAAGCACCCCTTTCCCGATTGGAAACGGGATCATGTGGGACAAGGATTCGCCTGGATGGATGGATCCGTATCTTTTGGCACTCTGTCCGACTCCACCTGTGAAGTGTTGGTACGAACGGCAGATGAAGTGGAGGAGAACACGGATGCCATCCGTTCTATTGTAGTCCCCTTTTCCGTTCGGGATGAAACGGTAAGTGTGGCCAGTGTGATGTCGGTGGAGCTTCGGTATGAAGTTCCACGGGATCGTTACGAATTGGTATTCCACGCGATTCCGTTGGAGGGGGTATCCGACAGTGGCTTGTACCGAGTTCGGTATGAATTGGTCTTTGTACGGAGCGATTCCCCCCAAGCCCGGATTTTGAAGCAGGATACGGAGCTGTTTCCCCCCGATCCTCTGGTGATGGAAGCGGAACCGGCGGTATAAGCACGTATTACGTGTACGTTTCGCTTTAGGGCCAGGATCTGGGGGTCTTCGTTATCGTTGCAAAAAACACCGCATATCGAGAACATCCTAGTCCTTTCATCAGCCTGGGGTTTTAATCTCGATTTGGTAACCCATACTGGGGTGGAGCGAGCAGAAAGGATGATACTTTTGGGTTACTGGATTGTGGAGCTGTCCAACGGGCAGCCGGCGCTGATTACGGATGACCTTTCCATCACTCCGGATTCCATTTTGGCCGGGGCGGGACCGGGTAGTGATTACGGGGAACAGGAGAAGCTTTTGGATGAAATCCTCTCAGGAATATCCAACAATGTTTTTGGAGACTGGAATGACTTTCTGACTGGATAATAAAAATCGCTTCCCTTTTTAACAGGGGAGCTTTTTGTTTGAAGGATCACTTTGCGATTGTCCGCCAGACCAGCTTGCGTTGCAATGCTCGGTGGTCCACCTAAGGGGTGCGATCATTCGCATGATGTGTCATATAAAATATAATCGGTGTTGTAAGGGTAAGTATCCAAGGTCATGACGCTCGTGATCGAACGGACCGGTGAAAGCCGGTCGATTTTGTTTCTGATGATTCCTTTCATTTGTTCTTTACCCATATCATTAATGTTTTTATGCTGGCACTCCATTAAAACAAATGGACTATATGCATAATCCTTCATGTATAACTCAATATTGGCAAGAAACTCCCTCCCTTGGACCCTCGTTAACTAAAGATGAGGTTTATTATAAGAGAGGAGGGAAAGTGTGAAACTATATTGGAAAAAAGCTGTTGCGGGTTTTGCTCTGGCGGGAATGCTTGCCTTCACAAGCTTCGCCGGGCATGCCGATGCAGCCTCTAAGGAACAACCGAGGGGGGTGGAGTGTTGGCTCTCCCAATCCTTTTTCGATATTCATACCCAATGGATTCAACTGGAGGACAGCCAATGGGCCACCCTGTTGAAGAAGCTCCAACAGCTAGAGGAGAAGGAAACAGAAACCGCGAAACCGGACCAGTCCGAGAAGAAAGCCGAAAAAAAGGAAGAGGAGCCCAAACAGGCGGAACAGCCTTCTCGTAACGCCGATTCCCCGTCGAACGCCGGATCCGGAGGGCAACCCTCTTCCGGCCAAGGTAACGGCGGCGGATCTTCCGCCGAATCCCGAAATCCCGGCATCCAGTCCATCGAGATGGAAGTGGTGAACCTGGTCAACCAGGAGCGGGAGAAACGAGGGCTGAAGCCGCTCAAGGCTGATACTAAGCTCTCTCAGGTGGCGCGGGATAAGTCGCAGGACATGATTGACAACAACTACTTTTCCCACGATTCTCCCCGGTATGGATCCCCCTTCGACATGATGAAGGCATACGGGATCTCCTACCGTACTGCCGCTGAAAACATCGCGGCCGGCCAATCTACCGCCAAACAGGTGATGGACGGCTGGATGAACAGTGACGGTCATCGGGCAAACATCTTAAACCCCAACCTGGATACCATCGGCGTGGGATATGCCAAAGGTGGCTCCTACGGTCATTATTGGACCCAGATGTTTATTCAACGATAAAGACGACCCATTACCCTCCCGGGAATCCGGGAGGGTTTTCTTATAGAGGAAGTGGAAATAAGATGGAAGTGCACATATTGGTATAGACAACTAGACGTTTGAAGGATAGACTGTTATCATAAGTTTCTTTGAGTGGAACTTTTAATCGATTCTCATCGGGTAAGATTAGGAAAGGGAGAGAGTTCGGGGAGGGAGTCAGATGGATCGGGGAGACGGGTTGATACTGACACAGACCGGTGTGGTAACGGAGGATGGGGTGATTGAAAATGGTTACATACGGGTTGAGGGGGGCAAAATCGTTTCCTATGGTGAAATGGCGGATTCCGTTGCGAACCAGTCGGGGAATGTGATCCCCTTACATCCGAATTGCCGGGTACTGCCGGGTATGATTGATATTCACATACACGGCGCGGATGGCGCCGACACCATGGATGCCACTTTCAAATCGATGGAACGGATCGCAAAGGTGTTGCCTCGTGAAGGAACCACCTCTTTTTTGGCTACGACCATCACCCAATCGCCGGAAGCCTTAAACCGGACGTTGTCCGTTGTGAGTGAGTGGATTGGGGAAGGACCCGTGTCGGGTGGAGCGGAGTGTTTGGGAATCCACTTGGAAGGCCCCTTTCTGTCCCCTCGGCGTGCAGGGGCGCAGCCCCTTGAACACATCCGGCCACCCAGCACGGATCAATTCCGGCGGTGGCAGACTCTTTGCAACGGCCATATCCGGCTCGTTACCCTCGCTCCGGAAGAGCCTGGAGGCTTGGAATTAATCCGCTACCTGAAGAACACAGGGGTGGTTGCTTCGATCGGACATTCGGATGCCACTTACGCCCAGGTGGTGGAAGCCGTGCAAGCAGGGGCTACTCATGTTACCCATCTGTACAACGGCATGCGTGGATTTCATCATCGGGAGCCGGGTGTGGTGGGAGCGGCCTGGTTGCGCAAGGAGCTTCTTGTTGAGGTGATCGCCGATGGGGTTCATTCCACAGATGACTCACTTCGGTTGGCATACAACCAAATCGGGTCTGAGCGGATGATTTTAATTACCGATGCGATGCGGGCCAAGTGCCTCCAAGAGGGGGTTTATGATTTGGGGGGGCAGAGGGTGACAGTAAAAGGAAGAGAAGCACGCCTGGCTGACGGGACATTAGCCGGCAGCATTTTGCGCCTGGCGGATGGAGTGAATCGAATGAGGCGAGTGGCCGGCTGCGGATGGGAAGACCTGATTCGCATGACGGCGGCTAATCCCGCCCGCGCCTTGGGTGTAGATGACCGGAAAGGGACGATTGCTGTGGGAAAGGATGCGGATCTGGTGGTTTGGGGACCGGAGGGAGAGATTACTCTCACGTTATGTCGGGGACAGATTACTTACAGGAAAGGGAGGGGGAACGGATGCGCCTGATCCGGGTACGTGATTACGATGCGTTGTGTGAAACGGTTGTCGCAAAAATCCTGGACCGGGTCCAAAGCGGAAGCAGGGTCAATCTGGGGCTGGCCACCGGTTCCACTCCCAGGGGAATTTACTCTCGATTGGTGGAGGATGCCCGGGTAAACGGTACTTCTTACCGACGGGTGCACACGTTTAATTTGGATGAATATGTGGGCTTGTCCCCTAAGGCCCCTGAAAGTTACCATCATTACATGGAAGAAGCGTTATTTCGCCATGTAGATTTTCCGCGAGGCGGGACCCACCTTCCGGATGGCACCACCGCCAATCTTGAAGAGGAATGCCGAAAGTACGAAGCGGCGATCCAGGCGGCGGGCGGGATCGATCTGCAATTATTGGGGATTGGAGTGAACGGACATATCGGCTTTAACGAGCCGGGAACCTCTTTTTCATCCCGTACCCATGTGGTGACGCTGGCGGAGTCCACCCGTCGGGCCAACCGGCGTTTTTTCGATCATCCTCATAATGTACCGAAAAGGGCGATCACGATGGGGGTCGCAACTATTATGGATAGCCGGGAAATTTTTTTAATGGCAAGTGGGAGCGATAAAGCGGAAATCGTGGCCCGGCTGTTGAATGAAGAGGTATCCGAGTCTCTGCCCGCTTCGGTTCTGAAGCGGCATCCCCAAGCCACAATGATAGCCGAAGAGACGGCATTGGCCGGACTATCAGCGGTGGGAACGGAGGGGAAACATGCTTGACCGTTTTTTTGACTGCGTACAGGGAAAATTGAGGGAAGTGAAGGAAAACGAGCGGGATCCCATGGTGGAAGCGGGAGAAGTGATCGCCGACTGTGTCGCGGTCGGTGGTATTGTCCATCTCTTTGGATGTGGTCACTCCCACTTGCTGGCGGCGGAAGCTTTTTACCGGGCGGGAGGGTTGGCTCCGGTTCATCCCATCTTTGTGGAAGATCTCATGCTGCATCGGGGAGCCCTTCGCTCCTCCCGTCTGGAGCGTGAAGATGGATTGGCGGCCGAATTGATGAAAGATGTGAAGATCGAACAGCAAGACGTGATGATCGTCATCTCCACTTCTGGAATCAATCCGGTGCCGATCGAGGTGGCCCGGATTGCGAAGGATCGGGGGGCACGGGTGATCGGTCTTACCTCCCGTGTATACTCGTCCCGAGTTTCAACCCGCCACAAAGAGGCGCTTCGTTTACTGGATGTGGTGGATCTAGTGCTGGATAATCATGTGGATGAGGGGGATGCCATGCTGGGGGTTGAAGGGATCCCTGTCCGATTCGGACCCAGCTCCACCATTGTGGGTGCGTGCATCTTACATGGTGTATTCGCTCATGCGATCCAACTCCTCTTGGAACGAGGAACGGTCCCTCCCCTGTTTCAAAGCGGTAATCTGCCGGGAAGCGAGGAAGGCAATCAGCGTCTGATCCAACGCTATGCCGACCGCATCCCGCTCTTGTTGGATCGGTAAGATCCAACCGAAAAAGGGGAATGCTGAGTCTGAGGAGAGAATTCCACTCGGAAAACGACTCGCCATTCTTTTAGGTGATTGGCATGGAGCAGGGAAATTGGTAGATTATAGATATGGTGAAAAACCGTCCCCTGGCCAAAAAGATTGCGGATGCCGCTTGGCTACAGTTGATCGACTTTACCACTTACAAGGCAGAATGGGCTGGTAAGGAAGTGAAGTTGGTTGATCCTCACAACACGTCCCAGGATTGTTCGCAATGTGGTCGGATCGTGAAGAAAGACCTCAATGACCGGGTTCACTCTTGTCGCTGTGGCTACAGAGTGGATCGGGATCTCAACGGGGCGCGAAACATTCTTCATCGAGCCATCGGCTTCGTACCGGAAAATAAGGTTAACTAGTGCCCCTTCTACCAATATCGATCGTGTTTACGTGGAGGGAGGCTTGGTTTTCCGGCGGAGTCGACTCTGCCACGCATGGAGCGAAGACGGAAAACCAAGCCGACCGACTTGTCCGCGTAAAGGCCAAGAAAAACAGATCGAAGTTACCTGAAGGGGCACTAGCTTGAAATCGAACGTTTTTAGGCTCGGGCGGAGCCTTCGGGAGAGGGTAGCGGGTTGCCGCACCCCATGTCTGACTCCCTGACCGGCCAGGCGCTGCCGCTGAGTAAGGGACCTGTTGGAAAAGTCGTGGTTAGCAGGAGTCAAGTGTATATCTCGCAAATGTCCGGTACGGATACCATGAAAAGTGGGTGGAAGCATCATGAATACCAAGATGATGGGCCGCGTATCCAAGCAAAGCCCGATTCCATTATATTATCAGCTGAAAGAAATCCTCCAGGCGATGATCGACAATGAAGAGTTTAAACCGGGCGACGCTTTTCCACCGGAACGGGAACTGTGCGAGATCCACGGAATCAGCCGCATGACCGCCCGCAAAGCGGTGATGGCGCTGGTAAACGAAGGCGTGTTGTATCGGGAACAGGGAAAAGGAACGTATGTCGCCAAGCCGAAACCGAAACATTTATTGACCAAACTGCGGGGTTTTACGGATGAAATGGAGGAGAAGGGGCTGACGGTGGATACGTCGATTCTCTCTTTTGAAACGGTGGAAGCCACCTTAAATCTCCGCAAAAACCTAAAGATGAAGGAACACCAGGATCGAGCGGTCGAGATCAAACGACTCCGCATGGTGGATGGTGCTCCGTTCGCTCTGGAGACGGTATGGCTGAATCAGGCGATGGTGCCGGGTCTCTCCCGGGAGTGGCTGGAGGGAGGATCCCTTTATACGGTATTAAAACAACAATACCGTTACCAACCCAGTTATGCCCGTCAAACCATCGAACCGATTCAGTTAAATGAGTTTGAGAGCGGCTTATTGGGGCTGGAGCCTGATTCCCTAGCACTGCTGTTTAGGCGGACCACCTTTTTGGAAAACGAGGAGATCATGGAGTACACCAAGTGCATTTATCGAAGTGATCAATACAAATACGAAGTGATCCTGCAACCGTGAGAACCATTGGCACCTCTTTCAGTGGATACAGGAAAACATCCTGTGAAGTGACGAATCTACTGAGGGGGTGTTTTTTCGTGACGGAGAAAAAAGGGGGACATATCTGGGATACACTCGTCGGAGAGAAGAGAAACAGATGAAGTAATCGTTGTTTGAACAGCAACTGGTGGTAAAAGACCTGGATCGATCCCACCGATTTTATTACGAGCAAGTAGGGTGATCCGCTGCTTACGATACGGAAATCGTCCGTTTTTATTGGGTGGGGACGGGCATTCAGTGAAAAGGTTGGCGATGCTTCCCGATGCGCGCGACCGGAGTGGGGGGTCATTACATGGGATGAATGGGAGAGGTGCCATGGTCGAATCACCGCTGAGTAATTCATTTTTACCGACTATACCCGTTTGTTTCTGTAAGCGTTTTAATATGGGGAGCTCTTTTGTCACCACCATGCATACGATTTTTTTGAGGGGAGCAAATCCCGCTGATGAGTAGGTATCGTCACCCCTGGCAGGCCACTTTGAGGAGGGAGACGGCAGAATGAAGGAATATTGGCGTGAATTCTGGTTTCATCCCGATATCGCATCGACCGCAGTGGTTCTGATGGTCGGTCTGGTGTTTGTGGTTCCCCACTTGGGCAGCGGAACGGTATGGCTGGCCTTGGTTGCGGGTCTGGTGGCGTATGCGATGGCGGAGTATCTGATCCACCGTTTCGTGTTCCATTTTCCACCGCCAAAGAACCGGTTGATGTTAAAAATGTTGAAGCGCCTCCACTATGATCACCATCAAGATCCCAACGATCTGAGACTGTTGTTTTTACCGATCTGGTACAGTTGGCCGCTGATCGGATTGACAGTAGGGATTGCTTTTCTGCTGACTCAATCGTTCGTGCATGCGGCGGCGTTTGCGGTGGGAGTGATGGGGTACTTGCTTCATTACGAATGGATGCACTATATCGCCCACCGTCCCGTCAAACCCCGAACGCCCTGGGGTCGGTATATGAAACGAATCCACCTTTGGCATCATTATAAAAATGAACACTACTGGTATGGAGTGACCCATCCGGTGATGGATTACACCATGGGAACAATGAAACGGGAAAAAGAGACCCATCGAAGCGATACGGTCCGGGACCTGGAGAATCCGGGGCGTCGTTAAGAGAAGGTTGATTTACAAGAAGCACCACCTCTTTTCAATCACATAAGGTGGTGCTTTTTACCCTTTTTTTGCATGTGCGGCGTATTCCCCTGAAAGAACGAGCGTTAAAAAAGATTCTACATGGTAATGGGAGATTGCTTGAGAAAGGTAGAGGATAAACGGTCTGCAACAGAACAATATAAGCTTGCTCATGAACTGGCTCACAAAAAAAGAATTAAAATTCCTGTTCCGACTTGCCCAATGTGTCGAAAAGCTAGATGAGAAGGAATTTATATCATTGCGAGCGAGAAAACCCCTAGCTTTAGATATAGGGATGAAAGCGAGCGTCGGACGAGGGAGGGTTGATCCCATACGCTAAGTCCGACACTTTTTTGGAAAAGCCATTTACAAACGTATGTTCTTTTGTTGATATTTACTTGCTCCTTGAAAAGTGGATAGCATATAGGGTTGTGCAAGCCAATCGTCTTGCATGTAAAATGCTATGCGTACCAGAGTGGTTAGGCTGAAAAGCGAAAACCAAGCAGTCAGTCTAACCTCAGATGTGGCAACTAAAACTCTATTTTAACCGTGGGGCTCACGGGGTTCGCTTGGTAAATTTCTCTTCGATAGAAGGGACTACCCAAGAATCCCCCGCATGTATGCGTGGGGAGTGTCAAGGCTGAGGTATAAGTATCAAATACAGCTTGAGCTACAGGATAGGGAGGCGGAACGATTTGATGAAATGGAATAAAAAACTTAGGTAGTAAAAATCCCCCCTATGTAGATGGAGAGGGGATTTTACTATGCCCTTGGTTTTGGAGAGTTTTTAGGCGGTCTCATTCATTGAAGCAGATTCAAAACGAGGTACAATCCACTTTCCAACCACATAATGGAGAATGGCGGCGGATAACAGTCCGTCAACGCTGGGAATCGTACTAAGAGTAAACAATCCCCACCCGCCGTCAAAGGTTGGGGTTGTAGCAAAAGCAACGGTGGTAGCGATTCCCCATACGAAAAGGGCGTGCCAATAAAAAGGTTTGATTTTCCGGTGTGCCAAGAAAGCCATATTCAAGCGATCCGAGTTTAGAAAGAAGTACTCGGTTAAGTATATTCCCGCAATAGGTGCCGCAAATGGGCTTAATAAGAGTAAAAAGTCAATGAAGTTTTCGTAAACACCCATCACAGCAAAAGATGTTCCCAATAAGCCCGCGATAATGGTCAGGATCGGTTTGGGCACCCATTTGAACAAAACAGAAAGATTTAAACCCAAAGTATACATATGGTTGTCGTTGGTAGTCCACTGGGACAAGATGAGGATGGTAACCGCTAAGGCCCCCCAACCGATGGACAACATAATCTGAATCACATCTTCCGTTCCTGTGAGTTTCGAGAGAAACGCCGCTATAAACATCATGAGGCTGTTTCCGATCAAAAAACCAAAGAAGCCGGAAAGCATGGCGTGTTTTGAACTTTTCGCCCAACGAGCCACATCAGGTGAGTGGGAGCAGGCGACGATAAAAGCTCCGACTACAAGCGAGATCGCTGTCCCAAAGCCGATAAGATCCCCTACTGGATGGGTATGGAGGAGATTACGGGTATTTTCTTTATCGGTAAATAATTTGAAAAGCATCGAAAACAGCATCCCCAGCATCAAGGGAACCGCCAGCAAGCTCAATTTTTCGATGGCTTTAAAGCCGATGGTAGCCGTTAACGTCATCAATAACCCGCCGATCAAAGCCAGAACCTTCGAACTGATGTCCAAACCCGTAACGCTGTAAATCGTATATTGAGCTGATTCTCCAAAGAAACCAGCCGTCACTCCAAACCAACCAAAATAAGCGACACTGATGACGATAATAACAAGATAGGAGCCTTTCTCACCAAACGTAAATCTGTTGATCATTGCGGTGGATAATCCGGTTTTTGACCCGACATATGAACAGGCTAAACCGATTAAAGCCAGGATAAAAGAACCGACGGAAACAACGATGAGGGTGTTTTGAAGCGTCAACCCAGAAATAAGTGCCGCACTTAATACAACAGCGGAGAGGTCTACTCCCATTGCAATCCAAACGAGAGCCAGAGGAAGCCAACTCTTTCTTTCTGATAGCGGAACGGGCTCCCTTGAATAATCGTTCGCTAATGCATAATTCGATTGATGTTTCATATTTATCCCCCATTAACTGATTTGGTCTCAAATAGAATGACGCATCCATACATTGGGGTCTTCATATAGGATGACATCCTCTTCGATCCTCGCTTCAACCGGTTGCAATGCCCCCGGTAATGTATAGTTGCCGGACTGAGGAAATTTCAGATCGGTCCACTCTTCCCATTGTTTCACCGGTGCTTTTGAGATCATCGAGGCGGGGGCGATTTGTAAGATTCGGGCTCCCAACCGCCAATGAACCCGGATCCATGGATCGAAGGGGGATCCATTCGGTTGGACCCAACGAATATAATCCTCCATCGGGATCAACGGATATCGATGTTTCTGATTCGGGCGAACAGAAACGATTAGTTCATCAAACCCATGGTTTATAGCGTTTTCACGCATATGGTGCAGGACGATGGGGCTGATTCCCATTCCCCGAAATGAAGGGGCGACTACTACAGAGATGGCGCATAGCGTGTTTGGCTTTCGATCCTCTTTAAAAGCCCGTTTTAATGCACCGTCATATCCTTCCGGTAACCCTTCTCGGGTACCATCCCAGAATATCGGGACGGCATTTCCCGTTGCCACCATTTGTCTATTTCGAAAAAGTACAAATTGATAAGGGGCAAAAATGGTAAATAACTTGTCTTTTGTCCAATATAACGCATTTGTTTGGTCACCCTGGATTAAGTATGACGGAAACGCATGATCATTCACCTCATCTAACCGATCATAGAGTTCGGGGTCTTCTGCTAAAGATACCCGCTTCCATTCTTTCAATATAAATCCCCCCTCTTCCCATAGTTGCTCTTTCTCTACAAATATTGGCGAACAATTGAAATATAACACGTTTCTTCTCTAGTGAATAGTGATTTATATATTTTATTGAATTAATTCACATCACTTTACAGATGATCGATCAGATCAACAAAGATGATCTTTGTAATTACAGAAGTAAGTAGCATATCGATGGGAATTACGATTTTTAGAATTGTTTATGAGAATAATTTTATATTTTTTTCATATAAAAATTTAAGACCGTCGACGTTAAGGTGGAACTTGGGATCGCTTACTCAAACATGTTCAAACCAAATCCTATACGGTTAAGCAAGTGGAATAGTCCGTTAGTATATACAGTACCGTGGTCTGTTGCCCACCAATATGATGCCGGGGCGTTCTCTCCTTTGTAACGGGACGTTATCTGGCTGTCTGTTTGAATTACCACCCCCTAAGATCAAATAAAAAAATCCCGCTATTTGGCGGGATTTTCTATGTCACTAAACCTCGTACTTAAAGCGCCCATGACCCGATTTTTTAATCACAGGACTTACCTTCAAAATACTCTTCATCCGAATGGTGGGGTTGGCACCTAAATCCCCGCCTCGCCTCTTCACTTCATCACGAAGGTCGACTAAGCGGAGTTCTCCCTGCTCCCGAAGAATGTCTGCTACAATCTCCGCCGTTTGAATCGTCTTTTTGTGAATCCCCTTCGTCTGACTGTAATCGATGACGGGAGGTTCTTCCTCTGTCTCTTCGACAAGTTCCTCTTCCGTTTCTTCCGGTTCTCGATTCGTTAGAAGCCCCTGTGTCAATTCGAAAGCGTTCTCATGATTTTGCAGGTACAGTTGTAAACTGTGGCTGGTTCCTGTGTTCATTGCGGAAAGTAACAAAGCATTTTCCTCTCGGATGACCTTACGAATCCTATTCTCGATCATTTTTTCCAATTGCTTATCCATTTTCACTGATTCTTTCTCCTTTCTTAATTAGAAGATCGTTCATTCCCTATATTAACAAACAATATACAAACCATATAGATTTTTTTCATAAAAAATCATTGACAATAATAACCTATCTATCATCATACCTAAAACATTTTGATTTATTGTCATAAAATAGAATCTGTCGGTTGCGTCCTTTTTCTTTATCCACAGCAATGATTGGAATTTCGAAGGTACTGTTGCTTAATTTTAAACGTTCCAATAGATATTAAGATAGAATGATGAGTAACCAACATGATTTAACGTCTAGCAGTGGCGCCTTATCATGCCGTTACTTCTCTTTATGTAAGACAAGGGAGAGGGTGCCCGCAACAGAAAAAGATTAACGGAACCGATGTATTAAAAACCGGTTGGCCATGGGAGCACATGCCTTGCGTTATTCTTTCACCATATGTTGACACCGTTTAAACGAGTGGCTTGAAGGGGTACAGGGAAGTGATTTTGGTAAGCGATCGTGAAACAATTGGATGAACAACAGAAAATTTGATGGACTTAACCTTTTTTGGCTGGAAACTTTGTACTTTCTAAAAAAGGGGATGGTTGGATCATCGCCCTCCGTTTAGGGATTCGTTATGACTCTCGGGACTGGAGAATCCGGGAAGAAGGCTTTATTAAAAAACACCACCCCCAGTCAATCACAGGGGTGGTGTTTTTCAGGAAGGGCTTAACCCTTTCCATTGCACGTATCCGGTTAAAAACGAGAGCATGGCGTGGACACCGGCTTTGACCGTGGCTCCAGCCACATCCCGATAGGGATCGAGACAGACCAGATCCATACTGGTCACTTTTGTGTGGCGGCCGGCGATAAGACAGGCGTCAAACAGTTCGTCGGTACGCATGCCGCCGGGTGTGGAGGCGGGAACGCCCGGAGCGTAAGCCACATCCAGCACGTCCATGTCCAGGGTGAAGTGGATGGCATCCACCCGTTGGGCCAGTGCCTCCAGCTCCCGCCGGACGACGGCTTCCACCCCTTCCCGGCGGGCCTGTTTCAGGGTGATCCATCTCACGTTCGTTTTGTCGGCGTATTCCCGTAAGGAACGGGCGTTAAAAAAACCGTGGAGGCCGATGTTGACGACGTCTTCCCCGCGAAGCGTTCCGCTTTCGATTAGGTTGCGGATGGGGGTTCCATTGCTGGGGCCGTGTTCCTCCAAGGGGCGCAGGTCGAAATGGGTGTCCAATTGCAGGATACCCAGCCTGTGTTCAGGATGCGCTTCCTTCCACCCTTTCATTGCCATGGCGGTAACGGAGTGGTCCCCGCCCAACAGGAGGGGAAAAGTTTGCGGATGGTGGCGGCGCATAGCCGCCACCGCCTGACGAATGTTCTGATGGCACTGGGCGATGTCGGTGACGTGTTGACGTACATTTCCCAAGTCCAGCACACGAAGGGGCGTCAAATCCACTCCCTCTTCTAAGTGGTAGGGGATAAAGGAGCGCCATGCCCGTCGGATGGCATCCGGATTTTCACTGGCGGCGGAAGCGCTGATGGAAGAACGGGACAGTGGAACTCCCAGTAATGTCACATCCCAGTCATCCCCATGGACCGTCGGGCGTTGCCCGGGATCCAGGGTTTGAATCCATTGATGCACAGAGGGTTCGTCACCAGAGGCGGAACGGTCCCAATGGAACGGGGGCGGCTGAATCATCGGGTAGGGATAAGCGTCCATGTGGATCCTCCTTTGGAAAGGTTACGGGTGGTGGATGCGGGAGCCCGCTTCCACCACAACGGTTCCCTTTTTGATGACGGTGTGCGTATGATTGCTGCCAAAATGGTATTGCAATCCCCGATGGTCCGCCACATCATGGATAACCAAGTCGGCTTGTTTCCCCACTTCCAAGCTGCCGATCCGGTCCGCGCGGCGGATGGCATGGGCAGCATTGATGGTAACCGCCGTCAGGACTTCGGCGGGGGTCATCCCCATGCGTAAACAGCCGAGATTCATCATGAGCGACAGGGAGACCGTGGGAGAAGATCCGGGGTTGCAATCCGTGGACAAAGCCACCGGCACTCCGGCATCGATCAAGCGGCGACCGTCGGCGGTGTCGGTCATCAGGAAAAAGGCGGTTCCGGGAAGCAGTACCGCGATCACACCTGCTTCCGCCATGGCCGCGATTCCTTCATCGGAGACCTTCAGCAGGTGATCGGCGGAGACCGCGTTTAGGGATGCGGCCAGTTCCGCTCCGCCATAGGGTTCAATTTCGTCGGCATGGATTTTAGGAAGCAGTCCGTGTTCCAGGCCCGCTTCCAGTATTCTGCGGGACTGCTCAGGCGTGAACACGCCCTTTTCACAGAAGACATCGTTAAATTCGGCCAGCTTCCGGCGGGCTACTTCCGGGATCATCTCATGGATCACTTCATCTACAAAACGGTCCGGCTGCTCCCGCCGGTCGACAGGAATAGCATGGGCTCCCATAAAGGTGGAGACCAGATCGATGGGATGTTGTCCATCTAATTCTTGGGCCGCTTCCAATTGCTTTAACTCATGCATCAGAGAGAGACCGTAACCGCTTTTGGCTTCCAAGGTGGTGACGCCTTGAAGCAAGAATCGATCCAGGCGGCGTGTACTTTCTTCGATCAGCTGTTCCTTTGAAGCGTGTTGGGTGGCGCGGGTGGTGGCGTGAATCCCGCCGCCCGCGGCCATGATGTCCATATAGGATCGGCCTTTTAAGCGCATGTCGAATTCCGCTTCCCGGCTGCCGGCGAAAACAAGATGGGTATGCGGATCCACCAATCCCGGTGTCACCAATCTGCCGCGGGCATCCACCTCCCGGGCATCCTCCAGTCGGCTCCCATATTTTTCGCGAATAACCGCATCACGGTCCACGGCTTGTATGATGCCGTCTTCGATCCAGACGCTTCCATCCTCGATGGTGTTCAGCTCACCCATTTTCGCTCCCGTCAGCGGACGTTCCGAACTGCCCGCCAACGTGACCAACTCTGCGGCTTCGCGAATATAGATTGGTCGGTCCATGTCATCGCTCCTTTTATTTCATTGATGGATGGGGATCATGGTTTGGAATCCAGCATCGGCATATCCAGTCCCGTTTCCTGCGCGGTGCGGATGGCAGCCTCGTAACCTGCGTCAGCGTGACGCACCACACCCATGCCCGGGTCCGTGGTAAGGACACGGTTCAGTCTGCGGGCCGCTTCCGGAGTACCGTCCGCTACAATCACCATGCCGGCATGGAGTGAATACCCCATTCCCACACCGCCGCCATGGTGGAGAGAGACCCAGCTCGCCCCACCGACAGCATTGATCAAGGCGTTTAAGATGGGCCAGTCGGCGACAGCATCACTGCCGTCCTGCATTCCCTCTGTTTCACGGTTGGGGGAGGCGACAGAGCCGGAATCCAAATGATCCCGTCCGATGACGATGGGAGCTTTCAATTTCCCGCTGGCCACCATCTCGTTGATGATCCGTCCAAAACGGGCCCGCTCTCCGTAACCCAACCAGCAAATACGGGAGGGAAGCCCCTGAAACTCCACCTTTTCTCTGGCCATCCGGATCCAACGGCACAGGTGTGTATTATCGGCAAATTCCCGTAAAATCACCTCATCGGTTTGGTGGATGTCGGAAGGGTCGCCGGAGAGGGCCACCCAGCGGAAGGGGCCTTTCCCCTCGCAAAATTGCGGGCGGATGTATGCCGGGACAAACCCGGGGAAAGAGAAGGCATCAGTGACGCCTTCATCGTGTGCCACTTGACGAATGTTGTTGCCGTAATCAAAGGCGATGCTCCCCTTTTGCTGCATGTCCAGCATGGCTTTGACATGGACGGCCATGCTTTCTTTCGCCTGGGCGACCAACTGGTCGGGATTGTGTTTCCGCATGGCATCCGCTTCTTCCAGTGTCATTCCCCGGGGAAGATAGCCGTTTAAGGGGTCGTGAGCGGATGTCTGGTCCGTCACCACATCCGGTGTAAACCCGATCTCCACCATCTTCGGCAACACTTCAGCGGCATTTCCCACCAGCCCGATGGAAAGGGGACGGCCTTTTTCCTTCGCTTCTTCCGCCAGACGGATCGCCTCATCCAGACTGGTCGTCATGCGATCCAGATAGCGGGTGTCCAAGCGTCGCTGGATTCGGCCGGGATCGGCTTCCACCGCGATCATGACTCCATCGTTTAAGGTGACGGACAGTGGTTGGGCTCCCCCCATGCCGCCCAGTCCCGCCGTTACCACGATTCGTCCTTTCAGGCTGCCGCCAAAGTGCTGGCGTGCACAGGAGGCGAAGGTTTCATACGTTCCTTGCAAAATGCCCTGACTGCCGATGTAAATCCAGCTCCCCGCCGTCATCTGACCGTACATCATTAACCCTTTTTGGTCTAATTCGTGAAAGTGGTCCCAATTTGCCCATCGAGGAACCAGGTTGGAGTTGGCCAGAAGGACCCGCGGCGCATCCCGGTGTGTACGAAATACCGCTACCGGTTTACCGGATTGGATCAGCATCGTTTCTTCATCGCCCAACCGTTTCAATGTCTCCACAATGGCGTGATAAGACGACCAATCCCGTGCCGCTTTGCCGATGCCGCCGTACACGACCAAATCCTCGGGGCGTTCCGCCACATCCGGGTCCAGGTTGTTCATCAGCATACGCAAAGCCGCTTCCTGTACCCATCCCCGTGTGTTTAAACTGCTGCCCCGCGGGGCGCGGATGACATGTTCCGCCGCCTGTTTGTCCATGGGATATCCCTCCTCCATTAAGCTCCTTTTGATCATACAGACAAAAACAACCCCGCTGATAGAGGAGGGCTGTTGGAATGAGGATGAATCTTTTAGCAGGGAGCCTGGCGAGCATGTGGCTTTTTCGACTTATCCTTCACTTTTTTTGGATAGAGTCACTATTTTTATCTCGGTAGTCTCGGGGTGAGCACTTTTGGTGGGATCGGAAAACCCGGCTGAAGTAGTTGGCATTGGGGTAACCCACACGCCGGGCCACTTCCTGGATCGGGAAAGGGGTGCTTTCCAGCAGCCGGCAGGCCTCCCGCAGCCGGATCTGAGTGAGGTGTCGCTGAAAAGGGGTCCCATTCACTGCGAAAAGGTGGCTCAGATAGGAGGGGTTGCGTTGGACGTGTTTGGCCACTTCTTCCAATCCCAGATCGGGGCGGTGGTAATGCTCTTCCATGTAGCGGATTCCCTGTTCCAATATGTTTCCACGCCCCCGGCGTCGGTTTTCAAAGGAGGCCTCCATCAAACGGTCCGCCAAGCGGGCCAAATCGTTGATGATTCGATACAAGACCGGGCTGTACAAAATGGATGAGAACACTTGGTGGTATGCCGCTTCCAGATGAGGCTGTTTGTGCAACAGATGGCTGCGCATAAATCGTCTCAGCTGAGCCAGGATGCTGGTCAACCGGGTACGCAGGAGGCCGGGTTCCGGGTAGGGAACCTCCCCGATTGCCATGTCCGTTCGCAGCCACTCTTCGATCGCCTGGATGTCACCCCGGTCCAAGCGCTCCATCCAATCCCGTTGTTCCAACGGGCTTAAAAAGGGATCGATGGTTCGCCATTGGATGGGGCGATCCACCAAAACAAGCTGTTGGTCTCCCATAAAAAAGCGCAGGGATAGTGCTCCGTAGGCTGCATGGTAACGCTGGTACAGGGAGGGACCTGCCGGTTGTGACAAATGGGCGGCCATAAACAGGGGACGGTGTCCTCCTTCTGTCCACCGTGTCAGGATGCGTTGACCCTCCCGCCGGAACAGGTCGGCTTCGTCTCCGGAGAAAGGGGGGAACAAACAGAGGACCGCATCAGGAAGCGCTTGAAATTGCGGGATCCCCGGCACGGAAAAAGGAAATGACCGGAGAAAGTCCATCAGCTCTTTTAAATAGGCTGCCTCTGTTTGCAAAATCAGCATGCTGCCCCGGAAGGGTTGTTCGTCGTCGATAAACAGGGAGAGGGAAAGATTTCCGAGCGGGGCAGGGAGGGCCGCAGATTTAGGAGAAGGGCTGTCTTCTTTTATTCGATGTAAGAGACTTCTTAGGCTTTTTTGCACTTGTTCCGCCACCAGCGGTTTCAGCCACAGTTCGGCGGACCGGAGTTGGATCGCCCGTGATGCCTGTTCAAAGGTGGATTCTGCCGTCATGGCGACGACCCAGCATCGGTGGTGGTTCACTCTATGACGGAATCGATCCCACTGAGCAGGAGGGATTAATTCCAGTTCCACACACAACAGATCGGGCACTTCCTGCTCCAGCTTTTCCATCAATTCCGAAAAGGAGGCGACCTGGCGGATCAAACGGGGAGGAGCCGACAGAGAGCTGGCCAGCCATTCCAACCCGGTTCGTTCTTTTGGATTACGGTCTGCAATTACCAGCTTCATCGTTCAGGCCCCCTTTGATATAGGTTGTTTCGTCCCTTTGATCTATGGGAGGAGGGTGGAGCAGGCGCTATAATGGTAATCGATATTATCCCTCATCTTCAACAAACGACTTGGGGGTTCCTCTTTTTTACAGGGTGAGAAAGGCGGTTATCGGATGGGCTGGCGAAACGGGCTGGCAGTCATGGTTGTTTGGAGCCTGATGGTGGGATTGACGGCGTGCGGAGAAGCGGAAGGAGAACACCGAATGGGCGGGAAGGAGGATGAAAAAAGATCCGCCCCTGTGGTGGAAGCGGAGGCCGTCCCCGCAAGGGAGAAGCGGGAGTGGCAATCCGATTATAGAATTCGGGTGCCGCAGGAATGGGGTGAGCAGGTAACGGGTGTCGTTTCCCGAATCCAGACTTCCGAACAGGCGATCGCCCTTACGCTGGATGCGTGCGGAGGGGATCAGGGAAGTGGATACGATCGGGAATTGGTGGAGTTTCTAAGAAAACAGGAAGTGCCAGCCACCCTGTTTATTAATAAACGGTGGTTGGAAGCCAATCCGAAAACGTTGGAGGAACTGGCGTCCGATCCGCTGTTCACCATCGAGAATCACGGGACGGAACACCGTCCACTATCCATCAACGGTCGGTCTGTCTATGGAATCACCGGCACTCCCAACGTGGAGGCGGTGGTGGAGGAGATCGAAGAGAATCAGCGGGCGATATCAGAACGGACCGGCCGAAAGCCTCGCTTTTTCCGATCGGGTACCGCCTATTATGATGAAGTGGCGGTGGAGATTGCATCGGAGTTGGGCGTGAAGGTGATTCACTTTGATGTGGTGGGGGACGCAGGTGCTACATGGTCTGCGGAAGAGGTGGAACGCGCCCTGATGGCGAGCCGTCCCGGCTCCATCATCATCCTTCATATGAATCAGCCCCACAGCGGGACGGCGGAAGGGGTGATTCGTGCTGTTCCACGCTTGCAGGAGCAGGGTTTTCGGTTTGTCAAATTGGATGAGTATCTGTGAGGAGATGAGAGTGGGGGACATGGGGGGCGATGGAGGAGCTTGATTGGGAAAGAGATGTTGGGGTCAATCGTAGAAAGGTGATCTCCCAAACGTTTGACGACTGGATGCATAGGAGTGAATCGTACAGCCGATAAAGATTTTACGTATGGCCCACACCGCCTCCTTGCGACAGGCATATTCTATCAACGGGAGGTAGGGAATATGGACATACAGATTTTTGGTGTCTGGATGGTCCCGTTGATTGTCGGTTTGGTGGAATTGGCCAAGTGGTTTGGTCTTCCCACACGGTTGTGTCCGCTGTTGTCTATCACCCTGGGGATTGCAGCGGGTTGGGGACTGGCCTATCCGACTGAACCGGTCCAGGGGATCTTGGTCGGTTTGGCATTGGGTTTGTCGGCGAGCGGACTGTACAGCGGAAGCAAGCATCTTGCAGAACATTACCGCAGACCAAAAAATCCCAATAAAAAATAGAAAAAACAACCGGCGGACAGGCCGGTTGTTTTTCTGTACATATGGAATGTCAACCATTCTATTTGCTATAAAAACAAAGGTAAGGAGAGGATGTCGGAGTCTTTTAGAATCCTGATGTCAGTTAAATTTATTTTTAACTATAAAATAAAGTTGACAGAAAAGACGGATAACGATATGAATGAGATAACCATTTCTATTCTCGTAACAAATAAATAGGATGGGAGAGTGAAACGGTGGACTTCCATCTTTCAACCTTGGATCCGTTATGCTGGCTGAATCAAGCCCAGGAAAAAGTGGGAGGGGTCCGGGAATCTAGGGGCCCGGAGGAAAGGTGGATATGGTCCGGTCCAACCGGAGGAGGGTGGATTCGGTCCGTCCGCTTTCCCTCTGGCATGCAACTTTATCAGGCAAGTATGAAATGGACCCAAACCATACGAATCCTCTGTCGTTTGGATGATCCGTTGCTGGCTCTTCACTTTTGCATGGAAGGACAAGTGGAGGCAACGATGGACGGGATGAAGGAGGGACTGTCATTGCTGCAGGCCGGTCACAGTCATGTGTTGTATGCCCCGCAGTTAAGAGGAGTCTACCGCTTTCCCGCAGGCCGGAGGCTCTCCTTTGCCACTTTGATGCTCAATCCCAAAACATTTTACGCCTTTGCCGAACCCAGGGGATTCTCGCTTCCCGTCTCTCATCCATGGGACGAGCATCAATCTGATTCGGCTCTCCTATCGCCAGATACACAAATGATCCTGCATCAGATTCAAAATCATGAACCGGGAGAAGGTTGGATCCCCTTTTTATATCTGGAGAGCAAATGCATGGAGCTGCTGGCGTTACGCTTGAAGCGTCTCTGGGACAAAGGGGAATCAGGGGAAGCTCCCATGGGAGCGGAGGATTTACGGCAGGTGGAACAGGCTTGCTGCATTTTGAATGAGGAAATGGAAGATCCCCCCGCAGTGGCGGAGTTGGCCAGGCGCGTCTGTCTTAATGAGTGGAAATTACGCAGGGGTTTTCGGCAGTTGTATGGAACGACTGTCGTTCGCTGTCTTCGGGATTTACGGATGGAGAGAGCGCGGAGGTTGTTGGAAGAGACGGAGCATAATGTAACAGAGATCGCTTGCGTGGTCGGATACTCTCATACCAGCCACTTTATCGCTTCTTTCAAAAAGAAATACGGGGTGACACCTAAAGTGTATCGTTCTTATCGAAAGGAAAGAGAGCTCTCTTGACCACTCCCCATGCGTAAACGCAGGGGATTCTCGGGTAATCTCCAGTAACCCGGAGAAATAGACCAAGCGAACCCCGTGAGCCCCACGGTCTCTCGCTGAATTTGAAAAGTCCTCCCCGTATGGGGAGGACTTTTCACCGTATATATGCTCCTGTGATTGACCCTCTTTGATGTCTCTCTGTCACGAAAATGATCAGGGCTTCTCCGACGAAAGGGAAGCCTTTCAAGGCGTCCCGTGAATGGTTTCCAAAGGACAGTGATGGGACTCCTAATAACCGTACCCTGGGATGACCGAGTTAGTGTTTTTGGCCCAGGGAGACTTGGAATGATGGGATCCCTTCTTTCGAACGACCCATGACCTTTTTCCCCTATATACTTTATTCGTAAACAAACTTTCGTTTGTGTCCACTTTTGAAAAAAATTCTTATGAACCATGTTAGTCCGGTAGGGATGGAGGGATGATATCGCTGTTTTCTTTTTCATAGCATGGAAGGAAGGGAGGAATGGGGATGAATCAGGTGGATCGCACGGCGGAAAGCTTTTGCGGGATGGTGGGAGGATGGCTGGGAGTGGCAGGAATGAGTGCTCACATGCTGGAAATCTGGTTTGTGGAAACCGGATGGGTCCGAACGGGAGGAATCGTCATCCATTTGGCAGCGGCAGCTGTACTGCTACGCGCCGCCTGCCTGGCGACACCTGCACGCCTGGAACGGCATCCCCGTCGAAGTGCCGTCTGGATGGCGGCAGGTGCTGTTGTGGGGTTGTTCTTCTCCTGGTTTACCATGATTACGTCCGGTTTGCTCTTCCTGGGAGCCTGGTTGGCTGTCCGCAGGAAGTCAGCCGACTGATCAGGCGAGTAACGATGTGATGAATTGAAATAAGAAGGAGGCTGCATCACCACCTTGAACAAGATTGGAGGAATTGAGTATGTCCGGTGAAGCGTGGGTGACGGATCCGTTTGGAGTAGGTGCCGTCATTACCGTGCTAATCGCTGTTTCCTTCTGGTTGGACCGACAGATTCGCCTGTTTTCTTTTTTGGGAACGGCGATTCTGGTGATTACCGGAGCGGCGATTCTGGTTAACCTTCAGGTTATACCGGCCTCCATCGGTCAGGCAGAGGGAGAGTTGAATCCCCTTTATGTTTTTGCCGGTGATTATGGAATTCCACTGGCGATTGTGTTGTTGCTCTTGTCCACGGATTTATCCAGTCTGCGTCGGTTGGGGAAACCTGCTGGAATCGCTTTTACCCTGGGAGCCCTGGGAACGATGATCGGAGCGGTGGTGGCCATCGCGGTGACCGCAGGCAGCATCGGTGAAGAAGCATGGAAGGTGGGAGGACAGTTTACCGCCAGTTATATCGGGGGCGGAGTCAACTATGCGGCTGTCGGGAATGCCCTGGACACCTCCGAATCCATGTTTGCTGCCGGAGCGGCGGCGGATAACATCATGACCAACTTATGGATCGTGATGACCGCTTTGCTGCCGGTTGTGTTGCGGCGTTTTTACCCTTCTATCCGGAATCATTCGGGAAGTAAAGCGTCCCCGATGAAAACGGGGTTGGCACGGAGGTCCTTTTCCATCCATGGATTGGTCACTCTGGTTGCCGTCACCTTTACCATCGTGGCAATTGCCGAGTGGCTGACCCCTCGGGTCAATCAGACCGTCGGATGGGAAATTCCTTCGGTGTTGTGGTATACCACGTTGGCGCTGGCAGTCGGCTGGCTGACTCCCGTAAACCGTTTGACCGGCGGGGAGGAATTGGGGAATTTTATCCTTCACTTCTTTTTTGCCACCATGGGAGCGGGTACGATCCTCCATACTTTGGCGGAAAAGGGGCCGGTCGTTTTCTTGTTCCTGACGATTCTCGTTGCCGTTCATGCCCTCGTCCTGTTTGGAGCGGGGCGTTGGTTCAAGGTGGAGGTGGAAGTACTGGCAACCGCCAGCCAAGCCTGCGTCGGCGGACCGTCCACCGCTGTGGCCCTGGCCAGCTCCAAAGGCTGGCACAGTCTTGTCACGCCGGCTGTGCTTTTGGGTGTCTTGGGATACACCTTCGGCAACTACATCGGGGTGCTCATGGGGCAGCTCTTGCGCTGGATGCTGGGGGGAGCCTAGGCCTGTCTGGTCATTCCATCTTCCGGGAGAAGAAGGGAGGGTCGGGTTGGCTTTTGGTTCGCCTTTGCACTCATAGAGCACAAGTCTCGCCAGGGTCACTTTGTTCTGTAGCTGTGATATTCCCTGTAGGGATCTTGATGGTTCGCCCATTTGCTTCCTCATGAAGTAGCGTAGATCATGGGCTTGTAGCATGGTTTTAAACATTGCCTTAAACATGGAAACAGGGTTTTTGAAACCAAGAAGATAACTATGCAAGTGTCGGCATATCTGTAAAGAAGCTTTGGCCCTTGAATTCTTCCAAAAAAAGATGGACAAACAGGTGAATCCTTTTGTATATTTGGTTTGAATAAAAAATTCATAATAAAAGGACAGGTGCCGGCCGTTTGCCTGACGGTTCGGTTAAAAGGGAAGTTCGGTGAAAGTCCGACGCGGTCCCGCCACTGTGAATGGGAGCAAACTGCATGATGTCACTGTTCTTGTTAAAGAACGGGAAGACGCAGGGAGCGATGACCATCAGCCAGGAGACCTGCCTGTCCTTCGGATCACCATGGGTACCTACGAGGATGGGGGAGGTGACGTGACGGGAGAGCCGGTTCGCAGGATTTGGTCGGAACTGGTGCTGTCTTCATGCGCACAAAACGCATCCGGGAGGATGCGTTTTTTAGTGGAACGTGAGCCGGAAAGCTGGCTCCTGCCGGGGGTCCCGGAGAAAACGATAAGGAGCTTCATTCAGTACAGAGGACCATGGGGGAGAGGAAGTGGCAAGTTTGCAGAAGGGTTTCGTTTATCTGGTAGGGGCAGGCCCCGGGGATCCCGGACTGATCACCGTGAAAGGAAGGGAAGCGTTACAAGAGGCGGATGTCGTTCTTTACGATCGGTTGGTCTCCCCCCGTCTGTTGGAAAATACGCAGGATTATTGCGAACGGGTGGATGTGGGAAAAAGGCCGTCTTCTCGATGGACGCAGGAGGAGATCAACCGGACACTGATCCGGATGGCGAGTGAAGGAAAAACGGTCGTCCGTTTAAAAGGGGGAGATCCCTTTGTGTTTGGACGGGGAGGGGAGGAAGCCGCCTCATTGCGGAAAGCGTCGATTCCTTTCGAAGTGGTCCCAGGAATCAGTTCTGTGACAGCCGTTCCCGCTTATGCCGGCATTCCTGTCACCCATCGGGATTACAATTCATCGTTTACGGTCGTCGCTGGTCACGAGCATCCCGACAAAAAAGAGTCCGCGGTGAAATGGGAGCATCTGGCTAAGGGATCAGAAACCTTGATCATCCTGATGGGAATGGCCAACCTTCCACGGATCCGTGATGTACTGCTTCGTTACGGTCGAAGTCCCGGGACACCGGTTGCCCTGGTTCGTTGGGGTACTCGGTCCAACCAAGAGACCTTAACCGGAACATTGGCGGATATCGCTGAACGGGCGAAGGCGGCAGCGTTCCGTCCCCCCGCCGTCATTATCGTCGGAGAGGTGGTTCGGGAAAGGGAGCGACTGACTTGGTTTGAGTTGCTGCCTCTCTTTGGCCGCCAAATCCTTGTTCCCCGCACACGGAAACAGCGAAGCCTCCTGTCCGCCGGGATTGAACAGCTGGGGGGAGAAGCGGTGGAATTTCCAGTCGCGGACCTGAAGATGGCGGAGAATGCTGAGAACGTGATAAAAGCGGAACCGATGGACGATTGGCTCGTGTTTACAAGCGCTTCGGGAGTAGAAGTATTTTTTCGCATTTTGGAGAAGACAGGGAAAGACATTCGGCAGTGGGCAAACGCTCAAGTGGCTGCTGTGGGGAAACGCACGGCTGTTTCATTGAAAGAAAAGGGGATACAAGCGGATGTGTTTGTGGATACCCATTCAGCCGGTTTGATGGAGGCGATGGGGTCCCTGGTGAAAACCGGGGACAGGGTGCTCCTCGTCGGAGGCGGCAAATACCGGATCACTCTGGCATCCTCCCTTCAAAACAGGGGCTGTCAAGTGAGGGAAACCGAAGCGATCGAGACCCGGACCGTTTACGGTTGTACGAAAGATGCCGTCCGTATGCTGCAGGCGGGGGAGGTGGATATGATCGCTTTTGCCAGTTCGTCGACTGTCCGTCATTTGGTCGAAGCGATCCGTCCGGAACTGGCGGGTGAGGAGGAGGCGCTTTATTCGGTGCCGGTAGCCTGTATCGGTCCTGAAACCGCACAGGCGGCGGAAGAATGCGGCTGGAAAGTGGACAAGGTGGCCTGCCCTCATACGGTGGAAGGGCTGATTGACGCTCTTTGTCATCTGTCGGAGGAGAGGCAAACCGCACTTGCCGCTACGGCTGAAGGACCATCTTGATCGTACGAACTTGAAAAAAGAATGAATGGAGGAAGGAAAATGGGTCTGGAATTGGTAACCACCTTAGGGTTCGGGTTGCTGTTGGGTCTTCGTCACTCCATGGATCCGGATCATTTTATCGCGGTCTCCACCATCGCCAGCCGTACAGGGAACGTGTTGAAGGCGACGGCTTCCGGTGTTTACTGGGGAATGGGACATACCGCCACCTTGTTGCTGGTTGGCATCCCGCTCCTGTTGATGAAGACATCGATGCCTGACTTTCTACAGATCCTGATGGAGCTGATCGTCGGATGTATGCTGGTCATCCTGGGCTGGACATCCTTTCAAGCTTTCCGGCAGGGAACGGTTCGGAAGGATTCCACGAGCGGCGGGAAAAGCGGACAAAACCAGGTGCGATCCCGCTCATTCCTAGTCGGAATGGTTCACGGAATGGCGGGCAGCGGAGCCCTGGCGGTGATGGTGATGGCTTCCTTGCGAAGCTTCACGGAAGCCCTTTTGTATCTGTTGTTGTTCGGGGTCGGCACCATTGCAGGTATGAGCTTGTTTGCAGTCCTGATCGGCGTTCCCTTTACCTATGCAGGCAAACGGTCCGTTATGTTGGAACGGGGAATGGGTATGACGGCGGGAGCGGTTTCGATTTTGTTCGGGATTTACTATTTGCAAGACATCTTGTTCAACGAAGTCTTCTAAGGCCCCCGTTTCCGATATCGATCGTGTTCCCTAGAAGGGGGGGTTCCAGCGTAGTGTCTTGCCACGCATTAGAACGGAGACGGAAAACCAAGCCGACCGCTACTCAGCGTAAAAGGCTAAGAAAAAAAGATTATATACCTGAAGGGGAACGAGATCTAATCGGATTCACCATAAGGGAAGGCGATGAAAGTAACAGGAGAACGGAATGAAAAAAAAGATCATGATTCAAGGAACCGGTTCCGATGTGGGCAAAAGTGTACTGGCGGCGGCTTTGTGCCGAATTCTTAAGCAGGATGGACTTCGTGTCGCGCCCTTCAAATCTCAGAATATGGCCCTTAACTCCTACGTCACACCGGATGGAAGGGAAATCGGACGGGCACAGGGAGTGCAGGCGGAAGCCTGCGGAATGGCGGCGACGGTGGATATGAACCCGATTTTGATTAAGCCCACCGGTTCCATGCGTTCTCAAATCGTCGTTAGAGGCAAACCCCATATGGATATGGACGCTTCTTCTTATCGGGATTTCACCCGAAAAGTGTGGCCGATCTTGCAGGAATCCTATCATCGGTTGGAACAGCAAGCGGACGTGATCGTGATCGAGGGAGCGGGCAGCCCGGTGGAGATCAATCTAAAAGATCGGGAAATCGTCAACATGCGGATTGCCCGATGGCTTCAATCTCCCGTCCTGCTGGTGGGGGATATCGACCGGGGCGGTCTGTTTGCCCAGGTCGTAGGGACTTTGGAACTGTTGGAACCGGAAGAGCGGGATCTGATCGCCGGTATTCTGATCAATAAATTTCGCGGTGATCCTTCCCTCCTCCACTCCGGCATCCGGTGGTTGGAGGAGCGGACGGGAAAGCCGGTACTGGGGTTGATTCCCTTCCTTCCGGATCTGGATCTGGAAGCGGAAGACTCCATGTCCCTGGACAGGAGGCCTGTCCTGAAAAAGAACGAGAGAGATGACCGGATTGAGGTCGCCGTCATCCGTCATCCCCATCTCTCCAACTTTACCGATTTTGACGCGCTGGAAAAGGAAGAGGATGTCGCACTCCGATATGTGGGTCATCCGGAAGCACTCGGTTCTCCCGATGTCGTCATCTTACCCGGCAGCAAAAATACGGTGGAGGACTGGTTGCACTGGGTGCGGATGGGGATGGCGGGAGCGATCCAAGACCGAGCGCGGCAGGGAGGGCATATCGTCGGCATCTGCGGCGGATATCAGATGATGGGTATGGAGTTGAAGGATCCGTTACAAGTGGAATCCCGCCATGGTCAAGTAAAGGGAATGGAATTGTTTCCGCTACACACTACCTTTTTGCCGGAAAAGCGGACGGTTCGGGTTCGGGGGGTTCTGACAAATTGGGGAGAAGAGGTCTGGCAGTCTCTGCGGCAGGAGAAGGTGGAAGGTTACGAGATTCATATGGGAATAACCGAACCCATTTCCGGCGGGAAGTCGGGTGGCCCATTGTTCCGGGTGGCGGCCGACGGTGAAAATCCTCGTGGGGAAGGATGGATTTCCCGTGACGGCCGCCGATGGGGGACCTATCTACACGGTGTTTTTGACAACGATGGTTTCCGCCGGGCATGGTTGAATCAGCTTCGGAGGGAAAAGGGCTGGGCACCCCTTCAGCCATCCCGTTCTCACGCTGCCCGGCGGGAAGCGGCCTTCGATCGGCTGGCTGACCATGTGCGCCGACATGTCGACATCCCGCGGCTGTATCAGATCTTGGATGAAAAAACTTCACATACCGGATGAAAGGGAGGTTGAAACCATGGGAATTTATACGCGCCGGGGGGATGCCGGCGAGACATCGGTGATCGGAGCCCGGGTTTCTAAGGATCATGTGCGGGTGGAAGCTTACGGCACCGTTGACGAGGCCAACTCTTTCGTCGGGGATGCCATCGCCCGGATGAGAGAGAGGGATGCGGAACGATATGACGACATGATCGAAATCTTAACGGAAATCCAGCAGGAACTTTTTGATGTGGGTGCAGACCTGGCAGTGGTGAAGGGAAAACGTCCGTACAAAACCACGGCTGAACAGGTGGAACGGTTGGAAGGATGGGTGGATGAATTCCTGGCGGAGGCACCGCCGGTCAAAAAATTCATCCTGCCGGGGGGAACCTCCATCGCATCGGCGCTCCATATCTGTCGTACGGTGGTGCGGCGGGCGGAACGTCGTGCCGTCACCCTGACCCTGCAGGGAGAGATCAACGGAGAAGCCCGCCGATATCTGAACCGGTTGTCTGACTTTTTCTTCGCCTTGGCCCGTGCCGCCAACGCCAGGGAACAACAAGAGGACATCCAATATATCCGGGGCAGGGATGTCTTTCGGGGGCAGTCGCCTGTTAAAAGGACGAGTACGTAGCCCTCATGCCGCACGGTCAAATCAGAAGGGTTTTGAGTTTAAGAAGATGAGCGGAAGAATTTGTTTTCCGGCGGAGTGACTCTGCCACGCATGGAACAAAGACGGAAAACAAATTCTGGAGCGGGTGATGTCAAAACGACCGAGTTATTTTTAAGGTAGAGCATGGGGATCGAGTGGCCAATACAATTGCAAGATTAGGGTCTGTCTGGGTCATTCAATCTTCCGTGAGTAAAAGGGAGGGTCGGTATGGCTTTTGGTTCGCCTTTGCACTCACAGAGCACAAGTCTCGCCTGGGTCACTTCGCTCCCGGTCTCGCTATGTGCTTTTTGCAACGAAACGAAGACAGCCAACCGACCCGGGATCTCGCGCTACGGATTGTTTAGACACGCCCTAGTACTACGGTTGTGCTTATAAGCGCAGGTGCAGATGTGAGAAGGGAGGGTGGTGGGATGGCTGCGATCCTTTGCGCTTTTTGCAAGAGATCGAAGACAGCCTGCCAGCCCGACCCACCCACGCTCCTATACACTCTTCGTACAAAAGCAACTGTAGTACTAGTAGAGGTACGGAATCTGCCTGAAAAATCGAGTCTGGGGGTGCAATCATGGCAAACCGTGTGAACGGAAAGCTGTTGGTGATCGGATTCGGGCCGGGGCATTTCGATCATATGAGTGGACGTGCCCGGCAAGCGATCGGCGAAAGCGATGTGATCGTCGGCTACAACACGTATGTCGATCTTATCCGCGGACTGTTAACCGATCAGGAAATCGTCCGTACCGGCATGACGGAGGAAGTCAGCCGGGCACAGGAAGCCGTGCGGCTGGCGGAAGAGGGGAAAAAGGTGGCCGTCATTTCTAGCGGAGATGCGGGTGTATATGGCATGGCGGGCCTGGTTTATGAGGTGCTGATCGAAAAAGGGTGGCACCCCGATACAGGGGTGGAAGTGGAAGTGATCCCCGGGATCTCCGCGATCCAATCTTGTGCGTCCCTGCTGGGATCTCCGGTGATGCACGATGCTTGTACCATCAGTCTGAGTGATCATCTCACCCCGTGGGAGACGATTGCCCGCCGGATTGAAGCTGCTGCCGTCGCCGATTTTGTCATCGCCCTGTACAATCCCAAGAGCGGTCGGCGAACGCGACAAATCGTGGAGACCCAGCGGATCCTGCTGGAGCATCGGGCGGCGGATACTCCCGTCGGGCTGATAAAAAGCGCCTATCGGGAGCGGGAGCATGTCGTTTTGACCACACTGGAGCGGATGCTGGAGCATGACATCGGGATGCTGACAACGGTGATCATCGGTAATTCCAGCACCTTTGTCCACCACGGCTTAATGATTACTCCCCGGGGCTATCAGCGCAAGTATACACTGGATTCCACCATTCAGGATTTAAAACCCCATCAGCGGTTGAAGCCGGAAGCGGAGCCCTGGGCTCTTGAAGGGAGTCTGAGCGGGAAGAACGGACAAGATCCGACCGGTTCCATCTCCGCTGCCAAAGTGGAGGTGGAGAAGCCGAACTTACCCGCCTTGGCGATGGAGGCCCTTTCCATCCTGGAGGCGAAAGGCAAGGTCCAGACCACCGCCCTGGCCGATGCTTCAAGCGAGACGGCATCTGTCGTCTCCATCTTCGAAGTGGCCGTTTCTTCCGGGTTGGCCGAGAAAAAATGGACACCCGCACAAATGAAGCTGCTGGCGGAATTGGCCGGGGAAAAGGGGGAAATCGAATACACTCCCCATCACCAGATCTTGTTGCGAGTGCCTACGGATTCGCCGCAGGAGATCATCGACTGCCTGACGGGAGAAGGACTGCTGTTAAATCCCGTTGGGGACACCGTCCAGATCAAAGCTTGCGACTTTTGCCACGGGGATAAGGGAGAGTCGATTCCCTTCGCTGAGGAACTGAATCGGCGGATTGGCGGGCTCACTGTCCCCAAAGAATTGAAGATCGGGTTCAACGGGTGCGCGATGGCTTGTTACGGAGCGGTGACGGAGGAAATCGGCATCGTGTTCCGCCGCGGAAGCTTCGATCTCTTTCTGGGAGGGAAAAACATCGGACGCAATGCTCATGCGGCTCAGCGTGTGGCGGAAGGGCTCACACCGGAAGCGCTGGTGGAAGCTGTGGAGCAGGTGGTGCGGGAATACGCGGAAAAGGGAAACCCCAATGAACGGTTCAACAAGTATTTTAAGCGTGTGGGAGTCGTGGCGGGTTTCCGCCACGCCGATGCCCCCAAACCGACGATTCCGGAATTGGCTTGCGGTGAATAACGAGTCGGTCTAAAAAAGCCGGTCACCCGGCGGGGAGGAAGATCTGTATGGATGCTGTTCTGTTTGTGGGGCACGGGAGCAGAGACCCGGAAGGGAATGCCGAACTGCTCCAGTTTACTGATCAAGTGTCCCGTCACCTCATGACACCGGTGATTGAGACCTGTTTTTTGGAATTGGCCCTTCCGGACATCCCTCAGGGAATCGCCCGCTGTGTAGAACGAGGGGCCACCCGTATCTCCGTCATTCCCATCATGCTGTTTTCCGCCGGACATGCCAAAGTGCATATCCCCCTCTCCATCCAAGAGGCCCGGGGTCGATACCCGCAAGTGGAATTTCGGTATGGCCGTCCCTTTGAAGTGGATAAAGGCATCCTGTCCATCCTGAGCCGAAGGCTGGAGGAGATGAACCTTCCGACCGGCGAGGAAGAGGATGAGCGGCACGATGTGGCCGTGTTACTCGTGGGCAGGGGCTCAAGCGATCCGGATGCCAACAGTGATTTATATAAAATCAGCCGGTTGTTTTGGGAACAACACCCGGTTAAATGGGTGGAAACCGCGTTTATCGGCGTGACGGATCCGCTGTTTGAAGAGGGGTTGGAGCGGTGTCAGCGGCTGGGGGCACGTACATGTATCGTGTTGCCGTACTTTTTGTTCACGGGTGTGCTGATTAAGCGGATGGAGGAGAAGCTGGCTCGTTTTTCTTGCGGTCACCCTGACTTTTTTGTAACCATGGGTTCCTATCTGGGGTTGGATGAAGGACTGATTCCCGTGCTGCTGGAGCGGGTACGGGAAGTGGAACAGACGGGGGGCGCCGATTGGCGTTTCCTGGCCGAGCAGGCGGAAGCGGCCGAGCATCATCATCACCACCATGACCACCACCATCATCATGGACAGGGTCATACCCACGGATAACCCGATCCCGGCAACCCCTATGGGAGGAGCGTGCATGCGGTGATTTTATTTTTGGCGGGCACCAGTGACGCAAAGGAACTGGCCAAGCGGTTAAAGGATGCGGGGTATGCTTTGTTGGCCACTGTAGTGACGGAGCATGGGGCGGAAGGGTTGGAGGAAGCGGGAATTCCGGTCCGGGTGGGACGGTTGGACCCGCTTCAGATGGCGGCGCTGATCCGGGAGCACGGCTGCACGGCTGTTGTCGATGCCAGCCACCCTTTTGCCGAAGAAGCATCCGAAAATGCCATGAAAGCTTCCCGAAAAGCAAGTGTTCCCTATATCCGGTATGAACGGCCCGCCGGACGCTATGGAAACCACCCCCGGTTAAAATCGGTGCTTTCCTACCGAGAAGCGGCGGAAGAAGCAGCGAGGCGTCCGGGGGTGGTGTTGCTGACTACCGGGAGCAAAACCCTGCAAATCTTCACAGAAGTCCTTTTGGAGAAGCCGGAAATCCGGCTGGTCGCCCGGATGCTCCCCCGCAGAGAGAATCTGGATAAGTGTGAGGCCCTCGGTATCAAACAGGAAAATATCATCGCGATGCAGGGTCCTTTCGGCGAAGAACTAAATCGAGCCCTCTACCGCCATTACGGGGTGACGACGGTGATCACCAAGGAAAGCGGACAAGCCGGTGCGGTGGATGAGAAAGTCGGTTCGGCGTTGGACATGGGTTTGGATGTGATTCTGATCGCCCGTCCGCGCCTCGACTATGATCGGGTGTTCACCGAGATGGAGGCCGTCTTGGCGGAGCTGGGCAAACAGGAGAGGAGCAACCACCATGTCACAAGGATTTAAACCGGTTACCACCCGCCCGCAGGAAATTGAGGATCTCAGCTTTCAGATGATTACGGAGGAATTGGGCACTCACCCCTTTACGGAGGAGCAGTTTCCGGTGGTTCAGCGGGTGATTCACGCTTCAGCCGATTTTGAACTGGGCAGGAGCCTGTTGTTTCACCCCCGTGCCGTCCAAGCCGGAGTGGAGGCGATTCGGAAGGGGCGTCCCATCGTCGCCGATGTGCAGATGGTTCAAGTAGGAATCAGCAAACCCCGCATTGAGCAGTTCGGTGGTGGTGTGCGTGTATACATCTCCGATTCCGACGTGGTGGAAGAGGCGAAACGCCTGGGAACCACCCGGGCCATTGTTTCCATGCGAAAAGCCGTGCGGGAGGCGGAAGGAGGCATTTTCGCCATCGGCAACGCCCCCACTGCGTTGCTGGAGTTGATTCGCTTGGTGAAGGAAGGAACCGCCCGTCCAGGCCTGATCGTGGGGGTGCCGGTCGGATTTGTCTCCGCGGCTGAGTCCAAGGAAGAGCTGGCAAAATTGGACATTCCCTTTATCACCAATCAGGGTCGGAAAGGAGGAAGCCCCACAGCGGTGGCGGCTGTCAACGCTTTATCCCTTTTAGCCGTTAAGGGATAAGATTGGGGAGAGGCGATGAAAAAGCAGGCGGAAGAGAAGGACCCGGCCAAGATGCGTCACGGTTATACGACGGGAGCTTGCGCCGCCGCTGCGACGAAGGCGGCGCTCCTCTCTCTGATGACGGGTAGCCCCTGTTCAGAGGTGAATATCCTTCTGCCCGTCGGCCGGAGAGTTGCTTTCTCCATCGAGGAAACCAGCTTCTCCGAAGGGAGCGCCGCCTGCAGTGTCATCAAGGACGCGGGGGATGATCCAGATGCCACTCATGGGGCGAAGATCGTCTCAACGGTGGCTTGGGTGCGAAAGAAAGGTCTCCATTTGGACGGAGGGATTGGCGTGGGCCGGGTGACCAAACCGGGATTGCCGGTCCCGGTGGGTGAAGCGGCCATCAATCCGGTACCGCGGAAGATGATTGCTCAGGTTGTAACGGAAGTGTTGGCGGAACTGGGAGAGGAGCGGGGAGTGCATGTGGTGATCTCCGTGCCCGCAGGAGAGGAAATAGCAAAAAAAACTTTGAATGAACGACTGGGAATTGTGGGCGGAATCTCCATTCTGGGGACGAGGGGGACGGTCGTCCCTTTTTCCACCTCCGCCTATCGGGCCAGCGTGGTCCAGGCGATCTCCGTTGCCCGCGCCAATGGCTGCGACCATCTGGTACTAACCACAGGCGGAAGCAGTGAAAAGCATGCGATGAAGCTGTACCCCGACCTACCGTCCGAAGCCTTCATCCAGATGGGGGATTTCGTCGGATTTGCCTTAAAACACGCCAAGCGGTTAGAGGCAAAACGGGTAACGCTCGTCGGTATGATGGGGAAGTTTTCAAAAGTGGCTCAGGGCGTCATGATGGTTCATTCCAAAAGTGCACCGGTCGACTTCGGCTTTCTGGCGGCGGTGGCGGAGGAGGTGGGGGCGCCTTTCGATTTGGTGGAAGAAGTAAGAGGAGCCAATACCGCCACCCAAGCGGGGCAACTGATGGAAGAAGCGGGGTATTCCGATTATTTTTCCACCTTGAGCCGCTATGTCTGCCGCCAGGCATCCCGCCATGTGGGAGGCGGCCTCCATCTGGAGACGGTGCTGGTGAAAATGAAGGGAGAATGGCTGGGAAGGGCGGAAATGGCTCCATGAACAAAGTGAAAGTGATCGGGATCGGAGATGACGGGAAAAACGGACTGTTTCCTCATTACCGTCAATGGATCGAAGAGGCGGAAGTATTGGCGGGGGGCGGGCGGCAGTTGGCGTTCTTCCCGGAGCATCCAGGAGAGAAGATCATCCTTGGAAAAGGAATCCGTGCCACTTTAGAACGGATTGCCGGTTTCAATACCACCCGCCGGGTGGTCGTACTGGCCTCGGGCGACCCCCTGTTTTATGGAGTGGCCGGTTTGGTGGTACGGGTGTTGGGTGTGGAGAACGTGGAGGTTCATCCTCATCTGAGTTCGTTGCAATTGGCGTTTGCCCGTATGGGAGAAAGTTGGCAAAAGGCTCACGTGGAGAGTGTCCACGGTCGAACCATGCAGGGATTAGCCCAGCGGCTGGATGGAAAGGAAACGGTGGCGGTATTGACGGACGAGTTCCATACACCTGCGGCAATCGCCCGCTATCTGCTCCGGTTCGGGATGGATGAGTACCGGGCATTTGTGGCGGAGAATCTGGGCGGTCCTGAAGAGCGGTGCGGGTGGCTGGATTTGCATGAGATGGCGACCGCCGATTTTTCGACCCTCAATGTCGTCATCTTGAAGCGGGCGAAAGGATTTGCGTCGCCACGCTGGGAACTGGGGATCGACGATCACCATTTTTCACAGCGCAAGCCGGAGAAAGGGCTGATCACGAAAAAGGAAGTACGGGTGATCAGCCTGTCTGAGATGAAGCTGGCCCCGACCAGCGTCGTGTGGGACATCGGGGCCGGGTCGGGTTCCGTTTCGGTGGAAGCGGCCAAACTGGCCCCGTTCGGGCAGGTGTTCGCTGTGGAGAAAAATGAGGCGGACCTTGAAAACATCGAAGCCAACCGGATCAAGTTCCGCACCGACTTTACCGTCTTGCACGCCAAAGCTCCAGAAGGACTGGAGGATTGGCCGGATCCCGATGCGGTTTTTATCGGTGGAAGCGGCGGGGAGTTGGGTGACTTAATCCGACTCTGTGCGAAACAGTTACGACCGGCAGGACGGATCGTGGTCAACGCCGCCACTTTAGAAACGTTGACCCGGACCCTGGATTTTTTTCGGGAGGAGGGGTTGGTTTTTCGAATCACCATGCTGCAGGCTGCCCGCAGCAAGCCGATTCTCTCCATGACGCGGTTGGAAGGGCTGAATCCCGTCTACATCATCTGCGGATTTCGGGAGGAAGATCGTAAGAAGGAGGAAAACAAGTGAGTGTACAAGCGGAACCGGCTGTTATCGGCCAGTTATACGGGGTGGGAATCGGACCGGGAGACCCGGAACTGATTACGGTCAAGGCATTTCGGCTGATGAAGGAAACGCCGGTGATCGCGTACCCCAAGAAACGGATGGGAGAAAAAAGCTATGCCCTGACGATTGCGGAAACCTACATCAACCCGACGGAAAAAGAGATGCTGGGGCTGGTCTTTCCCATGACCCGCGACCGGGAAGTGCTAGAGAGGGAGTGGGATCGGACCGTGGACGCTGTCTGGGAACACCTCTCCCGAGGCAAAAACGTCGCTTTTGTGACGGAGGGAGATCCCATGCTGTACAGCACGTTCATCCATCTGAGCCGCCGCCTTCGACAACGACACCCCGGTGTGGATGTTTTTTCGGTGCCGGGGATTTCCTCCATCAATGGAGCGGCTTCCCGTCTCGATCTTCCCTTGGCCGACGGGGACGAGCAGGTGGCGATCATCCCGGCGACGGAGGATCGGGAGCGGATGAAAAAGGCTCTCCAGGATCACGACGCCGTGGTGTTTCTCAAAGTGGCCAAAGTGATGGATCTCATGATCGACCTCCTGAAAGAGATGGAATTAACCGACCGGGCGATGGTGGCGGCTAAAGTCACCTCCGACCAGGAGCGGATCTGGAGGCGGGTGGAAGAGCTCAAAGGGCAGAACCCCGGCTATCTGACGTTGATGGTGGTGAGAAAATGAATGTCTTGGAAGCCAAAGTGTACATCGTGGGAGCGGGACCGGGGGATCCCGACCTAATCACCGTCAAGGGAGAACGGATTTTAAGAGGAGCGGATGTGGTTTTGTACACCGATTCCCTGGTAAATGAGGATCTGATCGCCCGTGCCCGGCCTGACGCCCTGATCCTGAAGAGTGCCGGTATGGCCCTGGAGGAAATCGTGGAACGGATGGCGTCCCAGGTAGAGCAGGGAAAGAGCGTCGCTCGCATCCATACCGGGGATCCGGCGGTTTACGGGGCGATTTTCGAACAGATGGCACAGTTGAAAAACCGTTCCATTCCTTATGAAATCGTACCGGGGGTGAGCTCGGTTTTTGCGGCGGCAGCCGTGCTGGGGGCGGAACTGACGGTCCCCGAATTGACGCAGACAGTGATCCTCACCCGGGCAGAAGGCAGGACTCCGGTTCCCGAAAAGGAGAAACTGCGGGATTTGGCTTCCCATCATGCCACCCTGGCTTTATTTTTAAGTGCGACTCTGACCAAAAAAGTGGTGCGGGAGTTGTTGGATGCCGGCTGGTCAGAGGAGACACCCGTCGCCGTCGTCCAGCGGGCGACATGGCCGGATGAGCGGATTGTCCGTTCCACCCTCCGTCACTTGGACGAAGACCTGCGGCGGGCCGGCATCCGCAGTCATGCCATGATTCTCGCTGGCTGGGCTTTGGACGAAAAGCTGGCGGAACGGGGACAGGCTTATCGTTCCAAGCTGTATGACAAAACCTTTACCCACGGATACCGAAAGGGGGCGAACCGGCCATGAGCGGCAAAGTGGCCGTAGCGGCGATCACCAAACATGGGGTGCAGCTGGGCCGTAAGCTGGCGGAGGCGCTTCCAAACGGTGACCTCTATTATATGGAAAAGTTTAAGCAAGGGGATGAAGAAGAGCGAGGGATCCGCTTTTTTACCGGATCGGTCCGCAAGATCCTGCCTGAACTGTTTCGCCGCTATGACGGTCTGGTTCTTTTCATCTCTCTGGGAGCCGTGGTGCGGATGATCGCCCCGATCCTGAAGGACAAAAAGACCGATCCCGCCGTTGTTGTGGTGGATGATCGGGCGGAACATGTCATCAGTGTCCTGTCGGGCCACCTGGGAGGGGCCAATGAATTAACCCGGCAGGTGGCGGCAGCGTTGGAGGCGCGTCCGGTCATCACCACAGCGTCCGACGTGCAGCAGACGATACCCGTGGATTTATTCGGTCATTCCTTCGGTTGGGAAATCGAGAGTTTTGAACGGGCGACCCCGGTGAGCGCTGCCGTCGTCAACGAAGAACCGGTGGCCTTGATCCAGGAGTCGGGGGAAACGGGCTGGTGGACCTATGAAAAACCTCTCCCATCCCATATCCGGGTGTATCGTTCCACGAAAGAAGCGAATACGGCCTCCTTCCACGCCGCTTTGGTCGTCACTCACCGTCTGTTGAGTGCAGAGGAGGAGCAGGCCTTTTTAAGCAACGGCGTCCTATACCGGCCCAAAGTGATCGTATTGGGAATCGGGTGCAACCGGGGGACATCCCTGGAAGAGATCGAGTCAGTGGTGATGGAGTCCCTGCAAGAGTGTGGATTTTCCCATAAAAGTGTTCGCAACATCGCCACCATCGACTTAAAGAAGGATGAACCGGGACTTCTGGCTTTGTGCGATCGATACGGATGGCCGTTGACCGTCTATTCCCCCGATGAACTAAATCGGGTAAAGCTGAAAAATCCCTCGGAGACGGTTTATAAATACACCGGTGCTTATGGCGTAAGCGAGCCTGCCGCTCTTCTTTCCGCCGGGGCCCGTGACTGGTTGCTGGAGAAGAAAAAGTCCGGCAACGTCACGATATCCATTGCGATGGTGGATCACGCGAACCAAAGGGAGGGCGTCCGATGAAGATGCAGACTCGCCCCCGCCTCATCATTGCCGGCACGGGCAGCGGTGTGGGGAAGACCACCCTCACCTTGGGGCTGATGGCCGCTTTCTCCCGTCGAAATCGACAGGTGCAGGGGTTTAAGATCGGTCCGGATTATATCGATCCCAGTTATCACACGGTGGTCACCGGCCGCCCCTCCCGCAATCTGGACACCTGGATGGTGGAACCGGATCGGATGAAAGAGATTTTCCTGAAGGGAAGTGAAGGGGCGGATTTGTCGGTGATCGAGGGGGTGATGGGGCTCTATGACGGCAAGGATCCTTTGCGCGACGAGGGCAGCACGGCCGATATCGCGATCCGCCTGGAGAGTCCGGTCATCTTGGTGGTCAATATTCACAGCATGGCAAGAAGCGCCGCCGCTGTCGTCATGGGGTATCAAAATCTGAATGATCGGGTACCGATTGCGGGAGTCATCGTGAATCGAGCCGGCAGCGAAGGCCATTACCGGCTGGCAAAGGCAGCGATTGAACAAGAATGCAACATTCCGGTGGTGGGATGGCTCGGTCGGGATGAACGGCTGCAGATTCCGGAACGTCACCTCGGGTTGGTACCGGCGGTGGAACGGGGGGAGCTGAATCCGTTGTTCGACACACTGGCGGAAGTGGTGGAGAAAAACGTGGATCTGGATCAATTGCAGGCATTGGCAAACCAGGCTCCTCCCTTGGCGGAACCGGATTCCGCCCTCTTTTCATTGCCGGTTCGGGAAGTGGAGGAGTATCAACCGATCATCGCCGTTGCCCGTGACGCCGCCTTTAATTTTTATTACCCGGAAAATTTGGATCTGCTGGAGAGAATGGGGGCGGATTTACGCTTCTTTCAGCCGTTGGAAGGGGAGAAAGTCCCGGAAGAGGCGGACGGTCTAATGATCGGAGGCGGATTTCCCGAAGAATTTGTCGACCGTCTGGCACGGGAGGATGAGGTAAAAGCCTCCATCCGGGAGCGGATTGAAAAAGGGATGCCCGCCTATGCGGAATGTGGGGGCTACATGTATTTGTGTGAAAGGATGATTACGCATACGGGAGAAACCTATCCGATGGTGGGCGTCATTCCTGCCGTAGTAAAAATGCAGCAACGGCTGGCGGCTCTGGGTTATCGGGAGGTACGGGCGTTAAGCGATACCGTCCTCTTAAAAAAAGGGGAGACGGCTCGGGGACACGAATTTCATTATTCCACCCTGGACCTCACCCTGCCGGATCCCCCGTATGCTTATGAGAGCCAGGGGAGGCGGGGGAGTCACCGGGAAGGGTATGCTGCCGGCTCCCTGTTGGCAGGATACACCCATTTGCATTTTGCTTCCAACCCTTCCATGGTTCAACGATGGATGGAGCATTGCCGCCGCTATCATATGTTTCGCTCGGATTAGTCTTAGTACTACAGTTGCATTTGTACGAAGAGTGTATAGGAGCGTGGGTTGGTCGGGCTGGCGGGTTGTCTTCGATCTCTTGCAAAAAGCGGCATAGCGAGACCGGAGCGAAGCGACCCAGGTGAGACTTGTGCTCTGTAAGTACAAAGGATCGCAGCCATACCAACCCTCTCTTTTTCTCGGAAAAATAAATGACCAGACAGACCCTAATGAAAATCGGGTTTAAGCTGCTGATGGAGACAAAGTCAGTAGCTTTTTTTAGATATCAAAAAAAGCCAGCCGGCGGAAGTGTGGCTGGCGAAAGCAGGATCAATCATGCATCGGTTCGTTCTACGGCGGGACGTCGATCCATCAAGTGAAGGATATAATCCTTCAAGTCGACGATTCTAAGATTTTTCGGTTGTTGATCAGTTCCCGCGATGATGAGCGGGACGAGGGAATCGATACGATGGAGGGAGCCGTGACCGCCGCCGCCTTTATGGGTGGGGGAGTGTTTGGCCACCAGCTCGTATCCGGGCTCCGGCGTCACCACCAGAAAGCGGCCGGGATGGGAGTGGAAAACTGCATAAAGGCGCATCAACCCGTCTGGATAATCCCTGTAGCTTAGGGTGCCATTACCCGGGTCGCCGGATAAATCGAGCGCTTCAAACTCCCCTTCCACTTCCCATGACTGGCCGTAGTCGTCTGTCCAGGCGGAACCGGGCCGGAAACGCAACTCCTTATTCCGAGGTTGGTGGCGGACCCGAATCCACCCCTCTTCCTCCCAGGCGAGGAGGTCGATGCGGTCGTCGCGCAAGCGATCCAAAATATCCGGGATAGCGATGGAATCCTTCAGTAAATAAATATAGGCCATCCGCTCGTTAACGCACAGAACCAGGTCCGTTTCGGGGGTGGGTTGTTCCCCGGACGGGAGGATGCGGTAATCCTGCAGCATCTTGTGAAGCGGGATTAAGGGATCTTTGTCGTCGGGATGAATGCCCGTTTGTCCGCTGTCACCGCAAATCACCCACACATACTGGTGAAGGGCTTCTTCCCACGAATCAAACGTGTCCAACAATCCGGCGATTTCCCGGTCCAGCGTGCGAATGCCGCTTTGATCGGACGGCCCCTTGTCGTGCAGGGATTTGTCCAGATCCGGCAGATAGACAAATGTAAAGTCAGGCATGCGGTCTTGTTTAATCAAGTAGCGAGAGACCGCCAACGGATACGAATCGCCCATCCCCAGACCGTTGGTAAGGCCGTCCGGAGTGGAGGTGATGCCTTGCAACGGGTTGGAAAACATGCCCAATGTAAGAAAGTCGGGCCCTTTCACCTTTACCTTGGAAGGGAGGGAAGTAAGGCCGGTCAACCATGGGGGGAAGGAGAGTACATGATCGGATTTTCCCCTGTACAACATGCCGTTGAACGATCCGCTGCGAAAGCCGCGGTCAGCCAGTTTTTCATATAAGGTGGGCACTTCCGGATTGAGGTGGTCCCGGTTCAATCGAATGACGGCATCCTTCAGCCCTTGATTGATGCCGTCCCGCATCAGTTCACCGGCACCGGTGCCATAGTTGACAATCCGCTCTTCCTTGGTGTCATACCAGATCAAACCGGGAACCCGATGCCGGTTGGGATAGGTGCCGGTTAACAGAGAACTGTCGATGGTGACGGACATAGTGGGAAAGGAACTGACCAGATTCCGTTGATAATGCCCGTTTTGAATCAGGAACGCCAGGGCGGGAAGCTCCCCTTTTTTTACCCCTTCATCAATGGCATGGGACATAATGGAATCCACCATCAGCCAGATCACCTTTTTACGGCCGTCGTTCGCCTGCATGCGAGCGAGATCGTTTTCTTCCTGCTTGGGTTTGGTCCATAAAAAAATCAGGTATAGCAAGCCGAGGATTACCGCAATGACGAGTAACCACTTCAACATAAAACCACCTGCTCTTTTATCGGTTATCCAAATGTTGCCTTTCCTTTGGAGGTTTTATGCATCTCATTTATGAATGACTACTCATTCATTATTCGTGCTATAATAGAAAAGCATTTCAAGAAGGGAGAAGGAGAAGCAAATGAAACATGAATTTCAATTAGTTGTTCGTTCCACCGATGTGGATATGATCGGCCATGTCAATAACGCCAAATACCTGGAATATATGGAATGGGCGCGATTTGACTGGATGAAGCAGTTGGGATTGGGAATGAGTCAGATCCAAAAACGGGGCTTATTGCCCGTTGTTGTTCATATCGGGATTGATTATCGCAAAGAACTGCGCTTGGATGATTCCGTTACGGTTGTAACCGAACCGCTGCGCCTGGGGAATAAAAGCAGTGTCGTTCGGCAGCGTATTTTGACGGAAAAGGGAGAAGTGGCCTGTGAAGCGGAAGTCACCTCCGTGGTGATCGATGCCCAAACCCGCCGGGCAACGGAACCTCCGCAGGAGTGGAAACAAATTTTTGAATCAGCGGTCGTTCATTCATGATATGAACCGTTAACAAAACGAAAGCAGGCAGGACTCCCCTCCTGCTCTGCATACTAAGAATGCAGCGTCCCTATTTAAATGGGGACGCTGTTTTGGTTTAAGAAGTCCTTTCACCCCGATTGTACCGTCACGATTTCCACCGGGCCGTGATCGTCACAATGGTCCCCGTGGACATGGTGCAGACGGCCGTTCACGAGATAATCGAGATGATCTCCATGGGGAATGCGTTCATGGCCGCAGTCTTCGTCGTGGTGGCAACCGCAATTTAAGGGGCGACAGGTGTCCGGATTGATGCCGGAAACTTCGATCCGACACTCATCCCAGTGATCATCGTGTTTGTGGTGTAGATGACCGTTATGAAGGTAATCCAAGTGGTCCCCGTGGCGGATTTTGGTGTGTCCGCATGCAAGGGTGTGTTTATGTCGGTGGTTTTCGTGGGTCTCATGATTCATCGGGTGTCACCTCTATTAACAGGATGAAAATTATTTTGCCCTCTCTCGATACGGATTACCCGAATCTTACACTGCGAAAGTCTGATTTCTCTCTCCATCAGTGGGTGATGGCATCTTACGTAATCATCTATTCCAATGTAGATATATTTTTTTGTAAATCGTAAACATAAGCATAAGAGGTGTCGTGGACAAGAGATGATCCCTTATTGACAAGAATATATGACGCCGATACACTAAATGAGACTCCATTAAAAACGTAATAATTACGATTTAACCTTGGGATAGAAGGTTAGTAAATGGTGAAGGGGGAAGAAACGATGGAACGATCCAACATTCCGGTGACGGTGTTGAGCGGTTATCTGGGAGCGGGGAAAACAACCGTACTTAACCATGTGTTGAATAACCGTCAAGGGTTGAAAGTGGCGGTGATCGTCAACGACATGAGCGAGATTAACATTGACGCGGATTTGGTGAAAGAGGGGGGCGGCTTGTCCCGTACCGATGAAAAGCTGGTGGAGATGTCCAACGGCTGCATCTGCTGCACCCTGCGGGAAGATTTGCTGGTGGAAGTGGAACGGCTGGCCAAAGACGGGCGCTTCGACTACATCCTGATTGAGTCGACGGGGATCAGTGAACCGGTGCCGGTGGCCCAAACCTTCTCGTATGTGGATGAGGAGGCAGGCATTGACCTTACTTCCCTGTGCCGAATCGACACGATGGTGACGGTCGTGGATGCCAACCGCTTCTGGCACGATTATTCCTCGGGGGAATCCCTGTTGGAACGAAAGCAGGCGGCAGGGGAAGAGGATACCCGTGATGTGGTCGATCTGTTGATCGACCAGATTGAATTCTGCAACGTTCTGATTCTGAACAAGTGCGATTTAGTGGAGGATGGCCCGTTGAACCAGATGGAAAGCTTGTTTCGCAAATTGGCGCCGGAAGCCCGTATCATTCGCACCACACATGGTCAGGTTCATCCCGGGGAGATTTTGAATACGGGTCTGTTTGACTTTGAAAAGGCCAGTCAAGCCCCGGGTTGGCTCAAAGAATTGGAACAGGGGGAACACACACCGGAGACGGAGGAGTACGGGATCGCTTCGTTTGTATATGAGCGGCGGATCCCGTTTCATCCGGATCGCCTGTATCGCTGGATGGAAGAGTGGCCGGAAGAAGTGGTGCGGGCCAAGGGGTTGATGTGGATTGCCAGCCGCAGCGATACGGCATATCAATTGAGCCAGGCCGGTCCCTCCATCCAGATTGGACCGGTGGCATACTGGGTTCATTCCCTGGAAGAAGAGGAGCGACAGTCTATCATGCGGGAGCAGCCGGAGGTGCTGGAAAAGTGGGACCCGGTTTGGGGGGATCGCATCAACCAGTTTGTCCTGATCGGAATGGATATGAAACGGGAGGAGCTGGAGGCATCCTTGGACGCATGCCTTTTGACCCCAGAGGAAATGGAAGGGGATTGGGCTCGGTTCTCCGATCCGTTTCCGAAGGTGGAAGAACAAACCCAACACGCTTAAAGGAATGTTTGGATAAGACGGAGGCTATGACGATGACAGAACGACAAACCGATGTGCTCATCATTGGAGCAGGTCCGGCCGGAGTGGGGTTGGGGGCGTTATTTTGTCAGGCCGGATTTGACCGCTTTCTTCTGTTGGAACGGGATGAGGTGGGGGCCAGCTTCTTTTCCTGGCCGCAGGAAATGCGGTTGATTACGCCTTCCTTCCACGGGCATGCGTTTGGCCATCTCGATTTAAACGCGGTGATGCCGGGGACTTCTCCGGCATTTTCATTAAAAAAAGAGCACCTCTCCGGAGAGGAATATGGAAGTTATTTGCAAGCAGTGGCCGATCATTTCGAGTTGCCGATCCATACGGGTGTGGATGTCACCCGCGTGGAAAAGGATGGGGATGTCTTCCGCATCCACACACAGGAGGGGGTGTATACCAGCCGTTTCGTGGTATGGGCGGCGGGTGAGTTTTCGTATCCGCATCGGGAACCGTTTCCGGGAGCGGAAAGCTGCATCCACAGCAGCGAGGTGGAATCATGGGCGTCGCTGCCTGGGACGGAGCAGGTGGTGGTCGGCGGCTATGAGAGCGGAATGGATGCAGCGATCCACCTGGTCAAGGCAGGAAAAATGGTGATCGTACTCTCCCGTGAATCCAACTGGCTCAGTGAAGAGCCGGATCCCAGCATCTCCTTGTCCCCGTATACCCGTGAACGGCTGCAGGATGTGCTGGAAACAGGCCGGCTGCGCTTATGGGGAGATGCCGAGGTGGTTCGTGTCCAACGGGATCAGGCGGGCTGGCGCCTATTCCTTCAGGATGGCGACACGGTGACCGTTGACCATCCCCCGATTCTTGCCACCGGTTTCCGCGGAAGCGTGGAGCGGGTGAAGGAACATTTTGAACGGGAAGAAGACGGGAACGTACTCCTGACGGAACGGGACGAGTCCACCCGAACATCCGGATTGTTTTTGTGTGGTCCCCGTGTCAAACACGGAAACGTGATTTTCTGTTTCATTTATAAGTTCCGTCAGCGTTTTGCCGTGGTGGCTGAAGAGATTTTACGTCGGCTGGAGGCTCCCTACGACCCCGATATTTTCCAATATTACCGGGACAATCAGATGTTTCTGGATGATTTGTCCTGCTGTGATGATGAGTGCGTATGCTGAACACTGGTGGGACCGTCGTGTTGGTGGGCATGGAGTCAGCCGGGAAATCGACCGTATTTTCCCGTTTGACTCGTTGCCGGTCCGGCGAGGAATCGGGGGTACAGGGGACAACGGTAACGGTTCGCCGGGAGACGGTGGATGGGGAAGATATCGTGCTGGTGGATACACCCGGCATCCGTTTCCGCTCCGACAGTGAAACGACTCGTCTGGCCTTGGCAGAAGCCGGCCGTGCCGACCGGATTGTGTTGGTGGTGCGGGCGACTCACGCTCGCTCCGAATTGAAGGTGCTGTTGGAGGAAGTGCCATTGGAGGGAAGACCGTGGGCGTTGATCTTTACCTTTGAAGATCGGGCACCAGCAGGTCTTGCCCGATGGATGGATGATTGCCGAAAGCGATTCGGGGTTCCGGTGGTTTCCGTAGACGCCCGCCGGATGGAACCAAACGCCCGGAAATCCGTGATCCGCGCCATGACAGAAGAAGAACAGGGAGAGCCCGGCGGGACGGATGGGGAGATTCCGTTTGTGGAGGAAGTGAATCCGCCGGCGACGGGGTTGGACCATTCCATTGCCGGACGGTGGGTGGCGTTGGGGGCTCTGTTGGCCTTGTTTGCCCTTCCGGTGTACATGGCATATCTTCTTGCGAATGCATTGGAACCTTGGTTGGATCGATGGTTGCTGGATCCGGTACGGACCTGGGTGACAGGGATGCCGTCATGGTTTCAAGCAGTGCTCACCGGGGATTATGGACTGCTCACCTTGGGGCCGTATTCTTTTTTGTGGGCGTTTCCGGTGGTGTTGTTCATCGGGTCCAGTGTAGCCGTTACGGAGGAAACCGGATGGAAAGACCGGATCACCGAAGCCCTTGATCCGTGGTTGCGCCGGGTCGGTTTGAACGGACGGGATTTGGTGCCGGTGTTGACCGGCTTCGGCTGCAATGTGGTGGCGGTTTTTCAAAGCCGTACCTGTTCCGCTTGCACCCGGTCCGCGTGTGTCTCCCTGATCGCGTTCGGGTCTGCTTGCAGCTACCAAATCGGGGCGACGCTTTCCCTGTTTGGATCCGCCGGACGTCCGTGGTTGTTTTTGCCTTATGTGGTCATATTGGTGGTGGTGGGTGCCGTCCATCTGCGGGTTTGGCATCCTGCCCTTGCAAAAGCCCATGCGCTTTTGCCGGGAAGGCGAACGTTTCTGCAACCTCCCACTTGGCAAGGCTTTCGCTGGCGTTTACAAGGGGTGATTAAACAATTTTTGTTCCAAGCGATGCCTATTTTTCTCCTCATCTGTCTGGTGGCCTCCGTCATCGACCAGGTGGGTTGGCTGGATCGATTGGCCTCTCTTTTGGGTCCGCTTCTGTCCCTGTTAGGCCTTCCCGAGAGTGCCGCTGCCGGGTTGTTATTCTCCGTGCTGCGAAAAGACGGGATGCTGGTGTTCAACGAGCAGGGGGGCGCATGGATCCAAGCCTTGGATGTGTGGCCCCTGTTTGTGCTGGTCTATCTCGCCTCTACACTGACGGCCTGCTTGGTGACCCTGTGGACCATTCATAGGGAAATGGGGTGGCGTACCGCTGTTGGGTTGGTGGCAAAACAGGGGGTTACCTCCTTGGTGAGTGCCGGGGTGTTGGCGGCAGCGGGTTGGTTGATCATGACGGTGGTCTAGCAGGATTTTTTCCGGGAGAGGGAGAAACAGAGAATCATTCAGCCTAAGAAAGGAAGCAAGCCGGAAAAGGTGTAAACCGATGAATCATCGTCAGGAGGCGTTGTTTTGAGCCGGACGTTGCAAGAGAGCCGAGCGTTGTTTGACGACTGGGCAAGCACGTATGACCGGGATCTGGTTGATCCGTCGGGGCCGTTGACGGGGTATCGGACCAGTCTGGACACCGCTTTTGAAATGGCGGGGAACCATGACCGCGTGCTCGATATCGGGATTGGCACAGGCGGGTTTGCCTCGCTTTTTCATCAACGGGGAAGCCGGATCGTCGGAGTGGACATTTCAGAAAAGATGCTGGAACAGTGCCGGGAACAATATCCGGACTTCGTCCTCCAGCAGGGCTCCTTTACCCCTCTGCCGTTTAAAGCGGGAGAGTTTGATGCCGCCATCTCCAGCTTTTGCTTTCATGAAGTGGCCTCGGCTGAGAGGCCCGAGGCTTTGGCCGAGGTGTATCGGGTGTTGAAGCCCGGGGGTCTTTTCTGTCTGTTGGACATCCTCTTCGCTTCCATCCCCGCACGGGAGGACGCCAGACGGGCCATCGGCAAGCACTGGGATGAGGAAGAAGATTACCCCCTTGTGGAGAAGGTGGATACCTGGTTGCGGCAGGCGGGGTTTGCTTCCGTCCAATGGCGGCAAACCGCACCCTGCCATTGGGTGGCAGTGGCCAAAAAAAGGGAATCATGCTAAAAACGGACCGATCGGATCGGTTCTTTTTTTGTACCCGGATCCCAAACAGGCGATGGCGGAAGTTTTCTATTGTCCCAAACGTCCACAGGATGAGAGCAATAGGATAGAAATAGAAGAGGAGAACGGAGGGGAGGCGAAAGAGGATGAAAACACGTTCTTCCAGAATGCAGACACGCTCTTCTTCCAGAATGCGTGTCACCCGTACAGCTGGGGTGAACGTACCGCAGATCTCCTGGTTGGGAGGAGGATTATGGAAAAATATATTTAAATTTTGGGGCTTCTTTCAGACTTGTCGCCGGTTTTGGGGAGCTTGTAAAAAATGGTGGGGACCGTTGAGTGGTTTTCTGGCCCCGGGCCGGTTGTTCTAACAGGTTTCGGTCTGATGGAAAGTGGGAAAACATTTCATCTCTCGATCAGCTCCCTTCCTCGTGGAAGGGGGCTGTTGGCGTTTTCTATGAAAGCAACAGCTGTTAAACTTTTCAACAATATTTCTTCTTATCAAGACAACTAATTTCATTTATAATGAATCTTGATTTATATTTATTCACCATGGGTACTTCCTTTATTTTGGAATAAATCCATCTTTTTGTTCATTCAACATTCATATTCCTAGGAGGGTTCCGATGAAGAGACGGTGGATTGTAGGCTTGACGTGGTTGACGGTTCTCAGTATCGCATTGGTAGGGTGTACCGGGGTGAACACTGGTGCTCCGGAAAACGAGGGCAGTGCAGATGAAAATCAAGTGTTGGATATGACAATCCCTGCCGAGCCTCCTACACTGGATCACTCTGTGACCACAGACGCGGTTTCCTTTGACTTTATTTTGAATAACGTGATGGACGGTTTATACCGATTGAACAAAGATAATAAACCGGAGCCGGCCATCGCTTCCGGAATCGACATTACGGAAGACAAGTCGACGTATACCTTCTCGTTGCGCGAAGCCAATTGGAGCGACGGAGAACCGGTGACGGCCCACGACTTCGAATATGCCTGGAAACGGGCATTGGATCCGGAAACCAAGGCAGAGTATGCGTTTATTTTGTACCCGATTAAAAATGCCGAAGCGTACAATTCCGGCGAAGTTTCCGCTGATCAGGTCGGAGTGAGGGCCATTGACGAAAAAACGCTGCAAGTGGAGCTGGAGGCGCCTACTCCATACTTTTTAAGCCTCACCACTTTCGCTACCTATTTCCCGTTGCGGGAAGACATTGTGGACAAGTATGGGAATGAGTATGCGACAGGTGCGGACAAGATGGTGTACAACGGTCCCTTTGAAGTAGGTGAGTGGAAGCATGAACAATCACTGACGCTGAAAAAGAATCAATCGTATTGGGATCGGAATACGGTTAAGCTGGAGACGGTCAATATGAACATCGTCAAGGATACTTCCACTGGGGTGAACCTGTATACCGCCGGTGAAGTGGATGTCGCCAGCCTGGACTCCGCTCTGGCGGATGCATTTAAAAAGAGCCCGGAATATTTGCCGATTACACTGGCCGAGACTCAGTACATCCAGTTCAACACCAACAACGAATTTTTGTCCAACGCAAAAATCCGTAAAGCAATCAGTTACGCAGTAGACCGTGAATCGATCACCAAGTTGCTGCAGGATGGATCGGAACCGGCATACTCGTTTGTTCCCCCCTCCATCTTTACGAGTGACAACCAGATATTCCGTGAGATAGCGCCGGACGGTCATCAGTATAATCCGCAGGAAGCCCAGCGGTTGTTAGAGGAGGGAATGGAGGAGCTTGGGTTTACCTCCAAACCACGACTTACCTTGCTCAGCTTTGACGATCACCGTCGTCAAGTGGCGGTTGCAATCCAGGAGCAGTTGAAAAACACCCTGGATCTGGATATCAATATCGATCCCCAGCCGCTCAGACAAAAGAGGGATCGGGAAGCGCAGCGGGATTTCGAACTTTCCTTTATCAGCTGGAGGGCCGACTACAATGATCCGCAGACCTATCTTGATATGTGGGTGACCGGAGGGCCGTTTAACCGTGCCGACTGGAGCAATAAGGAATACGATAAATTAATCAACGATTCGGTCCGAAATCCCGACAACGAAGAACGGACCCGAAACTATGTGGAAGCGGAGAAGATTCTGCTGGAAGGATCGCCTGTGGCACCTGTGTTCTATACAGGGAAGATCTTTTTGCAAAAACAGTATGTAAAAGGGATTTACCGTCATCCGGTAGGTGCGGAACTCACCTTGAAGTGGGCGTATATGGACGGAAAAGAATAGTCGAGTTAAAACCCTTGGTCTTGCCAACCGGCATGATCAAGGGTTTTTTTTATGAAGCGGTGTTTTCGGCACTACCGGCAGGTGTTGCTCATTTATCAGCTCAAGGTTTTTGTTCCGAAATCTCCGCTTGGATGAACCCCACGGCCACCACCCAGGCGAACCAAGCCATACTGGCGGTCGGGGATTGATCGATCAAAAGAGCGACAGTGTTACAAACAGGAGCGAAAACAGGACGATGTGACAAACCGCGCTCCACTTAACTCCTTTAACATCGATATAAGGGAGAAGGATGAACGTTCGCTACGGTATCTTAATCCTTTCGTGGCGGGACACTACGTTTTGAAATGGGCGAGAGCGGAAAATTAACAAGTTAATACTAACTTAACATTGAAATACCGCTATTTTTGGTATATTGTAATCAATAGAAAATTAAATAGGTAGACTTTATGGAATTTGGTCGTTACACATCGTTTCCCGAGGAATATAGGCAGGAAAGGGGGGCCAAATGTATGTAAATGACCATCAGATGTAAGTAATTTTCTTAAATTTGTGGGGATGGCTCTTGAAAAATGCCGGATTATTTTGCCGAGAGTGCTTGAACCACAACAGTCTATGGAAACAAAAATGTGAGATGGAGGAAATGACATGTCTACTGGGTCGGAAAATAAACTTCAATCATGGAGTTATGAAAACACTGAGGAACAGAGCCATGTCATCACCTTAACGCAGGATGAAAAAAAACAGGTTAAAAATATTATAGAGCAATTTCCTCCTTTGGATCTTGAATCGATCCATGATGACTTGTTAACCCGTGTTCAATTGGCAAGCTTTCAACTGCCTTACAGAATAGTAGAAAGGATTTTGCGTTTTCGTCGCTCACCTGAAAAAGGTGTTTTATTGGTGAGAAACTTACCAACTGATCCGGAATTACCGCCTACTCCAAAGGATGCCAGGCCTTCCCCGCAAAAAAAGACACATAGTAGTGAATACACTTTGTTGATTCACATGTTATTTTTAGGTGAACCCATCATTTATACGGAGGAGAAAGAAGGCAAACTAATAAACGATATTTGCCCGGTACAAGGGACAGATCACACACAAGAACATACCGGTTCTAAAAAATCATTTCCCTTTCATACGGAAAATGCCTTTCATCCGTATAGACCGGACCATTTGGGGTTGATTTGTCTGCGTTCGGATCACGATCAGAAAGCTCAAACGCCGGTCGCCTCGATTATCGATGCTTTGCCTTTGCTCCCCAGTGCAGCCATTACGTTATTGAGAAAGCCTTTATACCGGATTCGCCCCACACAGATGTTTAAACATCACGAAGATGACCAACAGATGGTGGCTGTGTTATCGGGCAGTTTACTTGAACCGGATATGCGTATGCATTTTCGTCTAATGGAGGGAATCAATCCGGAAGCGCAATGGGCATTGGATCAATTAAAATCCACATTGCAACAGGTAGCCCTTCATTATGTTCTGACTCCAGGTGATCTGTTTCTCATCAATAACCGAAGGGTTGTTCACGGGCGATCCACATTCACTCCTTGTTATGATGGAAATGATCGTTGGATTCAACGAATGTTTACAGTTCAAGATTTTCAACGTTCCAGTTTTAGCCGAGGAAAAGGCCAACACCTCTGTGTTCCGTTACATGTGGAGTTTTCCGTTCACTGACGGTGGAAGTGTTCCCCAATGGTCCATATAAGAAAAAACTAGAGGGCGGCGTCCGATTCTTGACCCGCCCCTTTTCAATGACAACGGAGAAAAGGAGAAAAGGAGAAAAGGAGAAAAAATGGATGGAAGAGCCAGATCATACAGGAGTACGTAACATTCAGTGGTTTCGTGGTTTAAAAACGGGATTAAAGACCACATGGGAGTTATCAAAAATTGTATTTCCTGTTACATTAGCGGTAACGATACTTCGCGAGACACCTGTGATCGATGTGTTGGCCGGTGTGGTAGAACCGGCTACCAGTTGGTTTGGGTTGCCAGGAGAGGCCGCGATTCCTCTTGTTTTGGGGAACTTAGTAAATTTGTATGCTGCCATTGGTGCCATTCTCACCATGGATTTGACCGTTAAACAAGTGTTTGTTCTATCCGTCATTCTAAGTTTTGCCCATAATTTGATATTGGAGTCTGCTTTTCTTCGCAAAGTGGGGATCAGTATTTCCTTGATCGTTTCGATCCGCCTGGCTTTAGCCGCTTTCTTTGGCGGCCTGGTCCATTTGATTTGGGATGGCGGGGAAGAAAAAGCGCAGTTCGGATGGGTACCCGCCGTAGAGTCCAATCCTGCTGGGTTAAATGAGGTATTGGTTGGAGGACTGCAAACAGCGGCTTCTGGTGTTTTACAGTTGGCTGCAGTCGTGATTCCATTGATGATTGCCATTCAGATCATGCATGATTGCAGGGTGCTGGATCGTTCTTCTAAATGGATTAAGCTGTTTATACAACCGCTGGGGATTTCGTCAAGAGGCTCGGTGGCCATTGCAAGTGGTCTTTTCTTTGGATTGATCTATGGCACCGGTGTGATCATCCAACAAGCGAAGGAAAAAAAGTTTTCACAACGAGAAATGACCTTAATATTGGTTTTCCTCGCTTCTTGTCATGCCGCTTTTGAAGATACATTGATTTTCCTTCCTCTCGTCAGTTCAGGTATATGGATATTGCTTCTCCTCCGACTTTTTTCCGCGATCGTTCTGACTCTCGTAATTTCTCGGTTTTGGCCTGCAAATGAGCGTCGTTCTGTCGTTTCTAATCAATAAAAAACCCAGCTATGACCGCTGGGGATGGGTTTGTAATTGAATTCGCTTTATCATCTGTTCAACGGTTTTCCAACCATCCAACTCTTTTTTTGAAATTAAATGAATAAAATGAGGGGGTACTTCTCCACGTATCGCCGCTGCTTTTTTCGGTTGTTTTAGATTAATTTGAATGTACCCCTTAAACACAAATGAAGGCTTCTTAAGTTTAAATGTTTCAATGTCGGAAATGGAGAACTCTTTTCTATCATGATCGGATTGAAGAACGAGCTTTTGTTGTTGTACGATCACTTTCCATTGTTTTGTGATGAAGCCAAATTGATTCACGGATAAGCCCCCAGTCGCTTCGATCGTTTGGATCTTTATCCTACCAAGATCACGCTTTTTGAGTCTCCATCCAACTGGGGGGATTTTTACCCATCCAGATTCTTCTTTCGTTCATGCGTTACAGGAGGATAACAGATGGAATGGAAACCGGATCGGAACAGTAAGATCCCCATCTATCAACAAATTATCGATTGGATCGAACAGAAAATCACTTGCGGGGAATGGCCTCCCGGAAGTCTTCTTCCTTCCGAACGAAGATTGTCCCGGATCTTGAATGTCAACCGGAGTACGATTGTAACGGTATATCAGGAATTGGCGGCCAGAGGTTGGGTTGAAACCAAGAGGCGGGCAGGAACTTACGTGAGTCGTGATATGTGGGGAGCGGCTCCAAACCATTTTCCCAATTGGCATCAATATGCCAAGGAAGGGACGTTTTTACCCAATCTCCCATTGTTGCGTCGGGTTCGCAAAGAAATCAATGATGGTGAGTGTATTGATTTTGCAGGTGATCAGTCCAACTCCTTGTTCCCAAGACGTCAGCTGCAAACGAACATGAGGCAAAATCTTTTTGATGCTCCGCTCCAATACGATCATTCCCATGGCTACAGTCCCTTACGGGAAACGATTGCTGCTCATGCGAAGACTTTTCATGACATTCAAGCTCCTTCTTCTTCGATTTTAGTGACATCAGGGGCCCAGCAAGCCCTGTTTCTAATTACCCATTCTCTTTTGCAGCCCGGAGACGCTATTGCAATGGAGCAACCATCTTACTTTTATTCGCTTCCTCTCTTCCAATCCGCCGGGTTACGTTTGTTCCCTTTGCCACTGGGTAAAGAAGGGCTGGATCCGGAAGAGATCGAGCGGCTTTACCGAAAACACCGCATTCGGATGGTGTTTTTAAATCCTACGTTTCAAAATCCCACCGGCTATACGCTGCCGTTGGAAATTCGTAAAAAAGTTGTGGAGAAATGCGCCAAGCTGGGAATCCCGATCGTGGAAGACGATCCGTTCAGCCTGCTTTCCATACATGGATCCCCTCCACATGCGTTGAAGGCAATGGATCCTGGAGGGTTGGTATTGTATATCGGATCTTTATCCAAAACCGTCGCTTCCGGTCTCCGCATGGGATGGTTGATCGGGCCGCAGGAAATATTGGATCGTCTCGCTGATGTTCGTCAGCAGATGGACTACGGACTCAGTATTTTCCCTCAATGGATTGCGCATCAATTTCTGTCTTCGCAGGAATTTATGGAACATGTGAGTACATTGAAAAACAGACTAATGGATCGACAACAGTTCTTTGTATCGATCATCCAAAAACACTTACAGGAGAAAGTGGAGTTTATCCTGCCACAAGGGGGAATTCATTTGTGGTGCAAACTGAAGACACCCATTCGAGATGGAAAATTATTGGACGCAGCAATCCAACAAAGCGTTCTTTTTGTCCCTGGCAGCGTCTATGGGTCACCGGACGGATTTGTGCGTTTCACCTATGCAAGAGCTCCAAAAGATCAGATGGAGGAAGGGGTTCAGCGTTTTAAAAAAGCATTGTCTATTTTTGGCGTATGAGTAGAGATCCCGAGATGGATCTGTCAAGAGGATGCTTCATCGTTGGATGAAAAAGGCTTCCGTACTCGGAAGCCTTTTTCATGATCTTCACTTTTTCTTTTTCGTGTTAATGAACAATTTGCCTTCGGCCCGTTTTCTCACTTCATTGCCATAGTCATCTTTCAGAATCACTTCGACGACCGCGCCGCGGATGTCTTTTAAGTTGGAGGTGGCGGTCCAGTATCCTACATAGTGTCCGTCCCCTTGTTCCTGCAGCGGAAGCTCGGTGGCATTGGCGGGCAAGTTGGTCAAGGGCATGTGGACGATATAGGTTCCTTTCAGACCGGGCTCACTGTCAAACTGGATTTTGACGGATTCTCCGGATTTCAGGTAGATATCTTCTTCCGGCTTCAGATTTTTCACCGGGTCGATCGCAAACTTGGCGTCGACTCGGATTTGCCGGCTTTGTTTGTTTCCCGCTTTGTCCGCGGCGGTCACCTCGATCAGGTTCTCCCCTTCCTCCAACAGGATGCGGAGGGAGTAGGAGCCGTCCTCTTCCATTTTCGCTTTGGAGCCGTTCACCTTGACCCAATCCAGGTGAGCATCGGTCGCGGTTCCTGCGACGGTGACGGCTTCCCGGTTGGTCTTCCACCCGTCAATGGGCTTGTCGATGGTGAGGGCGGGTTTGTCTTGATCCAGAATTACCGTCACCGGGGTGGAGGGATCGGTTTCTCCTCGTTCTGTGGATGCGACGGCAGTCAGCTCGTTTTCTCCTTCCGTGAGGCTGATTTCAACGGCGAAGGTACCATCGTCACCGATGGGAGCGGAGCCGGCTTCCGTCCCGTTGTTGTATAGGGTGATATTTGTGGAGGGAGAAGCTTTTCCTTCCACTGTGATGCGTTCCTGGTTGGTGAAGTTACCGTCGGCGGGCGAGGTGATGGTCGGAGCCGTTACTTCATAATCCACCCGTGCCCGAATCATGTAGTTCCCCTCAGATGTGGGGGTGGGGGACCAGCTGCCGCCGACCCATTGCCAACTGCGGCCGGTATGGGGGCCGTTCTCATCGGTGGCCAGGCCGGGGGTGTTGGGATTGGGGTGTGTTTGGATGTAGACGATATAAAAGTCGTCATCCACGATCACCCCTTGATCCGAGAGATCAACAGTGGTCCAGGAACCGTCCCGGTTGGCTGTCGCGTCAATCGGACCCGCCAGTTTTTTGCCGGGAGCCCCATCGGCCCCGCTGGCGTCATAGACGGCCACCTGAAAATCGGTTCCACCTGGAACCGGCCATTCCGTATCCCAGAATCGGAAGACACCGGCGGTTACCATCGCTTGCTCACGACCTTCTTCCAAGGACATCCGGACGGCCCAGCCGTTACCGGCGTCATAGAAAGCCCGGGCGTTTTCGGCGGTCCCGTCGTCGTAGCCGATTTCACCGGGAACTCCGATGAAGGGTTTGAGGCTGAATTCCTGTTCGACTTGTCCGCTTCCATCCACCTTGACGACGGCTTCGCTGGAGTAATATCCGGGAGCCGACACATGGAGGGTATAGGAACCTTCGTATGCTTCCAGGGTATAGCGGCCGTTTTCATCGGTTTGCACCGGTTGGACGGCGGCGTCTTCTCTCAGATAGATGGTGGCATGGGTGATTGGCTCACCGGTCCGTTCATTCGTGACTGTGCCGGTAATCGTGCCGCGGGGGATGGGTTCCAGAACAAAGTTGGCCGTAGTGGTTCCATCGCGTTCGACGAGGACTCTCTGATCCGCCGAGCGGTATCCGTAAGTCTCTGCCCGTACCGTGAATTCACCGGCGGGGTGAAGCAACCGGTAACTGCCGTCCTGCGGATTGGTGGTGACGGATCGACCCGTCTCCAATACACTCACCTGGGCTCCCAGCGGTAGGGCTGCGGGGATTATCTGGGATCTTTCGCCGGATGCCTGGGATTCAGGAGCGGCGATCTGGCCGGCTTTTTGTTTGGCCGGCAGGAGTGTATCGGGATCGACCATATGTTTGTTTTTGGATTTGTCCGTTTTTCCTCCTCGTTTGTCCAGACCGGTTTGGGTAACCTCACTTGCTTCATCAGTTAGGGCGATGTCGTCGATGTACCAGCCAGGTCTGACAATGCTGGAATCGGTGGTGACGTTAAAGGCGAGGTAAATCCGTTGACCTGCGTATTCGGACAGATCCACCGCCGTTTGCTGCCATCCGTCGGTAGTTCCATCCTGGCGGAGCAATTGGGTCCAGTTTTCCTGGTCCGTGGAGATCAGAAGATGACCAAAGTCATAGCGGGCCTCCAAGTTATACCATTGTTGGAAGGTGAGGAAGCTGTCTCCTTCCGGCAAATCGACAGGAGGCATCATCAGTGTCATATTGGCATTGTTGGCGTAATTGCCGGACAGATTGGTGGCGTATACGTTCTCCCCGGAGGCGGCTTGACCCGGTCCGCTGGTGGGAACACCCCACTGCCAGGAGTTGTTTTCACCAAAGGAGTACCACCCATCCGGTTTGGACTCGAAGTCCTGGGTGTATCCAACTGTGATTCCGGGCTTCACGGTCACATCATAGGTGTTGGAAACGGTTTCATTGCCGCCGAAATCGCGGATTTTCCAACGATAGGTAAGAGAGGGTTTGGTGACGTGATCACCGGGGATCACCGCTTGATAGGTGCCATCGCGGAAGTGGCCGGCTGTACGGGTGGCGGTGACTTTTTTCCACTTTTCTTCGTAGCGGTACTCCAATTGGACTTCGGTTACACTTACATTGTCACGGGCTTGCACCGTCAACGGCAGGTTCATCTTGTTATAGGTTTCGACAGGCGCTTCATGTTCGTATGTGGGAGGCTCGGTATCTTCCCCTTCTTCCACCACTTGCCCACGGATTTCGCCCAGGCCGGATACGACGGAAGAGACGGCACCAAAAGCGTCGACCAACCCGTGTCCGTATCCATTGTTGGGGGATTCGGGGAAGGTGGAATCCGTCAGCGGTTCAGCGGTTGACAGCAGGATTTCTTCCAGCTCGTCCACCGTGAGGGAGGCATTGGCTTGTTTCAGCAGGGCGACGGTGGCCGATACATGGGGGCCGGACATGGACGTGCCGTTCCAACCGCCCTGATAACCGCTTCCGGAGACCGAGGAACGGATATTGACCCCCGGTGCGCTGATTTCCGGTTTGATTTCGTCGTAGGGAGAAGGTCCCTGCAAGGAAAAGGAAGCGAGGCGCTTGTTGATATCTGTGGCACCGGTGGCAAAGGATTCAGGATAGTTGGCGGGGTTTGCCACGGATCCAGGTCCGCCGGGATTGAACAAGGTGGTGTTTCCAGCGGAGAACTCCGGGAAAATTTCAGCTGCACGCCAGTTTTGCACCATGGGTCGATACCACTCATTCAATCCGCGTCCTCCACCCCAGGAGTTGTTCACCACATCGGGGGCTTTTTCCGGATGCGGATTGCCGTCAGCATCCTTGGGGGCGAGGATCCACTCGCCGGCTGCCAACAGATCCACATCGGTACCGCCGGCGGCCGAGAATGCTTTTACTGCAATCCATTGGGCACCGGGGGCCACTCCGATTGTATTGGAGCCGTCCGGTTCCTGCCCCACCATGGTACCGGTGACATGGGTGCCGTGATCCAGGTCATCGTAGGGAGCGGCCTGCCCATTGACGGCGTCGAACCAGTTGAACGCGTGATTGGGCTGGTTGGGATTGGCGGGATCGTAGCCGCGGTACTTTTCTTTCAGTGCGGGGTGATCCCATTGCACCCCGCTGTCGATGCTGGCCACCACGGTGCCGGAACCGTCAATGCCCATCGCCCAGACCTGGGGAGCCCCGATTTGTTCCACGTTCCACTCGATGGAGGCGCTCTGGGGTTGGTTCTTCCCTTTTTTCTCTTCCAACCCGATAATCTGCCGCGTCTCATTGGGCAAAATCTTCTCTACTTCTGGGAATTGGGCCAGATCCTTCATCACGGTTTCATTGGCGGTGACCGCCAGGGCGTTCACCACGTAAAAAGTTTGGAATTCCTTCACCTTACCGGCTTTCTTTTTTTTCTGAAGATATTGTTTCAGCTCGTGTTGGGTTTCGTCGGCGATGATCCGCAGCTCTGAAACCACGGCAGAGCGTTTCATCTGTTTGGACTGAGCCCTCGTCAGTTTTTGTTTTTTGGCTTGTTTGGCGGCTTCTTGGGCTGCCTTCTCGGTATCCGCCTGTTCTTTCATCTTCACGAGGAAGGTGACGGTGTTTTTTTCGGAAAACTGCTTTTGCAGCCGTTTGTTCACTTTGTCTTCCGGTTTGACTTCCTTGGCTTCGTTTACGGAAGTGTGGGGCTTTCCGTTTGCTTCAGCCGCAGTCGGGGGCAAAGCCAGGGATAACAGAAGCGCGAAACAGATGGTCCAGATGAAAAGGAACCGCACGGATTTGGATTTTACCTGCAAAAGATCGCCCTCTTCCATTAAAAATGGTTGCACTTTTTCATCAACCGCGGAAACGACCGTCCGTCAAACTCGAGGAGAAGTAAGGCGGGAAGGGATCACCCCCTTTCATATATCTTATAAACTTTCAATTTATTAACTAAAGTCATTATACTGTGTAAAGGAAAAAATTTCATCATATTTTTAATTTTTACTGAAAAGAATATAAAGTGGCAGGATTTTGGTTGAACGCGGGGAAATAAATTCAGGGGAGGTCTGCAAACCGACAGGAAAGCGGGTGGGCAATGTGATCATAACCAAAGGGCTGATGGTTTCCGCGCAGAATGCGCCGGAAAAGATCGCTGTCATCGATGGGGAGGATTGCTTGACCTATTCGGAATGGTCGAAGCGGGTCAGTCAATTGAAAGGGGCGTTACTCGACAGGGGGATCCAAAAGGGAGACCGGGTGGCGCTCGTCATGCACAATTCGTTTCGTTTTTTGGAATCCATCTACGCAGTTACTTCCATCGGGGCAGTAGTGGTGCCCCTCAATGTGCGGTTGGCCGTTCCGGAAATGGAGGCCATATTGGAAGATGCAGGACCCAAGCTGTTGTTTCTGCATAGGGAGTTTGCCCCGTTGGCGCCTGTCTTTCAGGACAAGCTCCCTTCGTTGGAGCGAGTGGTGTTGGCTGAAGACAGGGAGGTAGAAGCGGAAGGGAAGGAGGCTTGCGCCTTATATGAAGATTGGATTCAGTCGCAAGCGCCGTCTTCACTCGATGCGGACGGGGTGGAGGAAGAGGATGTGGCGGGCTTTTTTTATACCGGGGGGACCACGGGGACTCCCAAAGGCGTGATGCTGACCCATCGCAATCTGGTGGCTAACGCTTATCATGTCGCCTTGACAGCCGGTTATCATCCCGGTACTCACTACCTCCATGCAGCGCCCATGTTCCATCTGGCCGATGGGGCCTCCGCCTTCGCCGTCACTTTAGTGGGAGGGACCCACAGCCACCTGCGGGTATTCCGTCCCGAAGCATTCGTCAAGGCGGTGGAGCGGGACCGTCCAAATGCCACGTTGCTGGTGCCCACCATGATCCAGGCACTGGTGAATCACCCATCGGCGTCAAAACAAGCGTTCTCCGGTTTGAACCAGCTGTTGTACGGAGGCTCGTCCATGCCGGTGGAAGTGTTGCGGCAAGCGTTGCACCGTTGGCCCCATATCCGCTTTTTTCAAGCGTACGGCATGTCGGAGGCGGCTCCGGTTCTGACGATGCTGCGGCCGGAAGACCATAACGTCCTGGGAACGGAACGGGAAGAGCGGATTCAGTCCTGTGGCCAAGCAGTGCCGGGAGTGGAGATGAAACTGGTGGATCGGGACGGGTTGGAAGTACCCGTAGGCGAAGTGGGGGAAGTGGTGGCCCGCGGCCCCAATATCATGAAGGGCTACTGGAACCGTCCCCAGGAGACGGACCGGGCGCTGAAGGACGGGTGGTACCGCTCCGGAGATTTGGCCCGTCGGGATCGGGATGGATACTACTATATCGTGGATCGGATGAAAGATATGATTGTAAGCGGAGGGGAAAACGTCTATTCAACCGAGGTGGAGAACGTGTTGTACTCCCATCCCGCTGTAAGGGAAGCGGCAGTGATTGGGATTCCGGACGAACAGTGGGGAGAGCGTGTCCATGCAGTGGTGGTCAAGCGGAAAGAAAGCGATCTGGATGCAGACGAACTGATCGCATTTTGCCGCAAATCCCTGGCAGGATTCAAATTACCCAAAACGATCGATTTTGTACCGGAGTTACCCAAAAGCGGAGCCGGGAAGATCTTAAAACGAACCTTGCGGGAGCGGTATGGGTTGGAACAGACCCGATAAGCCGTCACCGAGTGAGTTTCTACATAATCCGATAAAATGGGTCGATACGATTCCATTCCTCGATGCAGGAGTTTTCTCAACCCCGAAAAAGAAACCCTTTTTCGAGGTTTTTTTTATAATGGATTGCCAAAAGGAAGGATCGTTGTTATTGTTAAGTTAACTTAACTAAACAATTATTCAGGGGGGATGCGCGGTGGATGATCTTAAGCGACTGGTGGACGAGATGAACCAGGCGTACGAAGATGCCAGCTTTCGGTTCCAGGTGGAAATGGAACGAATGGTGCAACCGCTCCTGCCGCCCAAACAGGAGAACATCGTATTACTGCTGATACGTGTCCCGTCCGTTACGGTATCGGATTTGGCCGCCCGATTGGGGATCACCAAAAGTGCCGTCAGTCAAACCCTGGATAAAATGGAGCGGGGAGGCTGGGTGAAAAAAAGAGTCAATCCGGCCAATCGGCGTGAGGTGCGGGTGAGTCTGGGGCCGAAAGGGGAGGCCTTTGCCGAACGACTGCGCCGTTTTGACCAGATGATGATTGAAACCTACTATACCCGGTTGGACAGAGAAGATATCAAAACAGTGACGCGGGTATTCCGCCAACTGCACGAATGGATGTCACGGGAGCAACAAGAGAGGAATCGTCGAAATGAATGAGGGAGGTTTGTTTCAAAACCGGTCATTTTGGTTGATCTGGTTATCCAGTCTGTTTGCTACCTTTGCCTTTTCGATCTTTCTATTGGCTCAATCCTGGTATGTCGTAGACGAATTGGGCCGTTCCGCTTCATTGGGTGTGGTCTTGATGGCGGCTTCCATTCCCCGTGTACTCACCATGCTCCTGGGCGGCATGTTGGCGGATCAGGTGCGCCGGACATGGATCTTATTTGTGACCAATCTCATGCAAGTATGCTTGATGCTCCTCTTTGTCATGATGCTCATGAGCGGGCGGTTGGATTGGACTTATCTCATGATTAATGCGATGTTGTTCGGTTTTCTGGATGCCTTTTTCTGGCCGGCCAGCCAATCGCTCATTCCCAGCATCGTTCCTGCCCGCCATTTGATCCGGGCCAATTCGGTGGTGCATGGAACGACGGAATTGGCTTTCATCTTAGGTCCGGTGGCTGCCGGGTTGTTGATTGCTTTTACCTCGTATACGATGACCTTTTTCGTCGTGGCGGTGCTGCTCTTCCTGGCGGCGGTGTTCGTTTGGCCGTTCTGGATTCGTGAACCGGAGGTGGATCAAAGCGGTCAAAGGCGCACCTGGGAGGAGATGAAGGAAGGGTTGACGACCGTGTGGCATTCTCCCCTATTGCGCCAGGGGGCACTGGTCATCGCCATCCTGAACCTGAGTGTGGTCGGTCCGATGATCATCAGTTTTCCGTTGCTGGTGGAACAGGTTCAGGGGAATGCATTGGATCTTAGTTATCTGGAAGCGGGTTTTTCCGTTGGCACGTTTGCGGCGGCTCTGATGCTGGTGGGTTGGCACATTCGACACCGGGGACGGCTGGTGTTGGCGGCGTTTGCCTTTACGGCGGTTCTTTTTTTTGTGTTTGTACGGATTGAATCGCTGACAGGATGGATCGTCCTGGCGGGAGTGATCGGCCTGAAGGCCATGTTTGTCTACCTGCCGTTGGTCACCATGATCCAGGAACAAACCGAGACCCGTCAGATGGGACGGGTGATGAGTATTGTCAGCTTTGCCGCCATGGGGTTTGAACCCCTCGCCTTCGGACTGGTGGCTGCTGCCATGCAGTCCGGCCTGTCGATTACTACGATCTTGAGTGTAACCAGTTGGATCGTCATCGGTTCCGCTGTTTGTGTTTTGTGGAAGGGATGGGCGATTCGGCGGGAGGCGTAACATGAAGAAGAAGCGACCGATTTACACGGTCGCTTCTTTATGCTCACGGGTGAGAAGGAACCAATGTCAACGTCTTCACCGGTTCATCGTCTTTTATGTTCAAACGGGTAAGGTGCATTTCCCCTGCCGCCCAAGCTCGCGCCTGGTCGCTGTACCAACGGCTCATCACTTGTCCGGATTGGCCGGGAGCGACGATGTGGCGAGCTTGGGAGAGGTCGGACAGGTCGACGACGGTGCGCCAGGAAGCCCCGTGATCCACCTGGCCGGATTCTTTGTCCCAGTCTGCCGCCAGGACGGTCATTTTACTGCCGCCGACAGGGAGGGGTTCCCGGTTGAACAGACGGTCCAGCGGTTTGATATTACTTAAGGGATGGGAGAAGTGAACCTGGTGGAATGCTCCCCACTGCCATCGGGAGGGTTGATCCCCCTGTCGGTCGACGGCGCGCTTCACCGCTCGGCGGAAAGCACGTTCCAACCACGTATCCACCCCTCCTGCCTGCTCCACCCAAACCCCAGGCTCTCCCGCTAAAGCGTCCCGTAATAACCGATCGGTGGTTTGTTCCATGTGTTCAAACCAGTCCAGCACGGTCTCATCGATGGGTTCATACAGGATCTGATTCATCTCGTGGACCATGAGATGGTATACCAGCGGGGCGGCCAGCTCCGCGTCGTCGTGAAAATTCCACTCTGCCAATTGATCGAGGGCTTCTTGTTCCACCGGGCTCCAATACCCTTTTTGCAGTTGATCTACGATGGCGGGTACCATCCAGGCGGCGCGCAGGTTTTTGGTGTCGGTTTGAAGCCGGGCCATGTCTGCCGTAAAGGGCCGTTCTTCCGACAAGACTGCCTTGATCCGTTCGATTCGGTAGGGATCGGCCCAGGTGTGGGTCAGGTGATAGGGATAATCATCCCCCACCACTCGATTGTTGGCGGTGGCGATCACCCCTTCTTCCGGATTGACGATGGTGGGCAGCTCTTCCCAGGGGATGTATTCGTTCCATTCGTACGCTTGTTTCCAACCGGGTGCGGGCAAGAGCGCGTCCCCCTTTTTGCGGATGGGGATGCGACCGTTGGCCCGGTAGGCGATGGTGCCGTCACGGGAAGCGAAGACGAAGTTTTGTGCCGGTGTGTGAAAATAAGAAAGAGCTTCCTTAAAGTCCTCCCAATTTTGCGCCCGGTTGAAGCGGAGAATGGCTTCCAATTCCGTGCTGGGTTCCAGTGCGGTCCAGCGCATCGACAGGGCGGTCTCCCCGTCTTGCTGGTCTTCGGGCAGGGCGAACTCCGATACGATGGGGCCGTGGCGGGTGGTTCGGACGGTGAGGGTGACGGGTTTTCCGTCTTTGACAGGGATGGTCTCTTTTCGTACATGGGCTTCTTCCCAGCGGTCTTCAAAGCGGAATTGATCGGGATTGTCCGGGTTCCGTTTTTCGAGGTAAAGATCCTGTACATCGGGACCTACATTGGTGACGCCCCAGGCGATCTGTTCGTTATGACCCACGACGATCCCGGGAACCCCTGCAAAGGTAACCCCGCTTACCCGCAGTCCGGGTGCTTGCAGGACGCTTTGATACCAGATCGCCGGTGCGGCGATGGAGAGGTGGGGATCGTTGGCCAACAGGGGAAAGCCGGTTTCCGTTTTATCGCCGGCCAGGACCCAGTTGTTGCTGCCGTTAAAGGAGTGGGGCACGGGTGCCTCGGCCAACAGGGCCTTCAGGTCCAGGGAGTGTTTCCGGTTGAACTCGATCCTATCCGATCCGTCGGCGGGATCGGCGGGAAACAGTTCGCGCGCTTGCTCTTCCGGGAAGGATTGGAGCAGTTGATGACGGAACGCTTGTCCCTTCCAGCGTCCGCCCAGATCATAAGCCATATATTTGCCGATGGTGAGGGAATCGACGGGTGTCCAGCGTTCCGGTTCAAATCCCATCAAGGTGAATTCCACCGGGAGGGTACCGGCTTGGCGGGCGCTTCGGATATAGGCGTTTACGCCTCGCGTATAGGCTTCCATCACCCCTCGTGCTTCCAGGGAATAGGATTGCCAGGAGTCTTTCGCCGCCCGACGCAGTCCCAGTGTACGGAAAAAACGGTCCCGGTCTAACGTGGCGGGTCCCGCCATTTCGCTGAGGCGGCCCGATGCGACACGGCGGCTCAACTCCATCTGAAACAGCCGGTCTTGGGCGGTGATGTAGCCCTGGGCCACATACAGATCCTGCTCGGATTCGGCTTTGATGTGGGGGACGCCATGCCGGTCTCGCCGAACGGTCACTTCTCCGTCCAGTCCCTGCAGACTGATGGTTCCCTGCGTACGGGGCAGGGGTGCTTTCAACCAGTTATAAACATAAAGGGAGCCCCCCAGCAGGATCATCACCATCGCGGCGGCTCCCCAGGTGAGGATTTTTTTTAGGCGTCTGGGTTTTTTCATCGTTGCAGCGGATGCAGGCTGGGCTTTCGTCACGGAGAATCCTCCTTTTTCTCTCTATGGATTCGACAGGAAAACCGAATCGTCGCCTTCCCATATTCGACATCGCTTTTGTCAGAATCCTTCCGCTGCCAGCAAAATGAAGATACCAGAGCCGGGTTCTTTCTTGTATGCTAGAAATGGACAGGAGGGGAGAGCCATGAACGAAGAGAAAGAAACCAACGATCCCAATTGGGAGTCCGGGATCCATACGGACTTCTCCAAAGATATGACGTATGGGGATTACCTGCAATTGGACAAAATCCTGGACAGCCAGCGGCTGCTGTCGGGTCATCACGATGAAATGCTGTTTATTATCATCCATCAAGCGACGGAATTGTGGATGAAACTGATTCTGCATGAAATAGACGCAGCCGTCCGATCCATCCGCAGTCAGGAGTTGGAGCCGGCGTTTAAGATGCTGGCACGGGTGTCCCGCATTCAGGAACAGCTGATTCAGTCCTGGGGAGTGTTGTCTACGCTAACCCCATCCGAATATATGGAATTCCGGGACCGGTTGGGTCATTCGTCCGGTTTTCAGTCGTACCAAAATCGCCTGATCGAATTTCATCTGGGCCACAAAAACCCGCGCGTGTTGGAGGTGTTTCGCCACCAGCCGGAGCTGTACCGGCGGTTGGAGACGGTGCTTCATTCCCCCAGCTTATATGATGTCTCCATCCAAGCATTGGCTCAGCGGGGATTGCCTGTGGATGAATCCCGCCTTCAGCGTGATTGGAGCCGGGATTATGAGGCCCATCCCAGTGTGGAGGAAGCGTGGCTCCAGGTATATCGGGATGTGGAGACCCATTGGGATCTGTATGAGTTGGCGGAGAAGCTAGTGGATATCGAAGACCGGCAGCAGCAGTGGCGTTACAATCACATGAAAACGGTGGAGCGGATTATCGGGCATAAGACGGGCACCGGCGGCTCCAGCGGTGTGGGTTATTTAAAGCGGGTGCTGGATCACCGCTTTTTCCCGGAATTGTGGAGTCTGCGGACACGTCTGTAGGGTACAGGGGAGGTTGGATGGATGAGTGGAATGGATGAACAGAAGAAAAAGGCGGAGGCCTGGGACCGGGAGGATCCCCTCAGCCGTTTTCGGGAGGAGTTTTATCTTACCGAAGGACAGATCTACCTGGACGGCAACTCCCTGGGTCTGTTGTCCAAGCGTGCGGAAAAAGAGGTATTTCATACCCTGGGAAGCTGGCGGAAGCATGGGGTGGACGGTTGGACGGGGGGCGAGTCTCCCTGGTTTACGCTGTCGGAGCGCTTAGGTGCGATGACGGCTCCCCTGGTGGGAGCCGATGCGCAGGAAGTGGTGGCGACGGGTTCCACTACGGTAAACTTGCATCAGCTTTTGGCCACTTTTTACCGGCCGGAGGGATCGCGTACCCGTATTCTGGCGGACGCGCTCAATTTTCCCTCGGATATCTATGCGATGCAAAGTCATATCCGCCTCCATGGATTGGATCCGTCGGAGCATCTGATTCGAGTGACCAGCGAAGACGGTCATACCTTGAATGAGGAGACGATCATCGAGGCGATGACCGACGAGGTAGCACTGGTGGTGTTGTCGGCGGTGTTGTATCGGAGCGGTCAGCTGTTGGATATGGAACGGTTGACACGTGCCGCCCGTGAACGGGGAATTCGAATCGGCTGGGATTTGTGTCATTCCATCGGGGCGGTGCCCCACCGGCTGACGGAGTGGGGGGCGGATTTCGCCTTTTGGTGCAACTACAAATATCTGAACAGCGGACCCGGAGGGGTGGGCGGACTTTTTGTCCATCAGCGCCACCACGGACGCATACCGGGGCTGGCCGGCTGGTTCGGGTCGGATAAGGCGGTTCAGTTTGACATGGCCCACCGCTTCACCCCTGCCGCCGATGCCGGTGCTTTCCAGATCGGCACGCCCCACGTGTTGAGTCTGGCTCCCTTGCAAGGCTCGCTGGAACTGTTTCATGAAGCGGGAATGGAACGGATCCGCGAAAAGTCGCTTCGACTCACCCGTTTCCTGATGGAACTGGTAGAGACGCAATTGGCCGGGTTGGGCTTTGCCATCGTCAACCCGCGGGATGACGCCCGCCGCGGCGGCCATGTGGCATTGGCACATCAAGAGGCGGTACGGATCGCTCATGCCTTGAAAGATCACGGCGTCATTCCCGATTTCCGTTCGCCGGACATTGTCCGTTTGGCACCGGTGGCGCTGTATAACTCCTATTTGGATGTATGGGAAGCGGTACGGCGCCTGAAGCGGATCATGGAGGAGAAAGATTACGAACGGTTTGAGAAAAAGCGGGGGGTGGTGGCGTGAGCGGCTGGATCGACATCTCCCAGTTCCTTGACGAGGGGGTGCCCGTCTGGCCCGGCGATACCCCGTTTTCTTACCGGTTGACGTGGACCAAGGAAGAAAGCGGCTCCGTCAATGTGGGCCAGGTGGCCATGAGCACCCATACCGGTACCCATATCGATGCGCCGTTTCATTTTGATGAGGAAGGAAAACGAGTGGGGGAATTGGACCTGGCTGTATACGCAGGTCCTGCCAAGGTGCTGGATCGGGAAGGAATCGGTTGGATCGGCCCCGAAACGCTGGCCGGCGAGGAAATCACCGGTGTGGAACGGATCCTGATCCGAACCGGCGCATGGAAGGATCGCTCCCGTTTTCCGAAAGCGATCCCCCCTGTGGATCCCGCCTTGGCACCCTGGTTGAAACAACGGGGAATCCGGCTGTTGGGCTTGGATCTGCCTTCGGTGGATCCTCTGGACAGCAAGGATTTGCCTGCCCACCACGCGCTGGCCCGCCATGGGGTGCATATCTTGGAAGGGGTGGTTTTGGACGAGGTCCAAGCGGGCACCTATGAGCTGGTTGCCTTCCCCCTTCCACTGAAACAAGCCGATGGCAGCCCGGTGAGGGCCGCCTTGCGGCCGTTGTAGGGCTGTGCAATTCGAGGGACTAGAGCCTGTCTGGTCTTTCCCCGGATTTTATCAGATGCGCTCACCGTCTGAAATGGAAACCGAAAGGGGAGAGGGGCTGTGCGCTTCTATTGGGTGGATGTGTTTGCCGAAGAGAAGTATCAGGGGAACCAACTGGCTGTTTTTATTCCCGAAAGGGAGATTTCCACGGAGGAAATGCAGTGTATCGCAAGGGAGGTCCGCTTATCGGAAACGGCATTCATCTTATCGGACCGACAAGCCAACGGCGGCTATCACGTTCGAATCTTTACTCCCGATGAGGAGGTTCCGTTTGCCGGTCATCCCACATTGGGAACGGCGTATATCATCCGGCGCATCTTGGAACAAAGCGCCGGCGACCGCGTCCTTTTAAACCTGAAGGTGGGGCCCATCCCGGTGAACTTTACAGGCGAAGATGGCCAAGAATTAACTATGAAGCAGAACCAGCCTGTGTTTGGTCCGGTTCTTCCTCCGGAACCGATGCTGGAAATCCTGCACCTGGCTGAGGAAGACCTGGATCCGTCATTCCCCGTACAAGCGGTATCCACCGGCTTGCCCAGTGTCATGGTCCCGCTGCGTTCGCTGGATGCGGTGAGACGGTGTGTAGTAGATCATCGAAAGTACCAAACCTTCTTGAACGAAGTGACGAAAGCCAACCTGCTCGTATTTACCCCTGAAACCGTCCATGAGGAAAACGACCTTCATGTCCGGGTGTTTGTAAGCGATGCCGGTTTTGCGGAAGATCCGGCGACGGGTAGCGCCAATGGGAATCTGGCGGGCTATCTGCTGGAGCATCGTACCTTCGGGGGCTCGTCCATCCGCCTGCGGGTGGAACAAGGATACAAAATGAAACGGCCTTCCTTAATTACCATCGATGCGATAAAACAAGACAAAACGTTTCAGATCCGTGTGGGCGGCAAGGTTTTTTACGTAGCAAAGGGAGAGTGGCTCTGACGAGACGCCCGCCGACACAGGAATAAAAAAACAGCCACCCCATCCCCCGTATTAGCCTTCGGGAGATGGGGTGGCTTTTGTTGATCGTACGTTCCCTTGTTGAATCCACTCGGTTAACGGGGTGGATTCGTTGTTGGCAGACTGTGCCCCCCGGCGAAGGCCGAACTCGGTGGCAAACCACTCGGCAAAGCCTTCACGGGCCTCGTATGATCGATGTCCGCGGCGGGTGAGGAAATCCACATGATGGCCCACTTCGTGAACGAGACGACATCACTTCTTTTCTATTGGTGAGTGTGGTTCCCACACGGGAGTTCCCGCCAGGATCTCCTGCCTTTGTTGATCCAGGAAACGAATCTGTTTGGGAGTCAGACGCTGACGATCCAGGTGGATTCGCAGGTACAGATGGGAAAAAATCCTGCGGTAGTCTAAGAGAATGCACAGCCGCTCTTCCGACAGGACGGGACCGGGATGTTCCGTGGTGTAACCGGTGCGCAATCCCTCCCACAGATCCCGGGCCAAGGCGTTTCGCCGATCCCGATCCTCCCGGGGAAAGACATCCAGGGCATGGTAGACAGTGACAGCCAGGTCGTAGAGATACCAGTGTCGTTCTCCGTCTCCAAAATCAAAAGCGGTGATCTTTCCATCGTGCCAGTGAAAATTACGGGAATGGAAATCACCGTGGACCAAGCCGTATTCGCTTGCACTTCTGGGCCACGCCTGCAAGGTTTTCAAAGCTTCCTTCCACCGGAAGTATAAGGGGTCCTCGCGATCGGGTGTCAGGGTGGACCACCCTCTCTGTTCATCAAAGTGAGGGAAGTCCGATAATCCGGTTGGGGGCCGGAATCGACGGGTTTCCCGGTGAATCGCTCCCAAAAACGCTCCCCACTGTGTAAACAGGTCGCTACCGCATTCCCACTCTTGTCGAATGTCCGGAGGCGAGCCGGCTACTTTCTCCATGGACACCACAGTGAAAGAGGTTTCGCCGGCGTCGATGGTTTCGATCCACTCCCCGTTGAGGGAGCGGACGGGGCGAGCCACCGAGAGGCCGCGGGCGCGAAGGTGTTGGATCCAGGAGAGTTCCCGCTTTTGGGAGGAGGGCAGTTCTGCCGGTGAAAACTTGAGGACCCGGGCCGGTTCAGGCCTGGAGGCGAGAAAAACGTTTTGGTGAAAACCGCCCAGGGGTTTGAGCGATTCGGGGTCGAGGCCGAAACGTTCCGCCGCTGCGAAAAGCGTAGGCTTGTCAATCATGAGAGCGATGTTCTCCTTGGATGTATTCAGGAAACTCTTCTAAAAAGGCGAGGGCCACCGCTTCGTACTCCTCATCGGGGATGTCGGCCAACTCTCCGTCTTCCAGAGCGAAAAAGTAGGGGGAATCACCGCGATGGTCACGGTTGTAGTACATGCCCATCAGGGCTCCGCGGTGATGAAACGTGGCACCCAGCACGACGGGGAACAGCCCGTCATCCGTTTCCAGTTGGCGAAAAAAGACCGGTTCCACTTGGTCCAGTACCATTTCCTCATACGTTTCACCGGGGTAGAGGAGATCCAGGGTATGATTGCGTTCTTCCGCGACAAAAAGCTGTTTTTTGGCTTCCTTGGGCCACACCAGCAACAAGTGCTTCACATTCTCGTGAATAAACACATATTGATGGGGTGTACGAAATTGGACATGCAAGAAACCCGCCCTCCTTGAAAGTTTGGCAGCGGTTTTTACGATCATGAGCCGACAGCCTCCCCTTTTTTAATAGAACAGAGGAGTCGGCTTTTTCTTTATCGGCTTGTTGGTAATTTTAAGTAAGTATATCATAGAAGTGATGTTTCGGGAAAGAAGGAGGGAGGGATCGATATGACGGTTGGATTAAATCATGGAATGGGCGCACCGTGGGTGGCATATCGGCAGACACCGATGGTACCGCCGCTCCTTCGCTTGTATTGTTTTCCCTATGCCGGCGGCGGTGCATCGGTGTTTCGGGAGTGGTTTTCTCATGTTCCGGCAGCGGTGGAGGTTTGTCCGATTCAACTGCCCGGTCGGGAAACACGGATCGGGGAACTTCCATTACAAAGTGTTTCTGCGATCGTGGAACAGTTAAACCGGGAATTGGATCCCGGCGATGACGTTCCCTACGCTTTCTTCGGTCACAGTCTGGGTGCGGTATTGGCTTACGAATGGACCCGGCTGTTGGAGCAGCAGGGGAGGCCGCCTGTTCGTTTGTTTGTTTCTGCCCGTTCGGCTCCGCATCTGCCTCAATCATCCGAACCGGTTCATGCTCTTCCCGAGGAGCGCTTTGTCGCCAGGCTGCGCCAGTTAAACGGAACACCCGCCCCGATTTTGGAAAATCGGGAGCTGATAGAGTTTTTCATGCCGATCTTGCGAGCCGATTTTGCCGTCTCTGAAACCTATCAACACCGAGCAGGCCGTCCTCTGACGACGCCGATTTCCGCCATGGGCGGGCGGGAAGATCAGGAGGTCTCCCTGGAAGACCTAGAGGCATGGTCCGGCCATACGGATGCTCATTTTTCCCTGCGGTTGTTTCCGGGGGATCACTTTTATCTTCATGACCAGCGGGAATTGCTGATTCGGTTTATATGGGAAGAACTACATAACGAAAACGTCCTCGTCCGCGATCCGGGGTAAAAAGATGTCTTCATTATCATGGTTTCCCGGATTGGAAGACCATCGTGTGGGGGATGTTCACCTCTGGTGGGCTCCACTGGATCATTCCGCTTCTCTGGTGAAAAAGATGGAAGCGTGCCTGGCGGCGGAGGAAAAAGAGCGCGCTCAGCGCCTGGTTCGATGGCAGGATCGAAAACGATGGATCGTAAGCCGGGGATTGTTGCGACATCTTTTATCTGCCGTAACGGGTGAAGAGGCGGAAAAGCTGTGTTTTCAATACGGTCTCCACGGCAAGCCGGTATTAAGGGGGTATGATTGTCCATTTAACCTGTCTCATTCCCATGACTGGGTGGTGATCGCCGTATCCCCCTCCTCTCCGGTGGGAGTGGATGTGGAACGGGTTTGTCCTGACCTGGAAGCGGACAAGCTGATTGACCTGGTGATGAGTCCTTCGGAAAAAACGGAATGGAAAAAGCTGCCGGCAGAAGGGCGATTGGTCGCTTTTTTTCGGTTGTGGACCCGGAAAGAGGCAGTGGTGAAAGCGGCGGGGGAAGGGTTGTCCCGGTCTCTGCCCGGCTTTTCGGTGGGATGGCAGCCGGATCGATACGGGCATGTGGATGAAAAAGGAGTGGAGTGGGAGGTGGTTTCCCTCGATTGGATCCCCGGTTATGAGATGGCCTGTTGTATAGGAAGCAGGAGTGCTGTAGCGGATTGGAGGAGAAGAACGCTTCAGGGATAAGGCAATGAAGGACCGCCGCGGGATGTTACCGATTCCGTCGGTGGTCCATTCTTGTTTCATTCATGGTGATTCCTGATCCAGCACCGTGATGTAAGCCACCATGGGTCCTTTGTCTTCGGACTGATGGTGGTTGTGGCAGATCAACCGGAACGTTCCCGTTTGGTTCGCTTCAAAGCGGATGGTGGTAGTCTGTCCTTTTTTAACGGTTCCGGATTGATTATAGCCTTCCAACGTGAAATGGTGTTCCTTGCCGTGAATCCCGTGCAGGACCAGACGGACCCGATCGCCTTTGTGCAGAACGAGGGTACCCGGATCCCACCGGTATACTTCGATCACTTTTCCACCGATACGGGTTTCAAATTCGGTGGTCACCAGGTGGTAGGTTTGTTCCTCATGGGGCGGTGACGCGACCTCCTCCACTTCTTCCATCATGGTTTTACCGTCAAACCACGGAATGGGGAGCAGGGCCGTCGTTCCGATTAACACAAACGCAAACGCGAGGCTGAGTTGCAGCCACTGGCGGGAGGTAATCATACGGTCCCTCCTTGACGTTTTTTCCACAGTTTTGACGGATCACCACTGCTTTAATCCGGTTAAGACCCATGTTTTGGAATTTGAATCAATGGGAGGGGAAAGCATATAATAAGAACAAGAACAAATGTTCCGGATGTGAAGCGGCATGATCGATGAAACCCTTCGACAAGCTTACCGGCAAGGGGTTCCGGTACAACTCATCTACCTGGACCAAAAGGGGCGTATTTCAGAGCGCTGTGTTCGGCTTTATGCCCTACAGCGGGAAGAAATCTCGGCTTATTGCTTCAGTCGCCGATCCTATCGCCGGTTTAAACGGGAACGGGTACTGGCTGCCGAACTGCGGCACCATTTTTTCCAATGGGGGATGCAGCCGGAGAAAGGGAACGCCTCCACTGATCCAGGAATCCCGCCCATCGGGTGAACGGTTGTCGCCAAACTGTAACGCTTTCAAAAACCCCGGTTGTTTTCCCTTGCAGAAAAGCATGCTATACTAAACGGGGAAGACGTGTCACGGGAACGGTGTGTTCCCGCCGAAGCCAGGCCTTCCCCCGGGAAGGCTGATCAATGCAGGAGGGTGGATCATGAGCTCCGAAGTGAATTCCAACAACCACGAAAACCGGGAAAACGACTTTCTGGATATGGTCGTGGGAACAGCGGTCTTTACCGCCTTTTTCATGGGCATCGCGCTGGTGGGCGGCGTATTGGCCTTTTTCCTCAAATGAAGAATGGAACAGGGCGGAGGGCTGAGGGATCAGCCCTCCCTTTCGTGGGGCGGCGATGGCTGGCGGGATGTCTGATTCCACTGCTGGTGACGGGTTGCTCCCTGGATCTGGGTCCGTTGACCCAGGCGGAATCCATTTCTTCGGAAAGGGGCGGATCGTCTGATCAGCATCCGATCCGGCTGATGGTGGATGATGAAGAGAAAACCGTCCAGCAAGCCAGTTTGCTCACACCGGAAGGAAAGCGGGTGGATATGACCCGGAACACCTACATAAGTAGCTGGAATGAGCTTCTGGCCGGTCCGTGGGAATCCTCGTTCCAATCGAGTCACGATGTCAACCGCGAGTATCCCTTGACATGGGTGCTTCGGATTCGTGGGGAGGAGCCGGTTCTTTTCCGGTTGGGAAAAGACGGGGCGTATTGGCGGGGGAAACGATACCATGGGAATACGGCAGGTGCGCTTTATCAGGCATCGATGCAAGTGTTGGCCGCAGAACGGCTGGATGAAATCAGCCGGGGATCGTCTTTCCGCCTGGTTGCCCGGGACACCCGTCAGCAGACGGATTGGTTTGATCGGGAAGCCGATGAATGGCTTCGCAAGATATCAGATGCTCAATATCAGTCGTTCAATCCAGCCAAGGTGGAAGGTTTGTCTTTATTTCCGTCTTATGAATGGGTGGTGCGCGGGCTGGACCGGCCTGCTTCTGTCCGGTTGGTGGATGAGCGTCGTTTTCTGCTTGTCTACGGGGCGGAGACGTATCTGTTTGCGGCGGAAAACAGCGGCTATCGCCAAGCGGAAGAGCATTTGGTTCCCCGGTCGCCTCCTTCTCATGATATCTTGTCACTCTTGGAAGAAAAATTAGTGGAGACCACTTGGGCCGAAAACGGCAAGCGCAATCGATATCCGTCGTCGCCCGCAGCAGAACAATCGGTGCGCCAGTGGATCCGGAAAACCGCTGCCTGCGAGGAAGACAAGGGGTCCCATGTTGGCAAAGAGCCACTTCTTACGCTATACTTTCAGAGAGCCGAGAAGGTTCGTCCGGTGGAGATTTTTGAAAACGGTTATCGGTTGAACGGAGGGGCTGTAATCCCTTGTTCCGGTATCGATCGACGGGCCCGTTCCCTGGTGGAGAACGGGTGACGAAAACCCCGTTTGGCACGGCTGTGCCGGGCTTTTTCATGTATCGCAATAAACACGGAATCATTCGATGGACAGGGGGATGGGGCATGAACGTACATGAGTACCAGGGTAAAGAAGTCTTAAAACAGTACGGAGCGGTGGTTCCCCGCGGCCAAGTGGCTTTCACGCCCGATGAGGCGGTGGAAGCGGCCCAAAACCTCGGTGGAGATCTGTGGGTGGTGAAAGCCCAGATCCACGCAGGTGGACGCGGAAAAGCCGGCGGAGTGAAACTGGCCCGCAGTTTGGACGAAGTGAAAGCGATTGCGACCGAATTGCTGGGTAAAACGCTGGTGACCCACCAAACCGGACCGGAAGGAAAAGAAGTAAAACGCCTTCTGGTTGAAGAAGGATGTGCGATCCAGAAGGAATACTACGTGGGAGTGGTGATTGACCGATCCCATAACCGCGTTACCATGATGGCTTCGGAAGAAGGCGGAACCGAAATCGAAGAAGTGGCCGCCCGCACGCCCGAAAAAATCATTAAGGTGACGGTGGATCCCGCAGTCGGTCTCCTTCCCTTCCAAGCCCGTCAACTGGCTTACGCGATCGGCATTCCCAAAAAGCTGACCAACCAAGCGGTTAAATTCATGTTGGGTCTCTACCAGGCTTTTGTGGACAAGGATGCATCCCTGGCGGAGATCAACCCGCTCATTACGACGGAAGACGGCCGCGTCATGGCATTGGACGCCAAGCTGAACTTTGATTCCAACGCCTTGTACCGCCATGCGGACATCTTGGAACTGCGGGATCTGGATGAAGAAGACCCCAAAGAGATTCAAGCGTCCAAGTACGATCTTTCTTACATTGCACTGGACGGCAACATCGGTTGCATGGTCAACGGTGCGGGGCTTGCCATGGCGACCATGGACATTATTAAACATTACGGCGGTGAACCGGCCAACTTCCTGGATGTAGGGGGCGGTGCCACCACGGAGAAAGTGACGGAAGCCTTTAAGATCATTCTGGACGACCCCAATGTAAAAGGCATTCTGGTCAACATCTTCGGCGGCATCATGAAATGTGATGTGATTGCGGAAGGCGTAGTGGAGGCGGCCAAGCAAGTGGGATTGGATCGTCCGCTGGTCGTCCGGCTGGAAGGAACCAACGTCGAACTCGGGAAAAAGATTTTGAATGAGTCCGGCCTGAAAATCACCGCGGCGGATTCGATGGAAGATGCCGCGCGGAAAATCGTATCGCTGGTGCAATAACGGGATCCACTTCAACTCAACGGGAAAGGCGGGTTCAACCTTGAGCATCTTCGTCAATCAAGACACGAAAGTTATCACCCAAGGGATTACAGGCTCCAACGGCCTGTTCCATACGAAGCAGGCGATTGAATACGGCACTAAGGTCGTCGGCGGGGTGACCCCCGGCAAGGGCGGCACTGAAGTGGAAGGGGTTCCGGTATTCAACACCGTGAAGGAAGCGGTGGAAGCCACCGGCGCCAACGCCTCCGCCATCTACGTTCCCCCGGCCTTCGCTGCCGATGCGATCATGGAGGCGGTGGATGCGGAACTGGATCTGGTCGTCTGCATTACCGAAGGGATACCGGTATTGGACATGGTGAAGGTACGCCGGTATATGGAAGGGAAGAAAACGCGGCTGGTCGGCCCCAACTGCCCGGGCGTCATCACTCCCGGCGAGTGCAAGATCGGGATCATGCCCGGATATATTCACACACCGGGCCGGGTGGGCATCGTCTCCCGCAGCGGAACCCTCACCTATGAAGCGGTCCACCAGCTGACGACCCGGGGCATCGGCCAGTCCACCGCTGTCGGAATCGGGGGAGACCCGGTAAACGGAACGGACTTTATCGATGTGCTGAAGGAATTTGAAAAAGATACAGACACGGCGGCCGTCATCATGATCGGTGAAATCGGCGGCACTGCCGAAGAAGAGGCGGCGGATTGGATCCGGGCCAACATGACTAAACCGGTTGTCGGTTTTATCGGAGGTCAGACGGCTCCTCCGGGAAAACGGATGGGTCATGCCGGGGCGATCATCTCCGGCGGCAAGGGAACAGCCGCAGAAAAGATCGCCAAGCTGGAGGAAAGCGGAGTCGCTGTCGCTCCCACTCCCGCGGTCATCGGGGAAACGCTCAACCGTGTCCTGGAAGAGAAAGGCCTCTTGGCAGATTGCATCACCAAGAACTGACATCCAAAAAGGAGGGACCTCTTACGGGAGGTTCCTCCTTTTTGGGTTCATGAGGGAGGATGACGGGATGGGGAAAACCGGGTGGGATCGACGGGACGGATTGATCGCCGTGCACCAGATCCAAGGAGTGGGATGGCATACCTTGGATCGGATGTTGCGGGCGGGGTGGAAACCGGATGCCCCGGTTGCGGGAGAGCACGAGGAGGAAGCGGGGTTGTCGGTACAGCTGTCGGAGCGGATCCGGGAGAAGTGGACGCCTTCCTTTATCCGCCATGTGGCTCATGAGCTCTGCCAGCGGAATATATGGGCGCTGACTTTATGGGACGAGGAATACCCCGCATTGCTGCGGGAGCTGCCGCAGCCGCCCTGGATCCTCTATGGAAAGGGGGATGGGTCGATTCTGCAACATCCTTGCTTAGCCGTGGTGGGAACGAGAAAGCCCACCACTTACGGCAAACGGGCAGCTTCGATGTTGGTAACGGAGGCCGTCGCCCAGGGATGGACCGTTGTCAGCGGGATGGCGGCAGGGGTGGATGGAGAAGCCCACCGGGGCGCGTTGGAAGCGGGCGGACGAACGGCAGCCGTACTGGGGTGCGGGGTGGATGTGGTCTACCCGAAACACCACCGCTCCCTCTATGAGCGCCTGGCGGCGGAAGGGCTCATTCTTTCCGAAGCGCCGCCGGGCACCCAACCCCATCCAGGCCTGTTTCCGCAACGGAATCGAATTATCAGCGGACTCAGTATGGGGGTGCTGGTGGTGGAAGCGGCGGAAAGGAGCGGCTCCCTCATCACAGCCGACTTCGGAATGGAACAAGGCAGGGAGGTGTTTGCCGTTCCGGGGCCGATCACCTCGGAACAGAGCCGGGGCACCAACCGTCTCATCCAGCAGGGAGCCAAATGCGTACTTTCCGCTGAGGATATCGCCGAAGAGTTTTCCCACTTGTCCGGCTGGTGTCCCGTGACCAAGGCGAAGGAAGAAACGCCGTCCGTAAGCGATACGGAAAGCCGGTTATTATCGCTGTTCCAAGACGAGCCGGTTGATTTGGAACATTTGGCTGAGAAGATGGGGTGCCCTCTCGGTGAGATCCACGGAATCTTGTTGACCCTGCAGGTAAAGGGATTGGTTCGGCAATTGCCGGGGGCGCGGTTTGAACGGAAGGGGTGAGTCACTTCTAATGACTTCTTTTTATAAACGGGAGAAATCTTTAGGGTAAGGGATACGCTTTTTTGCGACAAGATGTGTATGGCTTTCGGAGGATGGATATATGAGCAAACACCTGTCATATGTTATGATTCCGTATCGGTTGTTACTACAAAGGCTTAAAGCTACTGACAAGAGTCAGCAGCTTTGCCGAGGATGTATATAATAGTGGCACATATACGAAATATAGGAGGCTTTTCTTATCCGCTTATTATGATCTTTCAGGGACGTTGAGCGGGGTTATTTCCGAAGATGCGACGATGTCAGTGGATTCGGTAAAAGCGAAAAAGCCAGCGATCACAAGCATAGCAAACGCAATTTTAGTCCATTTCGTCAAAAAAATCACCCTCCTTGTCTTTGAGTTCCTTTTTTACCTGATATATATTCATCATGCATTTTTGAAATTCCTTCTCATCTATTGGATGCCAGCATTCGGCCAGTTTAAGCAAGAGCTTGTATTCCCGCCGCTTTAAAGCGTGCTTTTGCGCCAGTTCGAGAGCGCGTTGATAATATTGAATAGCCTCTTTAACTTCTTCATTTTTTTTCAACAGATCACCCATAACCATCAAAGCATAAGTGAGTTGGGAGAGATCATTCTGTTTCTTAGCATGTTGAACCGCTTGCGTGATGGCCTCTTTTGCTTCAGGATACTTTTGTTGATGGATGTATAGAACACCCAATTTTGCGAACGTGATAGATAATGTTCGTTGATCGGATAGTGTGTCTTTGCCGCTTAAAGCGGTGTCAAAACAAGACTCTGCTTTGTCCAACTCACTTTGGGCGGTGTGCAAACATCCCAGAATAGTCCAAAAATCAAAAATGTATTTTGAATGATTGTTTGCCACGGCGAGAGCCAGCCCTTGTTTGGCGTATTTAAACGCTTCATTGATCTCCCCGGTTTTCCGTAAAAATTCAGATCTTAACCAGTGGAAAGTAATACGGGTATCTACGTTTTCCGTTTTATCAAGTGAATCCCAGACCTCTTCTATAACTCGCATTCCTGCATTAACATTCCCTAACTTATCCAGGAAAACGGCCTTGTTTCGAAGGAGAGCATACCGAAGGTGCTGGCGTTCGCCATTATCATGGAAAGCTCCCAAAGCGCTATTCGTGAACTGTAGAGCTGTATCTAAATTATTTTCGTTGTAGGCGCAAATGCTCAGTTCACAGAAGCTGGCGGCTTCAACATTGGTTTCCCTGTTGTAAGCATGCTGATTGGCTAGTTTGATGGCATTATATAAAGCTCGTTCTGCCTGTTTCGGTTTACCTTTATCGATGAGACATTTTCCTTGAAGATATGCAGCAGTGGCGGCAAAGGGGTGGGCATCATCTAAGCTTAAATCTTTGATCTTTTGCAGGGCTTTGTCATATTGCTTGAATCGCCATAGAGACTCGATGCTTTCAAGCTTCAACTGAATCCGTTTCAGTTCGTTCTCTTCTTCCATTAGCAAATGTGGGATCTGACGGGTTTCAATTTTGAGCTTGTCCAACAGATACATGGCTTTGTCCATACTGACATGGGGCACGCCTCTCTCTACGTTACTGATCGTGGCCGGAGAGATGTTGTCATCTGCTAAATCTTCCAACCGGAGCCCTCTTTGTTTCCGTACTTTCCGTATAATTTCGCCGATTTCTTGAAGTTCGACAGTTCTCATAACATACCACCTTCCCCTTGAGTGCAGAGATATCTTTATTTTACCTCCTCTTGAATAAAATTGGAATAGTCCACATCCAATAAAATAGAGAAAAGTTTAAAAAATATATTTTCATGCAAAATGGAAATGCAGGTTTTAAAACATGGGCCGAAATGAGGGCAAAAAGGCCTATTTTTTGTGTCGAATATTGTTGAATAATGTCTGACTTTTAAAACATCACAAGCATTCCCAATGGATATAATTGATGGTAGAATTCCTATGCGAGAATATACCAATAAGGGAGTAATATATTTTAAGAAACTTTTCTTCTTTGCTCTGGTGGCCTTTTTGTCTCTCACCCTAGTCTCCCCCTTTTCCTCGTTTGCAAGAGATCTAGAAAAGCCTTTTTCAACATCAGAAACATATGAGCAAAGGAGGTCTACTGGTAGAATCAAAATGAGCAAAGGTGTAAAGATCGCGGTTTCTGTTGCCCTGGGGTTATTTTTACTCAGTTGCTTGTTGTTGTTTATTTACGCTACACCGTTTATGTTCGGTAGTTAGTTGAGAGCAATAGGATCAGGCTAAACATAAAACGAACCACACCGGACGGGGATAATCTCAAAAAAATCCTGTCCGGTTTTTTTATGGGAAGGTTCTATTTACCAATTGACAAAATCCGTATAAGATGGTAAATGAAAAATCTTATACAAGGAGAGAGGGGATTGGGGAAATGGTTTTTCCGATGGGTTAAGATATTACGGGATAAGCGAGGATCTCAAACCATCGAATATGTAGCTGTAATGGCTGGGGCCGCATTACTCGCTATGATTCTTAACTTGGTGATGGAAAGCAACGAAGTCCAAAGCGCTCTTCAGGAAAAAATCGAATGTGTCATTGTCCAAAATTGCGAAGGGGAAAGAGTTGCCCAACCGTCTCCAAAACGGGATGAAACGTCTTCCGACGTGATCCCGGAAAGCCTTTATGATCCTTGGGCCTCTACCGACTCCTTATGGGATAATACCCAATCCGATTCACCGTCGGATGGGTCGGCTTCCAACGATGAACCGGGTTTTTTTGAATCCTTATTAGGAGACATCAAGGACGGATGGGAAACCGCCAAGGGAACGGTAAACGATGGACGGGATTGGTTGGCGGATAAGGTGGAAGCCGGTTGGGAGTGGACCAAACAGAAAGCCTCTGATGGATGGGAATGGGTGAAAGACAACAAGGAGTACATAGCGGCTGGTGCCGTTGTTGCCGCCGGGGTGGGACTGATGTTTGTTCCGGGTGGACAACTCCTTGGTGGTAGCATCCTCGCCGGTGCTTTAGTAAGCGGTGGAATTGCGGCTTATGGCGGGGCTGATTCTAAGGAAATCGCACAGGCCGCCATGTTTGGCGGCTTAACCGGTGCGGTTGGTGGAGGGGTCGGTAACGTCGTAGGAAGGGGCCTCATGGCGGGTTTGTCGCGTGCCGCTTCTAGCAACTTTGTCTGTACCCGTTTCCCTGCGCTGGCAAGCGGTATATCTGCCGGAGGAAGTGAAAGCTTGGCGGACGACTTTCTCCACGGTCGTAAGCTGGACTGGAAAAATGCCGGAATCGCCGCGTTGACCGCCGGTGGGATGTTGGTCGGGGGTAGCTTTGGTACTCATTTGATGGATGCCACCACACCTACCGGACCGATCGCCGGGATTAAGGCGGCTAATCAACAACAACCACAACAACAGCGCCCAACCTGGCAAAAGTCAGAAAAAGACGTCGGTAAGGATCTGGGCGAAGGATATTCATCACAGAAATCGTTTAAAGATGGCGAAGAAGCGACACATTCAAAAAAAGGGAGTACTCGCCCGGATCATTATGCGGACGGACATAGTGTGGAAGTGAAAAATTATAATGTAACCACTTCCAGGGGGCGTAGTAATCTCGTTAGAAATGTTACAAAGCAGGTAGAGAAGCGTCGAAGCAACCTGCCGGAAGGAACAAAGCAGACAATCATTATTGACGTGAGGGGTCAGGATGTTTCCCAGGATGAATTAATTAAACTCCATAACAGAATAAAAGAGAAAGCAGGGGACGATGTTGAAATTATCTTTAAGCGGAAAGGGTAGTGATTACCATCCTGCATTTTAAGTCATACATTTTCGCCTATGGCATTGGCAGTGTACCATTCTTAACCTCTTTTTTTTCGACGATCCAGCACCATCTGGACCCTAAGAAAGAAAGATATTCGCTTGTTCTGAATGAGTTGTTTATGGGCCGCCTTCAATGGCAAAAAGCGGACGCCGCAACAGAGGAAGTGAAAGAAATTCGAGAGGAATTAAAGCGGTTTGCAGCCAATCAGGCCGTTTCCGATATTGAAAATCCGAATAAACCTCTTCCGAAAGAGGTACGAACAGAGGCTGCCAATCTTGCAGAGGCTTTCGTAAACGAAGACAATGAAAATCTATTTGATAATCTGTTAGCCGCCTTGAAAGATGGCATGAAATATGAACGAGATATAGAAATTGTCAATCTCTAGAACAACCTACAGGGTCTTAGGCTTTACGGTTGGTTGGAGTCATGAAAGAATCCGGCAAAAGCTAGACGGATTTTTTTTTTTGCATCTTCCGAAGTTCAGTTGGGATCGAGGTTATCGCTTAGGGTCTATCTGGTAATTCAATTTTCCGCAAGAACGAGAGAGGGTCGGTATGGCTGGCGGAGAGCCTTTGCACTCATAGAGCACAAGTCTCGCCATGGTTACTTTGTTCCCTGGTCTCGCTATGCGCTTTTTGCAACGAAACGAAGACAGCTATACCGACCCGGGATCTCGCCCGACGGATTTATCAGACACGCCCTAGTGACGGATTTTTTGAGATGAGTCGTTCATAGAGGCTTGATCATCAGCAAGCAAGGGGTTTGTTTTCCCCAGATCTCTTTCATTTCCTCAAGAACCTGAAGCCGGCTTGTTTTAAAAACTCCTCCACGTGTTGGATCAATTGGCTTCCCAGATTGCGACCTTGATACTCCCGAAGAATTGCCATCACGTAGATTTCTGCGGTGTATGTATTGTGAAAGGAGAGGGAAGTAAAGCCGACGATTCGGTCTTGATCCCATGCGCGTAAAACCGTTGCTCACGAACTGCCTTTATGTAATTTTGAATCGCTTCTTCAATGCCGAACCATTCGGGGAGTGTAGGCAAGATTATTTCAGTTACTTCCGATTTTAGATCGGGATCGTCGACCACTTTGATATCGATCATCCAATGGTTCTTTTTGTGTATGATTGCTTTTCTCTCCTTCAAAAGAAAAAACCGATACTTTGGGCTGAAGGCTTACCGATTAACCGGGTGCCTTTTTTACCTCTCCCTACTTCCATGCCTCTTCTCCGTTTTCCTCCAAACCCCTCCCACTCAAAACAATTTTTTTTGATATGTGTATTGACGAATCAAATTTATTTGATATATGCTTATATCAACAAAAGTTGATTTGAGGGGTGAGCGGCCAGGTTATTCGAATTCGTCGGATGTGCATGGAGGAAATTCGTCAAGGAGGGATCCTGGCCAGACATTGCTCCCTATATTTCGGTGAAAATGGCGAAACTGGCTGGTACACCATCCGTTTGCTGTGAAACTTGATTATTGGAAAGGGGAACCCTAACATGATTTTAAAGCCGCATGTTGCCGTTAATGTGAAAAACCTGGATGACTCCGTCGCGTTTTACCGCCATCTATTCGGGGAGGAACCGGCCAAGGTACGTCCCGGCTATGCCAAGTTTGATCTGGAAGAACCCGCTTTGAACTTTACGTTGAATGAAGGGGGAAAAACCGACGGTGGGATCAACCACCTGGGGATTCAAGTGGAGTCGACGGAAGCGGTGTTAGCCGCCAAAGAGCGGCTGAAAAACGCAGGCTTGGCCTCCTTTGACGAAATGGACACCACCTGTTGTTACGCCCGCCAGGATAAAATCTGGGTGACCAGCCCCGATGGGCATCGCTGGGAGATATTCTTTGTCAAAGAGGATGCGGAGTCGTTTGGAGAGTCACCGGATTCCGTTGAAGAGGCGAGTCCCTGTTGCACCCCCAATAAAAGCTAAGTAGATAGTCGTAAAAAAACCTGGGCATTGCCCGGGTTTTGCCCATGGTTAGAAAAATAGGAGTGATCGCGGTGGCTTGCACTCATGAACAATGGTCTCTGATCGCCCGGGCGTTGTCCGATCCGATCCGGTATCAGATTTTGGATCTCATCTCCCGGGGAAACACGGGCAAATTTACGTCATGCTGTACGATTGGTATGTGTGTCTGTGATATCCAGGAAGCCTTAGACTTGAAACAGTCGAAAGTGTCGTATCACCTGAAGGAATTGAAAAATGCGGGCCTGCTGCACGAGCGGAAGCAGGGGAAGTGGAACTATTACTCCGTCAACCAGGCCATGTTAAAGGCCTTTTGCGATGAGCTGTCTACCCGGTTTCATCTGGATGAATCGGCGGTGACCCCATGAACGATTCCTGGACGATTCGCAAGCCGCAGGAAGAGGATTGGCCACAGATCCAAACCATTTACAACCAAGGAATTGAAGATCGGGTGGCCACTTTGGAGGAACAGCCGAAAAACTTGGAGGAAGTAAAGGGCTGGTTGCACCAGCGTGCTTCCCGATACGTGGTGCTGGTCGCCCTCCATGGCGAAAAAATCCGTGGATGGGCTTCCTTGAATCCCTATTCTCACCGCTGCGCCTATGATGGAGTGGCGGATCTGTCCGTTTATGTCGAACGAACATGGAGAGGCAAGGGCGTGGGGTCCAGACTGTTACGGCAATTGGAAATCGAAGCCCAAATCCACGGTTTCCACAAAATCGTTTTATACACCTTTCCCTTTAACGGGCTTGGTCAAGGGTTGTACCGCAAGCACGGATTCAGGGAAGTGGGAACCTTTCGGAACCAAGGGAGGATAGATGGCCGTTTTGTCGACGTGATGGCGATGGAAAAATGCCTGTCCTCCGAATAAACCGAACCCTGTATCCGGGTTCGGTTTTTCCTTGTAATCACTGGCTTTTTATTCTTGGGTTGCCAAGTGTCTATTCAGATTCGGTTCTATTTGACAATAACCTGTCATTATGACATGATATTGTCATATGAATAAGCGAACCAGTAATGGAGATGCCTTCACTGAACTAGTCCTTGCAGTCTTTCACCTCAACGGCCTGTTACTGGAGGCAGGAGACCGAATCACTCAGCCTGTCGGGTTAAGCAGTGCACGCTGGCAGGTGTTGGGTGTAGTGGAACATGGCGCGATCCCGGTCGCTCACGTCGCCCGTGCGATGGGTTTGTCCCGCCAAAGCGTACAGCAGACCGCGGATGGTTTGGAAAGGGATGGTTTCATTGAGTATCGCGAAAACCCTCATCATCGCCGTGCTAAGCTCATGGTATTAACTCCCCAGGGGCGGGAAGCGCTTCAATACGTAAAACAACGGCAGGCGGATTGGGCAAATCGGATGGGAAGGAGGCATTCTTTGGAAGGCTTGCGCGATGCCGTTATGATCCTGCGTGAGGTAAGTGAAAACCTCGAACAAGATAAGCGGTCCTCACCGGATGACAAACATTCGAAAGGGGAGTCATGATGAAACAGGTGAAGCTGTTAAAGGAGTTTCTTCAGGAAGGCAAAGAGAACGGGATTGACGCGATTGCACAGTATATGGAAAGTCATATCGCTGAAAACTGGGAAAGCCTGCTTCAGAACAGACGGGATCAGCTGTTGGAAGCATACAACCAGGCAGGCGATATGGCATACGGCACCTATTTGAACCTGTTGTTTCTGCCTGTTCATCAGCAGCTTAAAGAGGCCGGATTGCGCCCTGAGCCAAGGTTTCCTGGCGATTTCGATATTTCGCGAGAATGGGGGAATAAGGAACAAACGGATCAACAGCGTTGGATGTGGAGCACCGTTTATACCATGGACGGAAAGTCTTTAGGCACCATCGTCACCATTGTGTTTCACGACCATACCCGGTTTCGCGTCCCTCGTCAGCCTCAAATCCTCGCCTTACGCGAAACGCGCAAGGAGGATGTGGTAGCGGTGCTCTCTCTCCGATCCGCTGACTTTAAGCGTGCACGCGAATTCACGGTTGAATACGAAGAATACCTGCGAAGCCAATCAAACAGAGGCTGAGGAGCCGGGAAAAAGGAAGATGCACCTTTCCGGCTATTACACCGGTCCAGCGATGGGCATGAAAGACAAGATCGGTTCTATCCAGACACATAAAAAACGAGCAGGCGCTATCGGCCTGCTCGTTTTATCAATCGATGGATCTGCCGATCTGAAATAATAGGTAGTTTAAGAGGAGCATCAGTCCAGTCAAGTTCAATCTCCCGTCATATTCTTATAGAGAAACGAGAACGGGAGGTTTATAGATGTCCCAAACATTTTTTACATTTCTGTCGGGCAAGGAAGAGGTGCCGCCAGTTCGAACCGCGGCGTTCGGTAATGCTGCATTTTTTCTGAGCAAGGATCGAAAGAAGTTGTTTTATCGGTTGCAGGTGAATCGAATTCGCCGATTGACGCAAGCTCACATTCATATCGGGCGCCGGGGGGAAAACGGGCCGGTTGTCGCCTTTTTATTTGGACCGGTACAACCGGGAATCAGCGTCGACCAGGGTGTCGTGACCGGTACCATAACGAGCGATGATTTGGTGGGACCGCTCAGGGGAGAACCCCTTGAAAGTCTGATTCAATTGATGAAAGAAGAGCGAACGTATGTCAATGTGCACACAGAACAACACCCGGCGGGGGAAATCCGTGGTCAAATTCAACCGCTGTTCCGGAAAAGGTAATCCTTCTCGGTGTGATTGGCTTTCTCCCCTGATAGGGGATTTTTTTATGAAAAAACAAAATGTTAACGGGATGCTGTCGATTTCTTTAATATGGACCCACTATAGTATGGAGAGAAAATAGATGGATGAAAAAGGGAGGAAGAAACCAAACATGCAGAAAAATGTGGTCTCTTGTCTTTTGGCCCTTTCGATGGTGTTCCACCCGTTGATCGGGACGGCAGAGGGGTGGACGGAAGCGTTTCCTGTACGGATGTTCGGTGTGGTGGAGGTAACGGCTGATGCGGAGACGGAGCCGGTGGAAAGTGAGGGGGATGCGGCGGATGACCCCGCCATCTGGGTCCATCCGGCCGATCCGGAAAAGAGTCTGCTTATCGGAACGGACAAGAAAAAAGGGATCCACCTTTACGATCTGGACGGAAAGAAAGTGGCATCGTACGATTGGGGGAAAATGAATAACGTTGACGTGCGTTACAATTTTCCGCTGGGAAAAAAGAAAGTAGATTTGGTTGCAGCTACCAACCGTACCACGAACACGGTTGATGTCTTTTCCATTTCCCCGTGGACCGGAGAATGGAAGAATATTGCGGAAAAGCCGATCCAACCGGATATGAGTGAAGTGTATGGATTCAGTCTGTACCACAGTCAGAGAAGCGGATCGTTTTATGCACTGGTGTTGGGGAAAGAAGGAGAATTTGAACAATACCGGCTGTCCGACAACGGAAAAGGCAGAGTGAAGGCCAAAAAGGTCCGGGAGTTCAAGCTGGGATCGCAAGCGGAAGGGATCGTCGCCGATGACGAATTCGGGTATCTGTACATAGCGGAAGAAGAGGTGGCGATCTGGAAATACGACGCCGAACCGGACGGGGACGGGGAGCCGACGATTGTGGACAGGGCTGACGGCAACCGTCTCCATGGGGATATCGAAGGGCTGACCCTGTACTACGGAGCAAAGGGAAACGGGTATCTGATCGCTTCCAGCCAGGGTGACGACAGCTATGCGATCTATGACCGGAAAGGGAAAAACCAATACGTCGGAAGCTTTCGTATTGTTGACGGGGATAAAACGGACGGCACGAGCGAAACGGATGGGATCGACGTCATCGGCTTCGGCTTGGGTGATCGATACCCCTACGGTCTGTTTATTGCTCAGGATGGACAAAACCGGGAAAACGGGACAATCGTCAATCAAAATTTCAAAATCGTCAAATGGGACGCCATCGCAACCTCCTTTTGTCCGGAGTTGTTGACGGATCATGGGATTAATCCGCGAAATCTGACCAAACGAAAACCCTGACATAACAACCCAAATCCCCCCATTTCACACACTTAAAGGGCGAGCCTTTCCGTCGGAAGGGCGCCTTTTTTCTTTTCATTGGAAAACGGGGTGTGCGCTTTCCATGTTGCTCCCACCACCTTTAATCTGGTATGGTACAAGAGCGATTACCATAACAGTCCGCACTCCTGGATCCGGTCATGCTTTCCGGACCTTCAGCGTGAAGGGGTAAGAAAAACAGATCGATGTACCGGATGGGGTACGAGGGCCAGTCTGGTCATTCCATTTTTCGTAAGAAAAAGGGAGGGGCGGCATGGCTTTTGGTTTGCCTATACTCAAAGAGCACCAATCTCGTCTGGGTCACTTTCGTTTCCCGGCTTCGCTATGGACTTGACCCGGGATCCGGCCCTACGGATTGTTCAGACACCCCTAGCTAAGTTCGAGTGCGGGTGAGAAGCAGGGGATTTGGACATCCTTGCATAATACCAGTATATTGAAGCGTGAGAGTGATGAGGGGAGGTCGATCGATGGCTGATTCACTCGTCATCGTCGAATCGCCCGCCAAGGCCAAAACGATCGGCAAATATTTGGGAAAAAAATATATTGTCAAGGCGTCGATGGGTCATGTGCGGGATTTGCCCAAAAGTCAATTGGGTGTGGATACGGAAAACCGATTTGAACCGAAATATATCACCATCCGTGGAAAGGGCGATGTTCTGAAGGAGTTGAGGGATGCGCGTAAAAAAGTGAAGCGCGTCTACTTGGCGGCGGACCCTGATCGGGAAGGGGAGGCGATTGCTTACCATCTCGCCCACAGCCTCAATTTGGAAGTGGACGAAGAGTGCCGGGTGGTGTTTAACGAGATTACCAAGCAGGCGGTTAAGGATGCTTTCCGTCATCCCCGCAAGATCAACATGGATTTGGTGCAGGCTCAGCAGGCCCGTCGGATCCTGGATCGGTTGGTGGGGTACGGAATCAGCCCGGTTCTGTGGAAGAAGGTAAAAAAAGGCCTCAGCGCCGGCCGGGTTCAATCCGTGGCCGTCAAGCTAATCATCGACCGTGAAAACGAGATCCGCAACTTCAAGCCGGAAGAATATTGGACGGTTACGGCGACCTTGATCACCGGCAAGGAGACCTTTGAAGCAAAGTTCCATGGATACGGCAAGAAAAAAACGGAACTGAAAAATGAACAGGATGTTCAATCCTTGCTGGAAGCGATCAAGGGTAAACGATTTATCGTCGAAGATGTGAAGAAAAGCGAACGGCGGCGCAATCCGTCGCTCCCCTTTATCACCAGCTCGCTGCAACAGGAGGCGGCGCGAAAGCTCAACTTCCGTGCAGGGAAAACGATGGCGGTCGCCCAGCAATTGTATGAAGGAGTGGATTTGGGGAAAAAAGAAGGCACCGTCGGTCTCATCACCTATATGCGTACCGATTCCACCCGGATCTCTCCAACGGCCCAGGAGGAAGCACAGGGCTATATCCGGGAAGCCTTCGGTTCCTCGTATCTTCCGGCCAAGCCGCGCACCCACAAGAAGAAGGCGGGTGCGCAGGACGCCCATGAAGCCATCCGGCCCACCTCTACTCTGCGTACGCCGGATTCCTTGAAGGGAATTCTGGGCCGTGATCAGATGCGCCTTTATAAGCTGATTTGGGAACGGTTCGTCGCCAGTCAAATGGCGCCCGCAGTACTAGATGCTGTTTCTGCTGACATCCGTGTGGGAGAGGCCCTTTTTCGGGCAACCGGATCCAAGGTGAAATTCCCCGGGTTTATGAAGGTGTACGTGGAGGGGAATGACGATAACAAAAAAGAGGAAGATAAAATGCTTCCCGCCTTGGAAGAAGGACAAACCCTGAAACGAAAGTCGATTGATCCCAAGCAGCACTTCACCCAGCCCCCGCCCCGTTATACAGAAGCGCGTTTGGTAAAGACGCTGGAGGAAAAGGGGATCGGACGACCCAGCACGTACGCCCCTACCATCGATACCATCCAAAAACGGGGATATGTCCAATTGGAGGATCGGAGGCTGATTCCCTCGGAGTTGGGGGAGATTGTCATCTCCCTGATGGAGGAGTTTTTCCCCGAGATTCTGGACGTGACGTTTACGGTGAATATGGAGGAAAAGCTGGACCATGTGGAAGAGGGAAAAGTGGACTGGGTAGAGATCCTGGAACGCTTCTATGAGAAGTTTGAAAAGCGGTTGTCCGTTGCGGAGGAAGAGATGAAAGAAGTGGAGATCAAAGATGAGGTCTCCGACGAGAACTGCGAGAAGTGCGGGCTTCCCATGGTCTATAAATTCGGCCGTTACGGCAAGTTCCTCGCCTGCTCCGGATTTCCTGACTGCCGCAATACGAAACCGATCGTCAAATCCACCGGTGTAACCTGCCCCAATTGTAAAAAAGGGGAGATTGTGGAGCGCAAGAGCAAAAAACAGCGTACGTTTTATGGTTGTAACCGGTATCCCGAATGTGAATTTGTCTCCTGGGATAAGCCGGACCCGCGTCCCTGTCCCCGCTGTGAAGGGTTGATGGTGGAGAAGCGGCGCAAAAAAGGAACCCTGATTCGCTGCACGAAATGCGACTACGAGGAGGAGAAAGGGTAAAGCCCGCAGTGGGCTTTCTCTTGAATAATAAATATCTGAATATTAAATCATATCTGGTCTCCCTGCTTGCGGGGCGGATGGCCGTATGGTACGATGAGGTGGAGTTTGGGAAGGATTGACACTTGGGCGATAACAATCCCATAACTACATACACACAGCTGCGAGTGGAATCGCTGCTTTTTTGTCTGGTCAAAATGGAGCGATCCCGTTTGGCGCAAATGGGTCAGGAGGGTTACCATGGGGACATTTCATGCGACGACGATCTTTGCGATTCAACATGAGGGAAGCGGCGCCATGGCTGGAGACGGCCAAGTCACCTTTGGGAATCAGATGGTGATGAAGCACCACGCAAAAAAGGTGCGGCGGCTTTACCGGGGAAAAATTGTGGCCGGCTTTGCCGGTTCGGTTGCAGACGCTGTCACCCTGTTTGAAAAATTTGAGGGCAAACTGGAGGAGTTTCATGGAAATCTCCCCCGTGCTGCCGTGGAGCTGGCGAAGGAGTGGCGGGCAGACAAAGTATTGCGCCGGTTGGAAGCGATGCTGATTGTGATGGATAAGGAGCATCTCTTGCTGATTTCCGGCAGCGGGGAAGTGATTGAATCCGATGACGGCATGATGGCGATTGGATCGGGAGGCAGCTTTGCCCTTTCCGCCGGCCGAGCGTTAAAGCGGCATGCATCGGAAATGTCCGCCCGAAAAATTGCCGAGGCGGCGCTGACGGTCGCCAGTGAAGTTTGTGTATTTACCAATGATCAGATTGTCGTTGAGGAGGTATGAATCAGATGGGTGCATCAGGAGCATCGGCCAGGCAGCAGTGGACACCGCGCCAAATCGTATCGGAACTGGACAAATACATTGTGGGACAGCAAGAAGCAAAACGGGCTGTGGCCGTGGCGCTCCGCAACCGCTATCGCCGTACATTGCTGCCGGATGAACTAAGAGACGAAGTGGTCCCCAAAAACATCTTGATGATCGGGCCTACGGGTGTGGGAAAGACGGAGATCGCCCGCCGCCTCGCGAAGTTGGTGGGAGCTCCCTTTGTCAAAGTGGAGGCGACCAAGTTTACTGAAGTGGGCTACGTGGGCCGGGATGTGGAATCGATGGTGCGCGATCTGGTGGAGACGGCCATCCGTATCGTTAAGGAAGAAAAGTTGGAGCAAGTAAAAGAAAAAGCGGAAGAAATGGCGGATGAGCGCATTGTTTCCATCCTGGCTCCTTCAGAAAAGGAGCAGGGAGCCCCGTTTAAGAATCCCTTGGAAATGCTTTTTCAATCCAATCAACCCGCAGGCGGCCACACCACGGATCGGGAAGAGGATGAAAAAAGACAGAAAGTCGAACAGCGGCGTCTGCAAATCCGTCGTCAACTGAAAGCCGGTATGCTGGAAGACGAGATCATCGAGATTGAAGTGGAAGATCAGCTGCCGATGCTGGACATGTTTGCCGGTTCCGGTGTGGAGCAAATGGGCATCAACATGCAAGAGATGCTGGGGCAATTCATGCCCAAGAAAACGAAGAAGCGCCGCCTGCCGGTGAAGGAAGCCCGCAAGGTGTTGATCCATGAAGAAGGCCAAAAGTTGATCGATATGGATCAGGTGCAGCAGGAGTCTTTAAGGCGGGTGGAAGAGTCCGGGATGATCTTCATCGATGAGGTTGACAAAATTGCCGGCAAAGACCAGCGGGGGGGTCCCGATGTCTCCCGTGAAGGCGTGCAGCGGGATATTTTGCCCATTGTGGAGGGCTCCACAGTGATGACCAAATACGGCCCGGTACATACGGATCATATTCTCTTTATCGCGGCCGGTGCGTTTCATATCGCCAAGCCGTCGGATATGATTCCCGAGTTGCAGGGGCGGTTCCCCATTCGAGTGGAGTTGAAAGATTTGACGGCAGAGGATTTTGTCCGCATCCTGACAGAGCCCAAAGGAGCATTGTTGAAACAATATACCGCTTTGTTGGAGACCGAGGGGATCAAGGTTACCTTTACCGATGAAGCGATCCGGGAAATCGCCCGCCTGGCGGCTGAGGTAAACCGCGGCACCGAAAATATCGGAGCCCGCCGCCTCCATACGATGTTGGAGCGCTTGCTGGAGGAGCTTTCCTTTGAATCGCCGGACATCACTTTGGAGGAGATCCAGATCACCCCCAACTATGTACGAGAACGGCTGGGAGATATCGTGGATAACTTGGATTTAAGCCAGTATATTCTATAAGAGATGATGAACCGGAGGGGGTTGATTATGGACTTATTAACCAAAGCGCGGGAGATTCATCGTCTCCTGCTGACCACCGGGGGACAAGCCGTCAGTTTTCAGGAAATGGCCCAGGTGTTGCGGGATGTGATCGTGGCTAACATTTATGTGATCAGCCGTAAGGGAAAAGTGTTGGGATATGCCGATGTCCAATTGGATCCCGCAGATGGTTTGTACCGTGATGTGGCCAAGCAGGGACGGGTACCGGAAGAGTATAACACCCGCCTGAAGAAAGTGACGGAGACCATCGCCAACCAGGATGAAGGAAGTGAAATCAGCTTTACCCACCATGTAGGGGATGGTCATGAACATCGTTATACTACGGTCGTTCCCGTCATTGGAGGCGGAGAGCGGCTGGGGACTCTCTTGTTGACCCGCTTTGACGAACCTTTTATCGATGACGATCTAATCCTGGCGGAGTACGGGGCAACCGTCGTCGGAATGGAGATCATCCAGGTGAAGGCGGAAGAAGCGGAGGAAGAAGCGCGCAACCGAGCCATGGTCCAGTTGGCTGTCGACTCCCTCTCTTACAGTGAGATGGAAGCGGTTATACACATTTTTGATGAGCTGGACGGGGAAGAAGGGATCCTCGTTGCCAGCAAGGTGGCTGACCGGGTGGGCATCACCCGCTCCGTCATCGTCAATGCCTTGCGCAAACTGGAGAGCGCCGGTGTCATCGATTCTCGTTCACTGGGTATGAAAGGAACCCACATCAAAGTCCTCAATGACCAATGGCTGCCTGCGCTGCAAAAGATCAAAGGAGCGTAAGGGCACACGTCTATTACCTTTCTACCATTATGAATCATGTTTTCATGAAAGGGAGGCTTGGTTTTCCGGCGGCGTGACTTGCCATGCATTGGAACTTAAGACGGAAAACCAAGCCGACCGACCCCTCAGCGTGAAGGGTCAAGAAAACGTATTACCTCATGGGGGACTGGTGAACAGATCTGATCCATATGAGGAAAAGAACTTGCTTCACCACTTTCGCTTGTGGTATATTATCAAATGGTGTAAACACACACGCCGGTGGATGGATTCCGGGCGGTGCCGAATGGTCGGTTCCGGTTCCACAGGAAGCTGGCGGAGGCTAAAACCCAAAGGAGGCATGTATCCATGGCTGTCGTATCCATGAAACAGCTTTTGGAAGCGGGTGTTCACTTCGGGCACCAGACCCGTCGTTGGAACCCCAAGATGGAGAAGTATATTTTTACAGAACGGAACGGGATCTACATCATCGACCTGCAAAAAACGGTCAAAATGATGGAAGACACCTACAACTACGTGCGTGACCTGGCATCCCAGGGGGGCAACCTGCTCTTCGTCGGAACGAAGAAACAAGCCCAAGACGCCGTGAAAGAAGAAGCCGAGCGGTCCGGCATGTTCTATGTCAACCATCGCTGGCTGGGTGGCACGCTGACCAACTTCCAGACGATCCGCAAACGGATCAACCGGCTGCACAAGTTGGAGGCAATGGAAGAAGACGGTACCTTTGACGTGTTACCTAAAAAAGAAGTGGTTATGCTGAAGAAGGAACAAGCCCGTCTGGAGAAATTCCTCGGCGGTATCAAGCATATGAAAAAACTTCCCGACGCGGTCTTCATCATCGACCCGCGTAAGGAGCGGATTGCAGTGGCGGAAGCCCGCAAGCTAGGTATCCCGATCATTGCGATTGTCGATACCAACTGCGATCCCGATGAGATCGATCACATCATTCCCGGCAACGATGACGCCATCCGCGCCGTTCGCCTCTTTACTTCGAAAATGGCGGATGCCGTCCTGGAAGGGAAACAGGGAGAACAAACTGCGTCCTGAGTGAACGCAAAAGGGGTGGCCACGGGATGCGTGACCACCCTTTTTTTCTACGATATCTCTTGAATTACGCGAGGAGGAATGGACCATGGCGATCTCCGCCGCTCAAGTAAAAGAACTGCGAGAAAAAACAGGCGCAGGCATGATGGACTGCAAAAAGGTGTTAACCGAAACCGACGGCGATATGGAAAGAGCAATGGAACTGCTCAGGGAAAAAGGGTTGGCCAAAGCGGAAAAGAAAGCGGACCGTATCGCAGCTGAAGGCGTCGTGGAATCTTACATACACGCTGGCGGACGCATCGGGGTGCTGGTGGAAGTCAACTGTGAGACCGATTTCGTGGGTAAAACCGATGAATTCCGTTCGTTTGTCAAAGACGTGGCGATGCAGATTGCCGCGATGAACCCGCAATACGTGCGCCGGGAGGAAGTGCCGGAGGCAGAGGTGGAGAAAGAGCGGGAGATCTTGCGCAACCAGGCACTTCAGGAAGGCAAGCCGGAACATATTGTCGATAAAATGGTGGAAGGGCGCCTGGGCAAATTTTATGAGCGGGTTTGCTTGTTGGAGCAGCCTTACATTAAAGACGGCGACAAGACGATTGATGAGTTGGTAAAGGAGAAAATCGCCAAAATCGGTGAAAATATTTCTGTTCGTCGTTTTGTTCGATATGAACTGGGCGAGGGGTTGGAAAAGCGGGAAGACGACTTTGTCCAAGAAGTCATGTCCCAAGTCAACCAGTAAAAGAGGTTAGGGGAACACGGCGTGTTCCCTTTTTTTGCACGGGGGTGAAGAGGAATCCCCCTGCCTGTGTCGAATTGCATTACCGGGTGGAAACGGGGGATTGAAATGGAAGGTCCGAGGTTTAAACGGGTTGTGATGAAGTTGAGCGGGGAGGCGCTGGCCGGGGGACAGGGATATGGGATTGACCCCAATGTCATCGGCTCCATCGCGAAGCAATTGAAAGAAGTTGTCGAGCTCGGGGTGGAAGCGGCCATCGTCGTCGGAGGGGGGAATATCTGGCGTGGAATGGCGGGCAGTGCCAAAGGAATGGATCGGGCGACTGCAGACTATATGGGCATGTTGGCCACGGTCATGAACTCGCTGGCTTTGCAGGATGCATTGGAAACAGCGGGAGTACCCACTCGCGTCCAGACATCGATCGAAATGCGCCAAGTGGCGGAGCCCTATATCCGCCGTCGTGCCATTCGCCACCTGGAGAAAGGAAGAGTCGTTATTTTCGCATCCGGTACGGGTAACCCCTACTTTTCCACGGATACGACGGCGGCGCTTCGGGCAGCGGAGATCGAAGCCGAAGTGATCCTGATGGCCAAGAATAAGGTGGACGGTGTTTATTCCGCCGATCCGAGCCGAGACCCCGATGCAGTCAAATACGATTCTCTGACCTATATGGACATGCTGAGCCAGGGTTTGGGAGTGATGGATTCGACCGCATCGACCCTCTGCATGGATAACGACATTCCGTTGATCGTCTTTAACATTGAAGGAGACGGGAACATCCGTCGCGTGATTATGGGAGAACAAATTGGTACCGTAGTGAGGGGGAATGCGTAATGAATTCCGGTCTAAAACAAGATACAACGACACGGATGGAAAAAACGATCCAGGCTCTGAAACGAGATTTAGCGTCTCTGCGAGCGGGCCGTGCCACTCCTTCTTTGCTGGAGAAAGTGACGGTGGAGTATTATGGCAGTGAGATGCCGATTAACCAAATGGCTAACGTATCCGTACCGGAACCGCGTTTATTGGTGATTCAGCCTTGGGACAAGTCGGCATTGGCAGAGATTGAACGGGCCATTCTCAAGTCGGAGCTGGGGTTGACACCAACCAACGATGGAAACCTGATCCGGATTTCCATTCCGGCACTGACCGAGGAACGGCGGGCTGAGTTGGTCAAAGTGGTGAAAAAGACTGGGGAAGAAGCAAAAGTGGCGATTCGCAACATCCGCCGGGATGCCAATGAAGAAGTGAAAAAGATGGAGAAGAACGGTGAACTTTCCGAAGATGAATTGCGTCGCTCCCAGGATGAGATTCAAAAGTTGACCGACCGTTTCATTAAGGAAGCGGATCAGGTGGTGGAAGACAAAGAAAAAGAAGTGATGGAAGTGTAAGCTGCTTATCGATTCAACCCCCTTCCCGGGAAGGGGGTTTTGTTTTATACGTCGCTGTCAGACAAGGGTCGGTCACTCTTTTTAAGTAGAAAAGACAGAGGAAATCAGGCATACTATAAGATGCAAGGCGGTATTTCGCGTCCCGGGGCGGGACCGCGCGCTGCCGGGACCGGGACTTTTCGACAGACAAATAATACGGGTTTTCATCCGGGTAGGAACGCGGGGGAATGACAATGATTCAAAGGTTGAAGAAATGGTTGGTCGGGTATCAGTCCGCTCCCGGCACAGATGACGAAAAGTGGATCCCTCGTTTACAGGAGGGACCGATCCCTAAGCATGTGGCTATTATCATGGATGGCAATGGAAGATGGGCGAAGAAGAGAGGGATGCCCCGGGTGGCGGGACACCGCGCCGGAATGAAGAGTGTCCGCAATGTTACTCGTGCGGCAGATGATTTGGGAGAAATCGAGGCGCTCACCCTCTATTCTTTTTCAACAGAAAATTGGAAGCGTCCCAAGGACGAAGTCAACTTTTTGATGAGTCTGCCTGAGGAGTTTATCCGTACGGATTTGGATGAGTTGGTGGAACGGAATATTCAAGTTCGGATGTTGGGGAACAAGGAAGGTCTTCCGGCCCATACGTTGGAAGCGATCGGAAAATTTGAGGAAGCAACCGCCGACAACACGGGGATGATCCTCAATTTCGCGATGAATTACGGTTCCCGCTTCGAGATCATTGAAGCTACCCGAAGGATTATAGATGAGGTAAAATCGGGCAAGCTGGATAGGGACGATGTGGACGAAAATGTGTTTAATGAATTTTTGTTAACAGCCACATTGCCCGAGCCGGACTTGATGATCCGAACGAGCGGGGAAGTGCGCATCAGCAATTTTATGTTATGGCAACTGGCATACAGCGAGCTTTGGTTTACGGATGTACATTGGCCGGACTTCGGTCGGGAGAAGTTTTTTGAGGCGATCCAAGATTTTCAGCGCCGCTCGCGCCGATATGGGGCGGTGTGACGGAGACAGGTGAAAAGTGGATGAAACAGCGGATTGTGACGGGGGTGTTAGGAGGTGGCTTGTTTCTTGCCGTATTGGCGGTGGGAGGCTGGCCATATGCGCTGATGGTGACCGTTTTGGCCACCATTGGCTATGTGGAGTTTTGCCGAATGAAGGGAATTCGCTGGAGCCGTCCCCAGGCTTGGGCCGGTTTCGCTACCTTGTGGCTCATCCTGTTGACGGGATTGTCTGAACAGGCGTATCTGCCAATCGGTGGGATCTTGGAACATCCGACCAACATTCTCGCCGGGATGATCCTGTTTTTTCTATGGATGGTGGCAAGTCGCAACCACTTTACGATCGGTGAGCTCGCCTATTTGTTTTTAGGGTCCTTATACATAGGTTATGGCTTTTCCTACATGATCCAGGCCCGCTTGATTACCGATGGCCTGGCATGGTCCCTGCTGGCGGTGTTGGTTACTTTCGCCAGTGACACAGGCGCTTATTTCATAGGAAAGCGGCTGGGGAATCGCAAACTGTGGCCTTCCATCAGTCCCAACAAAACAGTGGAGGGATCCTTAGGAGGCATACTGGCTTCTCTATTGGTCAGTGTCGCTGTGGCCCTGATATTCCCCCAACTGGGGACGGTTGCCTTTGTGGTGGCCGTCGGTTTGTTGATCGGTGTGGCCGGTCAGTTCGGCGATTTGATCGAGTCGGCGATCAAACGGTCAGCGGGGGTGAAAGATTCGGGTGCGTTGTTACCAGGACACGGAGGCGTGCTGGATCGCTTTGACAGCCTGCTGTTGGTGTTCCCTGTGCTCCATCTGGCACAATTGATCTAGGGAGGGAAACTGGAGAGATGAAAACAATCGCGATCCTGGGATCCACCGGTTCCATCGGCCGCAATACATTGGAGGTCGTCAAGCAGCATCCGGACCGTTTTCAGGTGACGGCATTGGCGGCAGGGAGCAATGCGGACGAGATGGTGAAGCAGGTGGAAACGTTCCGGCCGAAAATAGTATCCATGGCGACGGAACAGGCGGCGCAGCAGGTACGGGAGCGTGCCTCCTATCCGGTGGATGTGATCAGCGGGGAAGCCGGCCTGTTGGAGGTAGCGGCTCATTCAGATGCCAGTGATGTCATGTCGGCTCTGGTGGGCAGTCGTGGTCTTCCTCCTACCTTGGCGGCTATTCGGGCCGGTAAAACGATTCATTTGGCTAACAAAGAAACCCTGGTGATGGCGGGAGCCATCGTCATGGCGGAAGCGAAGCGGCATGGTGTGGCTATTTTGCCCGTGGACAGCGAGCATTCGGCCATTTTTCAATGCTTAAACGGTGAGCGGAAGCGGGATGTCCGTCGATTGATTGTAACCGCCTCCGGAGGGGCTTTCCGGGATTGGTCCCGGAAACAACTGGCCCATGCCACACGGGAGCAGGCTTTAACCCATCCCAATTGGTCGATGGGGGCCAAAGTGACCATCGATTCGGCCACCATGATGAACAAGGGGCTGGAAGTGATGGAGGCGCGATGGTTATTTGATCTTTCCTACGATCAAATCGACGTACTCATCCATCCGGAAAGTATCATCCACTCCATGGTGGAGTTTGAGGATGGAGCTGTTATGGCTCAGCTGGGTACGCCGGACATGAAGGGTCCGATCCAATATGCGCTTAGTTATCCGGAGCGATGGCCGCTGGAAACGAAGCGGTTAAATCTGGCCGAAGTGGGTCGGCTCCATTTCCGGGAAGCGGATATGGAACGATACCCCTGCCTGCGTATGGCTTATGAAGCAGGTCGTGCCGGCGGGACCGTCCCCACGGTCCTCAATGCAGCCAATGAGGTGGCAGTGGAGCGTTTTTTGGACGGAGAGATCACGTTTTTGGAGATCGAGTCTATGATCGAAGAGGTGCTTTCTCGGCATATTCCCCAGGCCAACCCGGATCTGGAAGCCTTATTTGAAGCAGATCGGTGGGCGCGGGAGGCTGCGCGCCGTTGTGGGGCCCAGGCGGGCTGACCCTGGGATCAATCGAGGCGGTGATAGGTAGTGTTTCAAACGATCATTTCCTTTATATTGGTGATTAGTGTATTGGTGTTCATCCATGAGCTGGGTCATTTTCTTTTCGCCAAACGGGCGGGAATCCTGGTACGAGAGTTCGCGATTGGATTTGGTCCGAAAATATTTTCTGTTTTTCGGGGAGAAACGCTGTACTCCATCCGCATTTTGCCCTTAGGCGGGTATGTGCGCATGGCAGGAGAAGACCCGGAGATTGTGGAGTTGAAGACCGGAACGCAGCTGATTCTGGACAAAGATGAGGACGGACGCGTGCTGCGGATCCGTGCCCCCAAGCCCGCAGTGGGAGGGGCCGGGGTGGAGGAGCCTCTTGTGGAAACGGGGGATCCGGAAGCGGATGATTTGCCCGCGCACCTTCCGTCCAGGGCTTCCACGTCGGGTGGGAAGCTCTTAGAAGTTGATTTGGAAGATCGCTTATTCGTGCTGGTGGAAGATGAATCCGGCCGAGAAGTGCGGCATGATGTCCATCCGCAGGCGGTTATCCAGTATGACGAGCAAAACATGATTCAAATTGCCCCGTTGGATCGACAGTTCGGATCCAAGTCGATCCTAGATCGGTTTCTGACGATTGCTGCCGGACCGGTGTTCAACTTCATCCTCACCATTATCCTGGTGGCGGTCGTAACGATGTTCATCGGTTTGGAGACACGAGTATCCATCAATGGTGTGGTGGAAAACTCACCGGCGCAAGAGGCGGGAATCAAGGCGGGGGACATTGTCCGGGAGATTGAAGGAAAGCCTGTGACCAGCACCACCGACATTCGCATCCCGCTGGTGGAATCACAGGGCGAGCCGGTGGATATGGTGTTGGAACGGGCAAACCAACCCTATGAGACTCGTATCCAACCGGAGTTGTCCGAGGACGCCGAGACGTATCTGATCGGGATCGAGATGAAGCAAGAGATGCGGGATGCTACGCTGTCGGAATCCGTGGTGCAAGGCTTCACGGGGTCCTATAACATGGCGGTGGTTCTGTTCCGCAGTCTGGGGCAACTGATCACCGGCAAGGTGGGGATCGATAACCTGGCGGGACCGGTGGGGATCGCTGATATTACGGGACAAGCTGCCGAAGCGGGATGGATCGCTTTGTTGCGTTTGACGGCCATATTAAGCCTCAACCTGGGGATTCTCAATCTGCTTCCGATTCCGGCCCTGGATGGAAGCCGGTTGGTGTTTATCCTGTTGGAGGCGGTGCGGGGACGGCCGATTGATCCCAATAAGGAGAGTATGGTTCACTTTGTCGGATTTGCTTTGTTAATGATGTTGATGCTGTTTGTTACCTACAATGATATCGTTCGGCTCTTTTTCAATGGATGAATGGGAAGTCGAGGGGGAGGAACCGTGAGACAACAGACCATGCTGGCTCCCACCCTGCGTGAAGTGGGAGCGGAAGCGGAGATGGCCAGCCATCGGCTGATGCTGCGGGCGGGGTTGATCCGCCAACTGGCGTCGGGGGTGTACACCTACTTGCCGCTGGGCTACCGGTCGCTCCGCAAGGTGGAGCAAATTGTCCGGGAAGAGATGGACCGGATCGGTGCTCAAGAAGTATTGATGCCGGCGATGAATCCGGCGGAACTGTGGGAAGAGACGGGCCGTTGGGATACTTACGGCCCGGAATTGGTCACTCTGAAGGACCGGCATGAACGAAAGTTTTTGCTGGGACCGACACATGAAGAGGTGATCACGGATCTGATGCGGAATGAGGTTAATTCTTATAAAAAACTGCCGATGTCCCTGTATCAGATCCAGACCAAATTCCGGGATGAGCGGCGTCCCCGTTCCGGTTTGCTGCGGGGACGGGAATTTTTAATGAAGGATGCCTATTCCTTTCATGCCGACCGGGAGTCGCTGGATGCGACCTATCAGGATATGGTTGATGCTTATGTCCGCATCTTCACCCGGTTGGGCCTCGATTTTAGGGCAGTGGAAGCCGACTCCGGTGCCATTGGCGGCAAGGAGAGCCATGAATTTATGGTGCTGTCCGAATCCGGCGAGGATACACTTGCCATCTGCGGGGGCTGTGACTACGCGGCCAACATTGAGACGGCACAGGCGGGATCAACAAAAGGGGATTCGCCTGGAGAAGCGGATCCGGAGCAGGTGCCGCAGCCTGAAAAGGTGGCAACACCGGGGAAATCCACCATCCTTGAGGTGGCATCCCACTTAAACGTGCCTTCGGAACGCCTGATTAAAAGCTTGCTGTTTCAGGTGGATGGCGAGCCGGTGCTGGTGTTGGTGCGGGGAGATGATGAAGCCAACGAGGTGAAGGTGAAAAACGCCCTGGGCGCTACGGAGGTGGAGCTGGCCGATGAGGCGACGGTGCTTCGTGTCACCGGAGCTCCGGCAGGTTTCGCCGGTCCGGTCGGGTTAAAAGAAACGGTCCGCATCGTGGCTGACGAAGCGGTACAGGGCTTGTACGATGGGGTAGTCGGAGCCAACGAACCGGACGCTCACCTTATTCATGTCAATCCGGGACGTGATTTCCAGGTGGATCAAGTTGCCGACATCCGTACCGTGAAGGAAGGAGATCCCTGTCCGCGCTGCGGGGGTGTGATCCGTTTCACCCGCGGAATCGAGGTGGGGCACGTGTTCAAATTGGGCACAAAGTACAGTGATGCCATGCGTGGCACATTCCTGGATGGCGAAGGAAAGGAACGCTCCTTTATCATGGGGTGTTACGGGATCGGCATTTCCCGGGTGGCGGCGGCCATCGTCGAGCAGCATCACGATGAAAACGGCATCCGTTGGCCGTTGGCGGCTGCGCCGTTCCAGGTCCATCTGATTGTGGTCAACGCCAAAAAGGAAGAACAGGCAAGGCTGGCCAATCAGCTGTACGAACAATTGAAAGATGCCGGTATAGAGGTATTGTTTGACGATCGTGCCGAGCGGGCTGGTGTCAAATTTAAGGATTCCGACTTGATTGGAATCCCGCTTCGGGTCATTGTCGGCGGCAAGGCCGCGGAAGGATTGGTGGAATACAAATTCCGCCGCTCCGGTGAAAGCGGTGATCTGTCTGCGGAAGAATGGATGGTCAAGCTGCCGGAGCTGTTGAAACGGGTGGATGGTTGACCCGCATATGTGGAAGAAAAACGGAGCCCTTGTGATCCAAGCGGCTCCGTTTTTGGTTTGTAGGGGAAGCAGGTTTCGATGATTTGCTTCATAGAATCTCCTTTGTGTCAGTGTTTGAAATTATTGAAATAATAGGTTATATAGGATATAATTCCCATGAAAGAAAATTTGAATTAAAGGAAGTGTTTTGAAATGAGGGCAATGAAGCTTTTGTGTTTAATTGCTTTGGTTTTCTCGTTGTTTTTTGTAGGTGAAAACTTTACTTTTGCTTCCGATGAAGAAGAGATCACTTTAACTCCCGAACAGCAAAAAGAAGTAGAAGAAGCAAAAAAGCGTACACAAGAAGTGTTGCAGAACTCAGACGATGAGATTGATACCGAGGAAGTTGAAAAAATAGCCAAACTGAAGGGCGTTTCCTCAGATATCTACTCTCAAGACAACTCTACTTCGGCAGTTGGAACATATGGAGATATTTTAGTAACCCTGTCCACCTCAAGCTCTGATTCATCTGCCTGGGCTGGTGGACATGCAGGAGTTGTTTCTGAAGTGAGTGGGTATGTAGTGGAAATTTTCGGGAATAGAGGGAAGTTAAATGGGGTTAGACACTGGAAAAATAATTGGAATACACGCTATTCTCATGTAAGAGGTTTGTACGTCAAAGGGGCTAGTGGTTCTGAATACAGTTATGCGGCATCGTATGCAAGAAACAAAATTGGAAAGTCTTATAATTATAACTTCTTCAATAAGAAAACAACAAAAAGATTCTATTGTTCCCAATTAGCATGGAGAGCATGGTATAACAAGGGGTATGATTTAGACAATGGGGGCGCAGTGTGGCCTGTAAACCTTATTGACAGCTCGAAAACAGGTGTATTTTATAAAAAAGGATAAATAAGATGTAAGGCGGATAAGAGATCGCCTGGGTTTTTTATCCGCCTTTTTTAATATGGAGGGAGAGATGAGAATATGAACAGAATGAGTGGTTGGTTAATAATAATGTTACTAATTCTCACGTCATGTTCATCCAGCGATATTGAGATAAAAAGAGGTTTGATCGGAATAATATATACAGATGCATTGAAGGATGATAGTGAGTTTGTAACTTTTGATAAAAACGGAAATGAATATTCAAATGCCCGATTGAAAGAGATGGGCATTTTCGAAATAGAACAAAATGAAGCTGGCGACATCATTCTTCCAGTTCAATTTGGCGATTCGGTCATAAATATCAATTCTTCGGGGAAGATTACTTCTAATAAAACGTTAGAGTTTCCCCTTTTTGTTCGTGAAGAAAATGGACTTAGGATATCTACATATAATACTCACCTGGATTATGGTACACTTGAAATCGTAAACGGAAAACAATCAAAGCAAATTAAACTGGACGGCTTTTTGCGTATTGCAACATCTGATTCAAACAATATTTATGTATTCGCTACAATCATTGATAAGGCACAACCTGTTTTTTATGTGATTGACAGAAAAAACAATGAATTAGATAAGCAGATCCCACTAAAAATCGATCTGGCTAACGATTTAAAACTCATTGAAAATACATTATTAATTGGTTCCACTGATGATCAAAACAAAATCGCTATGGTTAATACTAAGAACTGGAAAGTGGAATATTTGGAACTCCCTTTCGATAAACCGGAATACTTCATAGAAGAAACGGATACAATTGTTGTGACTCACCAAAATCAAAAAAATGTAAGTATTCTTAATAAGGATACATTAGATCTACAAACTACCAAGAAAATCAAATTCCCCGTTTTTAAAGTTGATAGCGATGAGAACCATTATTACTTTTTGACGCAGAGAGACAACAAAGACAGTGCTGGGGTGGTTTGTGTTTATGATAAAAGCAATTGGGAGTTGGTCGATACAATTACACTACCTGTGAAAAGAAATACTCTTGTTCAAGATATAAAAATCATCCAATAATAGAGGTGAAACAATGCAAAGCATATTCATCGTGTTGTTTTTAGTAAATCCTACTTTGGCGATAATCTCTGGAATATTCATGGCTAGAATGACCTCCAACCATACGATATTAATTATATCATCGCTTATTGTAGTCGCTGTTTGCTTTTTCATCTCTTGGGTCTTTGGAATCGATTCCGTTGAGATTACAAGTTTCTACGTCGTATATGTTTGCCTGCACATTGCGTTTTACTTCATTACCTATTTACTTAAAAGAACCGGACAGGGGTAAGTATACAACCCTGTCCGGTTCTTTTAACATCGCTTCCCCATTTTTCCGATTGCTCATCATTTTCCACAAGTTGAATAATGGAACTGTCTTGAGGAGTGTATCGAACTTTTTCTGTGTGATGTATGAAGCCTATTTTTCACGTTTTTTCCGGGAAACCTCCTCGTCCCGGATGTTCCTTTCTGGTAGACTCGTATAGAGGAAAACGAGAGACAGAGGAATGGGTTGGGGTGATGGTATGTCGATGACAGCGATCCAGCGGGAGCGCTGGGAAGCGGTAATGAAGCGGGCGGAGCTGTCTGATGAATTGGCTACATATTTTAAAGATGCTTCGATTGAAAAGGTAAAAGTGAGCCGGAAGCAAAAGACGTGGTCTTTTTATCTCCGGCTTTACGCCCCTGTTCCTCCCAACGTGTTGCTCGCCATGCAGGAGCGGGTGGCAGATGCGTTCCGCCCGATGGTAAATGTCCAGTTTGTGGTCCGTTATGAGCAGGCGGATTTGGCGCAGTTGATGGAAATGTATTGGCACTGGATCCGGAAGAAAGTGGCGGAAAACCTGTCTCCTTCAGCGGCGGGCTGGCTTACCCGTGCCCAGTGGAACATGGAGGGATCGTCTCTCACCCTCTCCTTTCCCAGTCAAATGATGACTCAGATGGCGGTGGCCAAGCAACTGGACCAGGTGGTTTCCTCCTTATTTCAAGAAGTGTCCGGAACACGGATTCAGGTGAAGCTGCAGGTGGATGCCTCTTCGGCTGCACAGGAACAATTCCGGGAGCAACGGGAAGAGGAAGAGAAGAAATTGGTTCAGGAAGCCATGGTCTCTCTCGAGGAATCGGCTCCTCCTTCGGTAGATGGAGGAGCGGATGCGGAGGGGCCGATTGCCATCGGGTATGACTTTAGAGACGAACCCATCTTGATCAAAGAGATTACCGATGAAGAACGGCGTGTCTGCATCAAGGGAAAGGTGTTTAAAGCCGAGGTGAGGGAGCTTCGGAGCGGACGGACGCTTCTTACGTTCAACGTGACCGATTACAGCGACTCGATTGCGGTGAAAGTGTTCGCCCGCGACAAAGAGGACGCCGCTGTCCTGTCCCGGCTGAAAGACGGCATGTGGGTAACGCTCAGGGGTTCGGTTCAATATGACACGTTTGCCCGGGATTTAGTGGTGATGGCCAACGATATCCGCGAGGTGGAACCCTACCGGCGGATGGACACCGCTGCCGAAAAGCGGGTAGAATTACACCTTCACACGGCGATGAGTGCCATGGATGGGGTATATGATCCGGCAGAGATGGTGAAGCGGGCGGCGGAATGGGGCCACCCCGCTGTGGCGATTACGGATCATGGGGTTCTCCAGGCGTATCCGGATGCGTTTTCTGCCGGCAAAAAACACGGGATCAAGATCCTTTATGGTTTGGAAGCGTTTGTGGTGGATGACGGTGTTTCCGTGGTGATGAACGAGGAAGAGCGGGTGTTAAAAGAGGATACCTATGTCGTTTTTGATGTGGAGACGACGGGTTTGTCGGCGGTGCACGACGTCATTATCGAACTGGCTGCCGTCAAAGTGAACAACGGAGAAATCGTCGACCGCTTTGAAGCTTTTGTCAATCCCCACCGGCCGCTGTCGGCCACCATCACGGAGCTGACCAGCATCACCGATGACATGGTGAAGGATGCACCGGACCTGGATGAGGTACTGCCCCGGTTTTTGGACTTTATCACCGGTACGGTGCTGGTGGCGCACAACGCCCGCTTCGATATGGGATTTTTGCAGGCGGGATCCAAAAAGATCGGTCGTGAACCGGTGGCCAATCCCGTGATCGACACGTTGGAACTGGGGCGTCTTCTCTATCCGCGGCTGAAAAATCATCGCCTTAACACGTTGTGCAAGCAATTTGACATCGATCTGACCCAGCATCATCGTGCCATCTATGATGCAGAAGCAACGGGTTATCTCCTGTGGAAGATGCTGGAGGACTGTATCGAACGCGGGTTGGAGCACTTGGATCGATTAAATGAGTTGACCGGGGAACGGGACGTCTCCCGTCTGCGGCCTTTCCATGCGATTGTCCTGGTAGAGAACTACACCGGGCTGAAAAACTTATATAAAATGGTTTCCGAATCGCACCTGAACTACTTTCACCGCACGCCTCGCATTCCCCGCAGTCTCCTGCAGAAATACCGGGAGGGACTGATCGTCGGGTCCGGCTGTGAAAAGGGGGAGCTGTTTGAGGCGGCATTGCAGAAGTCTCCGGAAGAAGTAGAGGAAATCGCTCAATTTTACGATTATCTGGAGATTCAGCCGGTGGAAGTCAACCGGCATCTGGTTATCAAGGAACTGATAGATAGTGAGGAGCGTTTGCGGGAGGCCAATCGGCTGCTGGTGAGGATTGGGGAAAAGCTGGGCAAGCCGGTGGTGGCTACCGCTAATGCCCATTATTTAGATGAGTGGGATGCCCACTTTCGGGATATCCTGGCGTTCAACCAAACAGGGGGGTTCCGCAACAGCGGGCCGCTCTCCCCGGTTCACTTCCGAACGACGGATGAAATGTTGGAGGAGTTTTCTTACCTGGGTGAGAAAAAAGCCTTTGAAGTAGTGGTCACCAATCCGCGCGCCATCGCTGATCGCGTGGAGGAGTTAAAACCGTTCCCCGACGATCTCCACACCCCGATTATTGAAGGGGCCGAGGAGGAGCTGCGCCAGATCTGTTATGATACGGCCCGGTCCACCTATGGCGATCCCCTGCCATCGATTGTGGAGGAACGATTGGAAAAAGAGCTGGGCAGTATCATTAAACACGGGTTTGCCGTCATTTATCTCATCTCTCAGAAGCTGGTGGTCAAATCACTGGAAGACGGTTATTTGGTGGGTTCCCGTGGCTCTGTCGGCTCCTCGTTTGTGGCCACCATGAGCCATATTACCGAGGTAAACCCGCTTCCGCCCCATTATGTTTGTCCTTCCTGCAAACAGAGTGAATTTATTACGGACGGGACGGTGGCTTCCGGGTTTGACCTTCCCGACAAAGCGTGTCCGGAGTGCGGCACTTCCATGAAGAAGGACGGACACGATATTCCCTTTGAAACCTTTCTCGGGTTTAAGGGGGACAAAGTGCCCGATATCGATCTTAACTTTTCCGGGGAGTATCAGCCCCAGGCCCACAAATACACGGAAGAGCTGTTCGGTAAAGAGTATGTATACCGGGCGGGTACCATCTCCACCGTTGCACAGAAGACGGCATTCGGCTATGTCAAGAAGTATGAGGAAGAGAAGCAATTTCAGTGGCGCAGCGCCGAGATCGATCGGATGGTGGAAGGGTGCAGCGGAGTCAAACGTACCACCGGGCAGCATCCGGGAGGGCAAATGGTGATCCCGCAAAATATGGAAGTGTTCGATTTTACTCCAATCCAACGGCCCGCCGACGATGTCAAATCGGAAACGATCACCACTCATTTTGATTACCACGCCATCAGCGGCCGATTGTTGAAACTGGATATTCTGGGCCATGATGATCCGACGGTGATTCGGATGTTGCAGGACTTGACCGGAGTGGATCCACAAACCATCCCGGTGGACGACCCTGAGGTGATGAAGCTCTTCTCCAGTACGGAATCGTTAGGCGTCACCCCGGAGGAAATTGGGACGGTGACAGGCACCTTGGGGATTCCCGAGTTCGGGACGCGGTTTGTCCGCCAGATGCTGGAGGACACCAAGCCGACCACTTTTGGTGAGTTGGTGCGGATTTCCGGATTGTCCCACGGCACCGATGTGTGGCTCAACAACGCTCAAGATCTCGTCCGCAAAGGGACTGCGGTATTGGCTGAGGTGATTTCCACCCGCGACGATATTATGGTTTATCTGATCTACAAGGGCATGGATCCCTCCATCGCCTTTAAATTGATGGAAAAGGTGCGGAAAGGAAAAGGATTGACGGAGGAAGAGGCGGAGTTGATGCGCAAGCACGATGTGCCCCAGTGGTATATCGACTCCTGCCGGAAGATCAAATACATGTTCCCGAAAGCCCATGCGGTCGCTTATGTGTTGATGGCGGTACGGATCGCTTGGTTCAAGGTGTATCACCCCATCGAATATTACGCCACTTATTTCACTGTGCGGGCCGATGACTTTGATGTGGAGTTGGTGTTGAAGGGGAAAGATGCGGTAAGGAAGGCGATTGCTGAGATTGAGGAGAAAGGGGTGACGGCCAGCCCCAAAGAAAAAGGGCTGTTGACCGTGTTGGAGTCGGTGCGGGAGATGTTGGCACGGGGATTGACATTCCAACGAGTCGATTTGTACCGATCTGACGCCACCCACTTTAAAGTGGACGGAAACTCCCTGATTCCCCCGTTTTCATCTGTTTCCGGAGTCGGGACCAACGCTGCCAAAAACATTGTGGCCGCCCGCAAAGACGGTGAATTTCTCTCGATTGAAGACTTAACAAAGCGGGCACGGGTCACGAGTGCCGTCGTGGAAGTGCTGAAGCGGCTGGGCTGTTTGGAGAATATGCCGGAAAGCAATCAACTGTCCCTTTTCTAACGGATAAACTTGATTTGTAAATTTTGCGGCGGTGTGACGGTTGTGTTATGATGGCAAATGGGAATACTCTCCACTTCCTACGTTTAAATCGTGGGGAAAATGTTGTAAACTGATTCTGAACGGGCTGCTCGGGAACGAAGTACCGTTTAAAAGGCTCCATCGATGTTGCGTACCGTTCCGCAAACGCATCGGTGGTCACGGGGACGCGCCGCATGATGGCGTTGTCGTTCACAATCTTTTTGGCTATACTAATGGAGAATGTCCGGCCGAAAAGAGTGGGTTTCTGCCCACTCTTTCCCTTTGTATCCAGATAGTTGTGGGGCATCCCCCATTAAAGGAGGGACACGCATTGAGTCGCAAGGTACTTGAGGCTGTGGAAGAACTGGCAGATCCAATTTTGAAAGAAGAAGGATTGGAATTGTATGACACGGAATTCACAAAGGAAGGGAAGAGTTGGTTCCTTCGTGTGTATATCGACCGACCGGAAGGTAAAGTGGACCTGGACGACTGCAGCCGGGTGAGTGAGCGGCTCAGTGCAGAATTGGACCGGTCGGATCCGATCAAGGGCGGTTATTATTTGGAGGTCTCTTCCCCGGGGGCGGAACGCCCATTGAAAAAGGACAGCCATTTTCAGCGCGCTGTCGGTGAACGCATTTTCCTGACCACCTTTGAAGCCATTGACGGCCGTAAGAAATTTGAAGGGATTTTGGAAGCGTACACCAATGGACAGGTCACACTGGACCTGGACGGGGACCGGGTAGAAATCCCCAGGGAAAAAGTGGCCAAAGCGCGACAAGTCCTTGTGCTTTAATCGAAGGGAGGAGAAATGGCGATGAATGCTGAGTTCATCGACGCCCTAATCCAGTTGGAAAAAGAGAAGGGCATTCGTAAAGAGGTATTGATCGAGGCGATTGAAGCCGCCTTGATTTCGGGGTATAAGCGAAACTTCAATTCCGCTCAGAACGTAAGGGTGGATATCGACCGGGATTCAGGGAGAGTCCGCGTTTTCGCCCGGAAAACCGTGGTCGATGAGGTTCTCGACCCCCGATTGGAAATCTCTCAAGATGCCGCCAGGGATATCAGCCCCTCTTACCAACTGGGGGATATCGTCGAAATAGAGGTGACTCCGGCTGATTTTGGAAGGATTGCAGCCCAGACGGCCAAACAGGTGGTCACCCAGCGAATTCGCGAAGCGGAGCGGAGCATCATCTACGAAGAGTTTGTCGACCGCGAAGAGGATATTGTGACCGGTGTGGTACAACGGTCCGACAACCGTCATTATTATATTGACTTGGGTCGGGTGGAAGCGTTGTTGCCTCATGTGGAGACGATGCCGGGAGAGCGCTTTAAACACAATGATCGCGTCAAAGCGTATATCACCCGTGTCGAAAAGTCGACCAAAGGTCCTCAAGTATTCGTTTCCCGAACCCATCCGGGTTTACTGAAACGCCTATTTGAGTTGGAAGTTCCTGAAATATACGAAGGAATTGTAGAGATTCGTTCGGTTGCTCGGGAAGCGGGTTACCGTTCCAAGATCGCTGTTTCCAGCAGGGATGAACAGGTGGATCCCGTGGGGGCATGTGTCGGCCATCGGGGCATGCGGGTACAAACGGTAGTCAATGAGCTGCGTGGTGAAAAGATCGATATCGTTCGCCATTCAGAAGAAGCGGTTGAGTTTGTCTCCAATGCTCTCAGTCCTTCCAAGGTGGTTAGTGTCGATATCCAGGAAGGTGAAAAAGTGGCCCGTGTAGTGGTACCGGATCACCAGTTGTCTCTGGCGATCGGCAAAGAGGGTCAGAATGCCCGTCTCGCGGCCAAACTGACAGGTTGGAAAATTGATATCAAGAGTGAGTCGGAAGCGCTGAAAGCGGAGGAAGGACAGGCGGAGAAAGAGCTGGCGGATGTTTCTGCAGAACCGGAGTCGATGAACGAGGATGTCATCGAAACCGATCCGTTGGCAAACGAGCGTTCTGCCGATGAAAAATAACCAGTCCTGAGGTCTCCTGTGGGAATCTGGGGAGGTGGATGGGTTGAAAACGCGTAAAGTGCCCATGCGTAAATGTGTGGCATCCCAAGAGATGTTTCCGAAAAAAGAGCTGATTCGCGTGGTTCGTACACCGGAGGACGAAATCCTGATCGATCCGACAGGAAAGAAGTCCGGTCGTGGCGCCTACTTGTGTGCCAAACCGGAATACGTGGAATTGGCCCGGAAGAAAAAAGCACTGGACCGGGCGCTGAAGACGAAAGTAAGCGATGAAGTGTACCAGCGCTTGGAAGCGTATATGATGACGGGGGAGCTCGATGGGTGATTGGTTGAATCTTCTTGGCTTGGCTATGCGGGCGGGAAAAGTGATCACAGGGGAAGAACCGGTACTGCGGGCCGTTAGAAGCGGTGGTGCCGCCTTGGTGATTCTCTCCGCTGATGCCGGCCCCAACACAAAAAAGAAAGTGTCCGATAAATGCGCATCATACCGGATTCCCCTTATTCAGGTCGGAACGCGGCAAGAGTTGGGCCGTGCCCTGGGTAAAGCGGAACGGGTGGTGATTGCTGTCACCGACCCGGGTTTTTCCCGCGCGATTGGGAACCGGGTTTCCAGCCATTGACGGGGGTGAGCGATTTGTCGAAAATCCGCGTATACGAGTACGCTAAAAAAATGAATATGAGTAGTAAGGAAGTTTTGACCATCTTGAAACGGATGGATATGGATGTCAACAACCACATGAGCGTCATGACCGACGACATGGTAAAGCAAGTGGAAAAATTCTTCAAAGATGTGAAGCAGGGGGCGGAGAAAACGAATACGAAAACGAAAACAGCAACCGAGACGAAACAGCAAGAGAGAAAACCTCGGGAAGGCCAGGGGAATCGGCAGACACAAGGTCAAGGAAATCGACAGACGCAAGGCCAAGGAAACCGACAAGCACGCGGGAAAAAAGGGCCCGGTGCCGATAATCGGGGAAAAGGCGCCAATAACAAAGGAGCCAACAATAAAGGTGGCGGCAACTTCCGCGGCAAGCGCGGCGGACGTGATCGCCGTGGCGGTCGCAGAGGCGGACGGGGCAATCAAGCGCCGAAGCAAGCGCCGGTACTGCCGACTCAGATTGAAGTGACCGGTCCGATAACCGTGAGCGACTTGGCCAAACTCTTGCGCCGGGAAGCGTCGGAGTTAATCAAAAAGTTGATGGGATTGGGCACCATGGCCACCATCAATCAGGAAATCGACGTCGATACGATTATCCTGGTGGCCGGTGAATTTGGAGCCAAAGTGGAGTACAAAGAGATTATCGATGAATCGGCCTTTGAAGAGCAGGTGGAAGAGGATGCTCCTGAAGATTTGAAAGAGCGCCCTCCCGTGGTTACCATTATGGGTCACGTCGACCACGGAAAAACCACATTGCTTGACACCATTCGTGAAACCAAAGTGACGGCCGGTGAAGCAGGCGGGATCACCCAGCACATTGGAGCGTATCAGGTAGAGATTAACGACAAAAAGATCACCTTTTTGGATACACCGGGACACGCGGCTTTTACCACCATGCGTGCTCGCGGTGCCGAAGTGACGGATATCACGATTCTGGTGGTGGCGGCCGATGACGGTGTAATGCCCCAGACGGTGGAAGCAATCAATCATGCCAAGGCGGCAGAAGTGCCGATTATCGTGGCTGTTAACAAGATGGATAAGCCGGAAGCCAACCCTGATCGGGTGAAACAGCAACTAACCGAGCATGGGCTGGTACCGGAAGAATGGGGCGGCGATACGATCTTTGTACCGGTGTCCGCCGTAAAAGGGGAAGGCATTGAAGATCTGTTGGAAATGATTCTGCTGGTCTCTGAAGTACAGGAATACAAAGCCAACCCGGATAAACGGGCCCGTGGGATCGTCATTGAGGCAGAGCTGGACAAAGGCCGGGGTGCCGTTGCCACCATTCTGGTGCAAAACGGAACGCTCCATATCGGGGATGCCGTAGTCGCCGGCAATTACTTCGGCAAAGTGCGGGCGATGGTGAATGACCGCGGCAAACGGGTGAAATCTGCCGGTCCTTCCACCCCGATCGAGATTTTGGGTTTGGCCGACGTTCCGGAAGCGGGAGATCCGTTCCTGGTGTTTGAAGATGAAAAGAAGGCCCGGGAAATCGCCGTCAAACGGAATGAAAAGAGACGCCAGGAGGAATGGGGAGCCAGCAGTCGCGTCACCCTGGATGATCTGTATAAACAAATCCGTGAAGGGGACGTGAAGGACCTTAACATCATCATTAAAGCAGATGTGCAAGGTTCCGCGGAAGCGTTGCGCAGTTCTTTCGAAAAGATTGACGTGGAAGGGGTCCGGGTCAACATCATCCACTCCGGTGTAGGAGCGATTACTGAATCCGACGTCATTTTGGCATCGGCGTCCAATGCCATTATCGTGGGCTTCAATGTACGCCCCGAACCCAATGCCCGTGCCTCGGCGGAGCAGGAGAAAGTGGATGTCCGCCTGCACCGGGTGATTTACAATGCGATCGAAGAAATCGAGTCCGCCATGAAAGGGATGCTGGATCCCGTATTCCGGGAGCAGATGGTGGGTCGGGCCGAAGTCCGGCAAACGTTCAAGGTTTCCAAAGTGGGTACCATTGCCGGCTGCTATGTGACCGAGGGTAAAATCGTGCGTGACGCCAAGGCCCAGCTGATTCGAGACGGGGTCGTGATCCATGAAGGGGATCTTGATACACTGAAACGGTTTAAGGATGACGCCAAGGAAGTTTCCCAGGGCTATGAATGCGGCTTAACGTTGAAAGGCTACAACGATATCAAGGAAGGCGATGTCGTTGAAGTGTTTATCATGGAAGAAGTGGAACGGTGAGCAAGATTGTGGTCGGCCTGCTGGAGTGCCGGTGCCGAGTCTGGGGTTCCACCTCGCTGAAGGACAAACGGAGAGCCGTCAAAAGCGGGCTCTCCCGAGTCCGTGGGCGGTTGGGTTTGTCCGCGGCGGAAGTGGGGGAACAGGATGATCGGCAGTGGGCACAAGTGGCAGTGACCGCGGTAAGCAATACCCGTGTATTGGTGGAAAAAGAATTAAAAGCGGCTCTCCACCTCTTGGAAGAGGTGGAAGGGTTGGAGATCATAGACGCCGAAATCACGTACCTGTGATGGTTGACGGAGGCGAGTAGGAGGTGTCGGCGATGGCACGCATTCGTGCGAGTCGTGTCGGCGAACAAGTGAAAAAAGTGCTGAGTCACGTATTGCAACAGGAAATGAAAGATCCCCGGATCGGGTTTGTCACGGTGACGGCGGTTGAAATGAGCGGGGATCTGCAACAGGCCAAGGTGTTCATCAGTGTGCTGGGCGGGGCGGAACAGCGCGAACAAACCTTGGCAGGCCTGGAGAAAGCCAAAGGATTTTTACGCACGGAAATCGGGAGACGCATCCAACTGCGCCATACTCCGGAGTTGATTTTTAAGTTTGACGAGTCGATCGAACACGGGCAACATATCTCCAAACTGCTGAAGGAAGTGAACCGGGATGACCGGGAATCGCAGTGACGATTGGCAGCAGGCAGCCTTATTTCTAAAAGAGGGAACGCGATTCCTGGTGGTTTCACATGTTCACCCGGACGGGGACGCTATCGGTTCCACTCTGGCTGTCAAAGCGATTTTGGATTTTCTGGGGAAGGAATCAGGTTTGACCAACGAATCCCCCGTTCCCTCCAAATTTCGGTTTCTGCCGGGGAGTGAGGCGGTGGTGCCGCCGCAAAATTTGGATGGATTCGCGTTTGACCGGGTTGTCGCTGTCGATGTGGCCGACCGAGGGCGGATGGGGGCGGTTTGGGAGCATATTACCGCCGATATCCCACTCCTCAATATTGATCACCATCCCACCAATGATCGGTTTGGGACGGTCAATTTGGTGGTGGAGGATGCAGCGGCTACCACCCAGATTCTGTTTCATTTGGCACGGAAACTGGATGTACCGTTTGATCGTGCCCTGGCCATTCCCTTGTATACCGGTTTGCTGACGGATACCGGCGGTTTCCGTTACTCCAACACCAATCCCGAGGTCATGGAGATGGCGGCTGCCTTATTGCGGCACGGGGTGGATGCGGGGCAGATTGCCGAGCGGGTGATGGAAACCCTCACCCGGGGACAGTTGGCCATCCTGCAGCGAGCCCTGTCCGATCTGCAGTTCACATCAGACGGACGCGTTGGCTGGATTTGGTTGACATGTCGTGATTTGGAGGAAGCCGAGGCGGAAGAGGACGACTTGGACGGAATTGTCAATTATGCCCGAAACGTGGCTGGAGTGGACGTGGGGATTTTGTTTCGAGAGACCGAAGCGGGGAATGTGAAAGTGAGTCTTCGTTCCCGGGAAATCGTCGACGTGGCCGCCCTGGCCCATTCCTTTGGCGGGGGCGGCCACGCCCGTGCCGCGGGATGCACGTTGTCGGGGAGCCGTGAAGAGGTGGAAAGTCAGTTGCTGGAGAAAGTGATGGCCTCCCTGGAGCAGGGGGGAGACTGATGCTGCATGGTGTTTTACCGGTAAATAAACCAAACGGCATGACTTCTCACGATGTGGTTTCCCAGGTGCGTCGACTTACCCGTCAAAAGCGGATTGGACATACCGGAACGCTGGATCCGGAAGTAAAAGGGGTTCTTCCTCTCTGTCTCGGACAGGCTACCCGGATTGTGGAGAACGTTCAGGAGATGCCGAAACGGTACCGCGGTTCACTGGTCCTGGGTGTCGCCACGGATACCGAGGATCAGACCGGTCGGGTGATCGAGGAAGCGGAGGTGGGGCCCCTCAGCCTGGAGCACGTGGATGATGTGTTGCGCCGATTTGTAGGGAAGATCCATCAAACTCCGCCCATGTATTCCGCTGTTAAGGTTGGCGGCAAACGCCTTTACGAATGGGCCAGGGAAGGCGTAGAGGTGGAACGTCCCACCCGGGAAGTGGTGATCCATCAATTGGAGCGCGTCGGGTTTGAACCGGGTGATCGGCCGCGCTTGGACCTGGATGTATGGTGTTCCAAAGGAACCTATGTGCGCACCCTCTTTGTCGATATCGGACGGGAACTGGGGGCACCTGCCCATCTGTCCGCATTAGTAAGAACACAGAGCGGGCCGTTTTCCCTACACGATTCCTGGTCATTGGAAGCATTGGAGAAAGTGGCGGAACAGGGAGATTGGAACAAGGTTTTAGTAAGTATCGGAGAGACCCTGTCCCATCTGCCGGCGGTGACGGTTACCGATGCAGACCGGAAACGGGTGGAAAACGGCGTTCCGCTTCCCTGGAACGGGAAACCGCTGGGAGCGGAGCCTGGAACCCGGTTTCGGATACTGACAGAATCCGGTCAATGTTGCGCGTTGTACCGCTTAATGGAAGATCAACCGGTCCTGAAGCCGGAAAAAGTGTTTCGGGTTAGGTGAAGCTGATGAAAACCATTCATTTGTCCCATCCCCATATTCCTGTTCCAGACGCAGCGCTTTCCATGGCGATCGGTTATTTTGACGGTGTTCACCTAGGACACCAGGCTGTCATTCAGCGGGCCGTTCAAATGGGAAAATCATTAAATGCACAGACAGCAGTGATGACATTTGATCCCCATCCCCGTGAAGTGTTGGGGAAGGGCGGGGTTACCGACTATCTGACACCCCTTTCCGAAAAGCTGGAGCAGTTTAGCTGCCTGGGTGTGGACCGGGTCTATGTGATGCGGTTTGACCGGGAGTTTGCCGCCAAAACTAAAGAAGCGTTCGTTCGGGATGTCTTACTCCCGCTGAATGTCCGCGGAGTGGCTGTCGGCTTCAATTTTAACTTTGGCCGTGGTGCGGAAGGTAAACCCGATGATCTCTCCCGTTTGGGAGAAGGTCGGATCCAGGTGGAGGTGGTGGGTCCGGTGGACCGAATCGGTCTTCCTGTATCCAGCACCCGCCTGCGGCAGACACTGGATGAGGGACGGGTTGAGGAGGCCGCTACGATTCTGGGGCGCCCGTATTCCCTAGCCGGACGGGTGGTCGAGGGGGACCGGATCGGACGGACGATCGGCTATCCCACCGCCAATCTGTCATTGGAAGAACCGTACCGGATTCCCGCCACAGGGGTTTATGTGGTGGAGGTGTTACGGGGAGAGGCGACATTGGCCGGCATGATGAATGTGGGTTATCGGCCCACCTTCACCGATTCGGATCCTTCCCTGCGTCTGGAAGTCCATCTGTTTGACTTTTCAGGAGACCTGTACGGGGAAGAGTTGAAGGTGGCGTTTCTCCACCGTTTACGGGGGGAAGAACGGTTTGGATCGGTAGAGGGATTGATGGACCAGTTGCGAACCGATGAAAAAAATGCCCGCGTCTGGTTATCCCGGCAAAGGGGAGAGTCCTCATTTACTTCTTAATGGAATTTATGCTATACTGTTTGGGAATCAGAGGGGCCGCCAACTGTAGCGGTCCCCTTTGATGAGGCGGGGCATTCCCGCACAACCCTGGCTCGGAGAATCGACAGCCTCGACGATTGCCTGGGCTACGGGGGTTTTTGAAGACAGGAGGTGAACGTCGATGAGCTTGTCCCTGGAACGGAAACAGGAGATCATCAACGAGTTTAAGACCCATGAAAACGATACGGGGTCTCCGGAAGTGCAAATTGCAATCTTGACCACGCGGATTAACGAGTTGAACGAGCATCTGCGTGAGCACAAGAAAGATCACCACTCCCGCCGCGGGCTTCTGAAGATGGTCGGGCAACGCCGTAACTTGCTCAACTACCTGAAGAAGAATGATATTGCGCGGTACCGGGCATTGATCGGAAAACTGGGTTTGCGCCGGTAACACGAACAAAGCGGGGATATCCCCCGCTTTTTTCAGTAGAACCGCCGGATTCTACATATTTTCTCCCTCATTTTTTCCATGGGGTTGTAACCAGGCGGGGGAAGGAAATACTGGAGTGGTAGAGAAGTGTACATGTGTCTTTCACGAGAGGAGGATATGCAGCGAGATGGAACCAACCATTTATGAAACGACTCTGGCGGGCCGCAAGCTGACCCTGGAATTTGGGAAGTACGCCCAGCAAGCCAATGGTGCCGTGTTTGTCCGCTATGGTGATACGGCAGTGCTGGCGACGGCGACAGCCTCCAATGAGCCCAAGGATTTGCCCTTTTTCCCTCTGACTGTCAACTATGAAGAGCGGCTGTACGCAGTTGGGAAAATCCCGGGTGGATTCATCAAGCGGGAAGGGCGGCCCAGCGAGAAAGCGGTCTTGACCAGTCGGCTGATTGACCGGCCGATCCGGCCTCTGTTTCCGGACGGTTTTCGCAATGAAGTACAGGTGATCACCACGGTGATGTCCGTCGATCAGGACTGTTCGACGGAAGTGGCAGCTATGATCGGTGCTTCCGCGGCTTTATCGATTTCCGACATTCCCTTTGCAGGTCCTATTGCCGGTGTGATTGTGGGCCGGGTTGAGGGAGAGCTGGTGCTCAACCCCACGGTAGAGGAAATGGAAAAAAGCGATCTTCACTTGGTGGTGGCCGGAACCAAAGACGGTGTCAACATGGTGGAAGCCGGGGCGGATGAAATCCCGGAGGAGAGCATGTTGGAAGCGATTCTGTTCGGTCATGAAGCGATCAAGGAGATGGTCGCTTTCCAGGAGACGATTGTGGAACAAATCGGTGCGGAAAAGATCCAGCCGCAATTGCACGAGGTGGACCCCGAATTGGACAGTCGTGTGCGGGAGCTGGCTGTCACCCCGATGGTGGAAGCGGCGCAGGTGGTGGAAAAGCATGCCCGCCAGGAAGCCATCGACCGGGTGAAGGAACAGGTGCTGGAGCAGCTGGCGGAAGAGTATCCCGATGAGGATCGGGAAGCGGAAATCAGAGAGATATTGGATACGGTCCTGAAAGAAGAAGTTCGCCGGATGATCGTGGTGGAGAAAAAGCGTCCGGACGGGCGATCTCCCGATGAGATCCGTGCTTTATCCAGCGAAGTGGGGATCTTGCCCCGCACCCACGGTTCCGGCCTGTTTAAGCGCGGGCAAACCCAGGTGTTGACCGCCTGCACATTGGGGGCCTTGGGAGACGTTCAAATATTGGACGGGCTGGATCTAGAGGAATCCAAACGGTTTATGCATCACTACAATTTCCCCCCCTTTAGCGTCGGGGAAGCCAGGCCCATCCGAGGACCGGGACGACGGGAAGTGGGACACGGCGCGCTGGGTGAACGGGCGCTGGAGCCGATCATTCCATCGGAGGATGAGTTCCCTTACACGATCCGTCTCGTTTCCGAAGTGTTGGAATCCAACGGCTCCACTTCCCAGGCGAGCATTTGTGCTTCCACTTTGGCCCTGATGGATGCAGGCGTCCCGATCCACTCACCCGTAGCGGGGATTGCGATGGGTTTGGTGAAAGAAGGGGACCGAGTTACGGTGCTCACGGATATCCAGGGGATGGAAGACCACTTGGGTGATATGGACTTTAAAGTGGCCGGCACACCCAAAGGGGTGACTGCCTTGCAGATGGATATCAAGATCGAGGAAATTGATCGCGGCGTGCTGGAGGAAGCCCTGGCTCAAGCCCATCGTGCCCGGTTGCTGCTTTTGGAGAACATGCAGGCGGCAATCAAAGAACCGCGTAAGGAACTCTCCCCTTATGCGCCCAAAATTCTCACCTTGCGCATCCATCCCGATAAGATTCGCGATGTGATCGGTCCCAGTGGCCGCATGATCAACAAGATTATCGATGAGACCGGCGTAAAGATCGACATTGAACAAGACGGACGGGTGTTTATCGCTTCCACCGATCCTTCCCAAAACCAACGGGCCAAACAGATAATCGAAGATTTGGTAAGGGAAGTGGTGGTGGGGGAGATCTACACCGGTACCGTCAAGCGGGTGGAGAAGTATGGGGCGTTTGTGGAAGTGCTCCCGGGGAAAGAAGGATTGGTCCATATTTCCCAACTGGATCAAAACCGGGTCAACAAAGTGACGGATGTAGTCAATCTGGGAGACAGTATCTTGGTCAAAGTGACGGAGATCGATAACCAGGGTCGGATCAACCTTTCCCGTAAAGCGGTCCTGAAGGACCAATCTACTGCCACCTAACCGTTTTTCCGGTCTGGTTCGGGCGAGAAAAAGAGTCAGAGCGATCTGCCTCTTTTTTTGTTTTTCTATCAGCTGTGAACCCGCTCCATGCTCCTTGTATAGGAATGTTTTCCCGTGCATAAGTTAGTCTTAATTACGAAAGGTGTGGGGAAAACATGAAACATGGATGGAGAAAACGGTGGTTGTTGCTGGCTGTTCCGGTGATCGGACTCATCTTGTATATGCCGTCTGTTACGGCTTATGTAACATCGGTAAAGAATGGTGCCAGTGAGCCGGTGTTTCAACAGGATGTCTTGCGGCAATGGATTGAAAAAGAAGCGGATAAACGGGATGAACCGCCTCGTGACGCCCGCTTGGATACGACCTGGAAGGCGATTCCCGGTTACGCGGGGTTGAAGATGGATCGGGAAGCCACTTATCGTTTGGCCAAAAAAAGAGGGGAAGAACGGCCCACCCATTGGATCGTGAAGGAGATCCAGCCCAAGGTGTCTCTATCCGATTTAGGGGTCCACCCCATCTATCGGGGGAATGAATACAAACCGATGGCGGCGCTGATGATCAATGTGGCCTGGGGAACGGAACACTTGCCGGCGATGTTGGAGATCTTGGAACGGGAAGGGGTGAAGGCCACCTTTTTTTTGGATGGATCCTGGCTGGACAAGCATCCTGCGGAGGCCCGCCGCTTATTGGAAAAGGGTCACGATGTGGGCAACCATGCCTATTCCCATCCATTGATGAGCAAGTTGGGAGCTCCGGCAATCCGGCAGGAGATCGAAAAAACGGAAAAACGGATTCGTGCACTTGGCGTTCACTCCCGTTATTTTGCACCGCCGGCGGGGGACTTTAATGCACAAGTGGTAAACGAAGCTCACCGGCTAGGGATGAAAACGGTTTTATGGACGGTGGATACCGTTGATTGGAAGCCTTCTTCTTCGTCCGAATGGATGGTAGATCGGATCCGAAGAGGGATCGGCAACGGTTCGTTAGTGTTGATGCATCCGACCGATCGAACAGTGGTTGCGTTGCCCAAAATTATAAGCACGATTAAGGAAAAAGGATTAAAACTGGGTACGGTGGGCCAAGTTCTTTCATCCAAACGGGTGGAACAAGTTGAGCCCGTCCCGGGCTTTTGATATATTGGGGATACTTCTCGGAAAATCCTTACAGTTAAAATGGACGGGGAAGGGGGAGATGCCGGGTGATAGATAAACATACCTTGCCCAATGGGATTCGGGTGGTGGCGGAACAGATTCCCCACGTTCGATCCGTGGCTATCGGACTCTGGATTGGTACCGGATCCCGACATGAGTCAGCGGAAACCAACGGAATATCCCATTTCTTCGAGCACATGATGTTTAAAGGGACAAAGAGACGAACAGCCCGGCAACTGGCGGACACCTTCGACGAGATCGGCGGTCAAGTGAACGCGTTCACATCGAAGGAATTGACCTGCTATTATGCCAAAGTGTTGGATCAACATTTGAATGTCGCCTTGGATGTATTGTCCGATATGTTTTTCCAATCCGTTCTCCATCCGGAAGACATAAAAAAAGAGCGGAAGGTGATTGAGGAGGAGATCCGGATGGTGGAGGACACGCCGGACGATATTGTTCATGATTGGCTGTCTCAGGCAGCGATGGCGCGCCACTCGCTGGGCTTTCCGATCCTGGGCAGTATTGATAACCTTCGCCGCTTTGACCAAGAGGCATTGCTTTCGTTTCAGGAAAAATATTATACATCTGATCGGCTGGTGATCGCCTTGGCCGGGCATCTGCCCGACAATTACCTGGAGCAGGTTGCCGATTTTTTTGCTTCATGGACAAGCCGTCGCGAAGATGTCGGGTCTATCATACCGGAATTTACCGCAGGCGTGATCCATCGCAAGAAAGAGACGGAGCAGACACATATTTGCCTGGGTCTCCCAGGGTTATCCATCCGAGACCCCCGTATTTATTCTCTCATCTTGCTTAATAATCTGGTGGGAGGAAACATGAGTTCCCGTCTGTTTCAGGAAGTGCGTGAAGAGCGGGGGCTTGCCTATTCGGTCTACTCGTATCACAGCGCTTACCGGGACGGTGGCTTATTTACTTTGTACGCTGGAACCGGGCACGGACAGGCCAACCAAGTGTTGGACCTTCTGTTTCGAATCCTGGATGAGGTTAGGCAGACGGGTGTGACGGAGGAAGAGTTAAGAAAAGGGAAAGAACAGTTGAAAGGCAGCTTAATGATGAGCCTGGAGAGCACCAACAACCGAATGAGCCGACTGGGCAAAAATGAGTTGCTCCTGGGCAAGCACCGCTCTCTTGACGAGATCGTGGACGAGGTGGAGTCCTTGACACGGCAAGATCTCCTGGAGACGGCCCAATCGATTTTTTCCAACCCGACGGCGTTGTCGGTTATTTCCCCGGATGGTACGGTCCCGTCTGCCTATAGGAGGGATGCACTTGTTGTTTGATGTCAAGATCCAGAGAACCGCTGGTGCCGAGGATTTACCCCTGCCGCAGCAGATGTCGGAAGGGGCAAGCGGATTTGATCTGTTGGCCGCTGTTACGGAGGAGATACAACTTTCACCGGGAGAGCGGAAGCTGATTCCCACTGGGATCAAGCTGGAGATGCCGGCGGGTTTGGAAGCGCAAGTCCGTCCTCGCAGCGGCCTCGCCTTAAAACACGGAGTGACCACCTTGAACTCTCCCGGAACGATTGACGCGGATTACCGGGGGGAAATCGGAGTGATTCTGATCCATTGCGGGAGTGATCCCTTTACCATTAGACGGGGAGATCGGATCGCTCAGCTGGTGTTTCAGTCGGTTCCTGTTGTGCGGCTGGTTCCTGCGGCCACATTGACAGTGACACAGCGGGGTAGTGGAGGGTTTGGACACACAGGAAAATAGTCCAGGAGGGAACAAGGTGACTGTTACGGATATACATTCGCTGGAGAGAGAGTTGGAGAGAATCAGGGGAATCCTTCATCGGAAAGTGGGTGCAGACCCCACCCTTCTTTCTCATGGAGCGATCTTACCCATCAGTCGTCGTTTGGACCATCTGTTGAACCGCTATCACCAATTGAAACAAAAAACCCCCTGACGAACGGCCGCCGGATCCCGGCGGCCGTTCGTCGTATTTATGAGATAAGGACATATCTGTCTCCTAAATCCAATATCGAATGGGAGCACTCATGGTTAGTGAGGTCATAACTGTGCGGGGACGAGGATAGGTTGTAGAGAATCCGTGTGTCAAATGCGGACCAAAAGGGGGAGGTACCCATGCGGTGGAGCGAATTTGCGGAAAAAGAGTTAATTGATATGACAGGCGGCGAACGGATGGGAGTGGTGGGACACGCAGATCTGGTGATCGATCCGGAGACCGGACAGATTCATTCCTTGTTGTTGCCCATCCCGTCGGCTTCCTGGTTTGGAAAAAAGCAAGGTCACCGGGAGATTCATTGGCATCATATCAAAAAGATCGGGCCGGAGATGGTGATTGTGGAAGGTCGCCAAGGAACACACCGCGATCGGTACTAAAAAGGGAGGAAACAGGAGGAAACTTGTGTCGGTGTGTGCAAGGAACCCCTTTCTCCCCTCCGTCATATGATGCAGGAGAAGCCACACTTCCTGCAGATCGGGCGCCTTGAAGAAGGCGCTTTTTCTGGGAAAGGGGTTGGATGGGGGAGATGTTGACCGGCAAACATGTCGCCTTCCTCGGTGGAGATGCGCGCCAGTTGGAAGTGATAAAAAACTGTATCCAACTAAAAGCCAAGGTGAGTTTGATCGGTTTTGACAATCTGGAAAGTCCTTTTAGCGGAGCGGTGAGACGCGAACTGGAACCAGAATGGTTTTCCACCGTGGATTTGTTGATCCTGCCTATTTTGGGAACCGATGAAGACGGGCATGTAGGCAGTATATTTACCACACGTTCCATGGTGCTTACGGAAGAACATATCAGCAAGCTTCCCGCCCATGCCATGGTGGTGACAGGTATCGCGAAATCATACCTTCAAAATCTTTGTTCAGATAACGGAATTCGGTTGGTGGAACTGCTGAAACGGGATGATGTTGCCATCTACAACTCCATTCCGACGGTGGAGGGGGCGTTGATGATGGCGATCCAGAGCACCAATATCACCATTCACGGTTCCAAAAGTGTGGTACTGGGATTGGGAAGAGTCGGCTTGACGCTGGCCCGTACCCTGCATGCCATCGGGGCACAGGTTAAAGTGGGAGTACGAACGCCTGCTCAAGTGGCCCGGTCGGTAGAAATGGGAATCACGCCTTTTTACACGGAGAATCTCCCTCAAGAAGTGGGGAATGTGGACCTTCTTTTCAATACAGTTCCTTCACCGATCGTGACGGAACCGGTATTGGCTGCCATGCCGGCAACGGCCGTTATTATTGATCTGGCGTCAAAACCGGGAGGAACGGACTTCGCATTTGCCAAAAAAAGAGGAATCAAGGCCATGTTGGCTCCCAGCTTACCGGGTATTGTGGCATCCAAAACAGCGGGTCGGATTCTGGCGCAGACCATCACCCGTTTGCTGGGCGAAGAGCTCGGGGAGGAGGATCGCCCATGAATATCAGTGGGAAGACGATCGGATTCGGGTTAACGGGTTCGCATTGCACCCATGACGAAGTGTTGCCCCAGATGGAGCGCCTCGTCTCCCTTGGAGCAAGGGTTATGCCGATCTTATCCCATACGGTCCAGACGGTGGACAGTAAATTCGGGGAGGCGGCTAAGTGGCTGCGAAAAATCCGCACGATCAGCGGGGAGGAACCGATCACCACGGTTCCGGAAGCAGAGCCGATTGGACCAAAGAAGCTGTTGGATTGCATGCTGATCGCTCCCTGTACCGGCAACAGTCTGGCACGTTTGGCCAATGCCTTGACTGACGGCCCGGTGTTAATGGCTGCCAAAGCCCAGATGCGTAATCAACGTCCGGTAGTGGTGGCTATTTCCACCAATGACGCACTGGGATTAAATGCTGCAAATTTGGCCCGTCTTTTACCTGCCAAAAATATCTATTTTGTCCCCTTTGGTCAGGATAATCCCTTTGTAAAGCCCAATTCGTTGGTTGCGCGGATGGAAATGATTCCGGAAACGGTAGATGCAGCGATGCGCGGAGAGCAAATCCAACCTTTAATAGTTGAAAAATACCGTGTCCCTGGCACATAATAGAGATTGAGTTTAACAGAATGGAATAAAAGACTGAAGGCCTTCCTTCTTGGAGAATGAAGGCCCTTGGTTCTTTTATTCCATATCTGATCAGGCTCCCGCTTTTATCAGCGGGGGAGGAAGAGGAAATTTAGGATCAGTCTTTCTATGCTTACGGTGGTAACCCATCTGGAGCAAGAGGGCTGTATCCAACTATTGTGAGGGGGAACTTGTCATATGCCATCACGCCAAGTGACAGTGGCTGTCTTGGGGGCGACAGGTGCTGTTGGAGAACAGATCCTGAAGAATTTGGAGCAACGATCCTTTCCGGTAAAAGAACTCCGTCCACTCGCCTCTGCTCGATCCGCCGGTTCCACTATACGGTTCCGAGGAGAGGAAGTCATCGTCCAAGAGGCGACACCCGATGCGTTTGAAGGGGTGGATATCGCCCTGTTTAGTGCAGGGGGAAGCATCAGCGAACGATTGGCTCCAGAAGCGGTAAAACGGGGAGCCGTTGTGGTAGATAATACCAATGCATTTCGCATGAATCCGAAGGTCCCCTTAGTGGTGCCGGAAGTGAATGCCGACGAAATTAAAAACCATCAAGGGATCATCGCCAATCCCAATTGTTCCACGATTCAGATGGTGGTGGCGCTGAAACCGCTGTACGACCGCTTCGGCTTTGACCGTGTGATTGTGTCCACGTACCAAGCGGTGTCCGGTTCGGGCGCGCAAGCGATGGAAGAATTAAAAGAACAGTCCCGGGCATATTTGGCCGGCGAAGAGATGAAAAAGGAAATTATGCCTGTCGGCAAACTTGATAAACATTACCCGATTGCATTTAATGCGATTCCGCAATGTGATGTGGCCCAGGAGAACGGGTTTACGCTGGAAGAGATGAAGATGGTCCGGGAGACCAAAAAAATCTTCGGCGACGACTCGATTGGCGTCACCGCCACATGTGTCCGGGTGCCGGTTCTTCGCGGTCACAGTGAAAGTGTCTATGTAGAGTTGAAACAGGACTTCGACCTGGAAGAAGTGCGCGATGCCCTGCGTACAGCAGAAGGTGTTGTTCTGGAGGATGACATCGACCAACAAGTGTATCCGATGCCGCTTGAGAGAGCGGGCCGGGACGAGGTGTTTGTCGGCCGGGTACGCCGGGATACGGTGAATCCCCGTGCGCTCAACTTATGGGTTGTGTCCGACAATCTCCTGAAAGGGGCGGCGACCAACGCTGTCCAAATCGCAGAAAAGCTGGTGCAACAATAGATTGGAAGGGAATATGCCCATGAAAATCCGAGTGCAAAAGTTCGGTGGAACCTCGGTAGCAACCCCCGAGAGGCGCGAAAGGGTTCTCCACCATATTCGTCAAGCGCTGGCGGAAGATCGTCGGTTGGTGGTGGTGGTTTCCGCCATGGGGCGAAAAGGAGACCCATACGCCACCGACACCTTCCTGGACTGGATCGGGCAGAACGGACAATCGCTCACGCCGCGGGAGCAGGATCTCTTGTTAAGCTGTGGGGAAATCATATCCGCCTCGACGTTATCGAGCCTTCTTAATCAAGAGGGAATCTCCAACACCGTCCTGACGGGAGGCCAGGCGGGAATCATCACCAATAACAACCACACCAACGCCCAGATTTTAACGATTCACCCTTCACGGGTGTTGGAGGAATTGGAGCAGGACATGGTTGTGGTCCTGGCAGGATTCCAGGGCAGAACCGCCGACGGCGAGGTGACGACCTTGGGACGGGGCGGAAGTGATACGACGGCCACGGCGCTTGGAGTCGCTCTCCAAGCGGATGTGGTGGACATCTTCACCGACGTGGAAGGGATTATGACGGCTGATCCGCGTATTGTGGATGATGCGGCTGCTCTTGAGACAGTCACCTACAGCGAAATCTGCAATCTGGCCTTCCAAGGGGCAAAAGTGATTCATCCCCGAGCGGTGGAATTGGCGATGCAGACCAATGTGCCGATCCGTGTTCGCTCCACGATGAGTGATCATCCCGGCACCCTGGTGACCAGTACGACTCAGTCGGATCATGTTGCGGGGGAACTACAGGAGCGTTTGATTACGGGAATTACCCAGATGCCCGATATCACCCAAATTCAGATTCCGGTAACGGAAGGACGCCTGGATCTGCAACAATCCGTTTTTAAAGCGATGGCGGAGGACCGCATCAGTGTTGATTTCATCAATATCAACCCGAGTGTGGTGGCTTACACCGTACACAATCATGTGGCGGATCGAGCCGAAGCGATTTTAAGAAGGATGGACCTGGAACCTGAGCTCCATCGGGATTGCGCCAAAGTTTCCATTGTGGGTGGGGGAATTGCCGGTGTACCGGGTGTCATGTCCCGGATCGCAGAAGCGCTGACAGATGAGGACATCCAAATCCTGCAAGCAGCAGACTCCCACACCACCATTTGGGTGCTGGTGCGCGGGGAGGATATGATAAAAGCGGTGCGGGCTCTCCACCGGAAGTTTGACCTTCATAATGTACAACAGGCCGCATCGATGTTGTAACCAAAGATCAACAGCGATTGGTTTAGGGGGATGGACACCGTGCAATTTGGAAGACTGCTGACAGCGATGATTACACCCTTCACATCAGACGGAACCGTGGATTGGCTGCGGTTTGACGCGGTTTTGGAGCATCTGATCAATCAAGGGTCCGAATCCGTGGTGATTGCGGGCACCACAGGGGAATCACCCACCCTTTCCCAAGATGAAAAGCTTCAGCTTTTTAAACGGGCGGTGGAACGGGCTCAAGGTCGGGTGAAGGTGATCGCCGGCACCGGAAGCAACCAAACAGCCGCTGCCCAGGAATTAACCCAGAAAGCGGAAGCGACCGGAGTGGACGGCGTCATGTTGGTGGTCCCTTACTACAACCGACCAACCCAGGAGGGGCTGTACCAGCACTTCCGAGCGGTGGCCGAGACCACGTCCCTTCCCGTGATGTTGTATAATGTCCCTGGCCGAACGGCCGTTCACATGGATGTAGAGACCATGGCCCGGCTTACCCATGATGTACTCAACATCACCGCAGTAAAGGAATCCAGTGGTCGTCTGGTGGATGTCATGAAACTGGCAGCACGTAAACGGGAAGATGTGGCTCTATACAGCGGAATGGATGAACTGGTCGTCCCTTATCTCGCATCCGGTGCAGACGGAGTCGTCAGCGTGGCCAGCCACGTGGCGGGACTGGAAATGAAGCGGATGATGGAAGCTTATTTTAACGGGGAGACAAATGAGGCAACCGCCATTCAGCAAAAGCTCTTGCCATTGGTGGAAGCGCTGTTTATGACTTCCAGTCCGGCTCCCTTAAAATACATGCTCGCCCGTATGGGGATTTGCGAGGAGCATGTTCGCCTGCCCATTATTCCGCTCTCCGACATGGAGAAAAAATGGGTGGACTCCATTTTGGATTCGTCTGTTCCCGCATAGAGCCTGAACTGTTCATAACAGTCGTGTCCGTGAACCGCGGACGCGGCTTTTTTTATGGCATTCCGGAGTATGGAAGATTTTTGTGTCCTCTTCTTGCAAGGAGAACCGTCCATTGTGTATAATACAGGTAAGTGACTTGTGCGGTTTATATGGGTGACTGACAATTGAATACAATACAGGAGGAATTTTTTTTGACAAAAAACAACTCACGAAGCAAATTGTCCATTTTTGCTCTCGGTGGGTTGGATGAAATTGGGAAAAACATGTACGTGGTTCGATACGGAGATGATATCGTCGTCATCGATTCCGGGTTGATGTTTCCGGAAGAAGAGATGTTGGGCATTGATGTCGTCATCCCTGATATCACATACTTGGTTGAGAATCGAGATAAGGTGCGCGGAATCCTGCTGACCCACGGACACGAGGATCATATCGGCGGGCTTCCATACATCCTAAAGCAGCTTCAGGTGCCGATTTACGGTACCAAGCTCACGATGGGACTGGTGGAACACAAACTGCGTGAAGCTCACTTGCTGAATCAGACCAAGCGGATTGTGATCAACAATCGTTCGGAGATCAAGCTTGGCTCGGTGAAGGCGACCTTCTTTAGAGTTAATCACAGCATTCCCGACGCGGTGGGGATCTGCTTGGAGACACCGGAAGGAAATGTGGTGCACACCGGTGACTTCAAGTTCGATATGACACCAATCAACGGATTGGAAGCGGACATACACAAGATGGCCGAGATCGGGAAAGAGGGTGTCTTGTGTCTGCTTTCCGACAGCACCAATGCGGAACGTCCGGGCTTCACCGGTTCGGAACGAACGGTGGGGGAAGGGTTGGAGAACCTGTTTCGTAAAGCGAAGCAGCGGGTGATTGTCGCCACCTTCGCCTCCAATCTTCACCGGATTCAACAAGTGGTGGATGCCGCTGAACAGCACAACCGGAAATTGGCGGTCATTGGCCGCAGCATGGTCAATGTGGTCAATATTGGGATGGAGTTGGGTTACCTGCGTGTCCCACCGGATCTTTTGATCGAGCCGGATGATATCAACCGCTTGCCTGCCCATAAGGTGGCGGTCATGTCAACGGGCAGCCAGGGGGAACCTATGTCCGCTTTGACCCGTATGGCTCATGGATCCCACCGTAAAATTGAGATTTTACCGGGGGATACCGTGATCCTGGCTGCTACGCCAATTCCGGGAAATGAGAAATCGGTTGCCCGCACGGTGAACCAGTTGTTCCGGGTGGGAGCCAATGTGGTCTACAGCAACAACTCCGAAGAAGGTGTCCACGTGTCCGGACACGGGTCCCAGGAGGACCTTAAATTGATGCTCAACCTGATGAAACCCCAATTTTTCATCCCGATTCACGGTGAGCACCGCATGTTGCGTGCTCACGGTCAACTTGCCGAAAGTGTAGGCGTGCGGCCGGAAAACATTTTCATTGCCGATAATGGTGATGCAGTGGAAATTTCCGGCGGAAAAGCGCGCTATGGTTCCAAAATCCCGACGGGCAACGTCCTCATCGATGGTTTGGGCGTTGGCGATGTCGGTAATATCGTGTTGCGAGATCGGAAACTGTTGTCTCAAGATGGTATTCTGGTGGTTGTGGTTACTCTCAGCAAAAACAACGGGAAGGTTTTGTCCGGTCCGGACATCATCTCTCGCGGTTTCGTTTATGTAAGGGAGTCCGAAAAACTGCTGGAAGAAGCCAACCGCATTGTCACCCAGACGATGGAAAAGTGCGCGAACGAACGTGTGAGCGAATGGGCTTCTCTAAAGACCAGCATCCGCGATGCACTGAGTCGGTTCCTTTATGACCAAACCCGCCGTCGCCCGATGATCTTGCCGATCATCATGGAAGTGTAACATCCGATCAGTCACCCATTGAACATAAAACCGCGATCCCATAAGGGATCGCGGTTGTTGGTTTAATCCATCACTTCGATTGCTGCAACCACTCCATTAACGCATCCACAGCTGGAGTCGATTCGTTCGAGTGAAGCAGGCAATGTCCGGCACCGGGGAGCAGACGCCATTCCTTTTCCTTGACGGTCAGCCGGTCAAAAAATGTGCGGACTGCATGAGGGGAGATCAAAGGATCGTGATCCCCGCAGAGACACAAAGTGGGGACCCGGACATGTTCGGACTTGCTGATTGCGATGTTAATGTGTACAAGCAGTTCTTGAACCCAGCGGATGGAATACCGCAATGCGACCAGAGGGTCGCTCAACTTTGTATTTACATCATAAGAGATATATCGCTTCAGCCTTGATATGCGCTGTGCTTTTTCCATCAAACGATAGGGATTGACACTTAGTCCTGGTGTCACTCGGCTGATGAATTGAATCAAACGATAAATGGGAGTTGGGATCTTTATATGCAGGCCGAGAGCGGGAGCGGACAAAACCATTCCGTTTATGGTATCCGGATAGGATTGGGCATAGCGGGTTACAATCAGTCCGCCTAAACTATGTCCAATCAGATAAACTTGGATATCCCCCAGTTTATGTCTGAAAAAATGAATAAGCTGATTCATGTCCTCTAAATAATCGTCAAAACAGGTGACATGACCGCTTTTGCCATCGGAACGACCAAATCCCCGCAGATCGAAGATAATAAAAGCATGACCGGCATGAGAAAATCGGTTCCCCAAGTGCTTGTACAGTTCCAAGTGCTCTCCGGCACCATGGACCAGGATGACAGCGGAGTGAAACCGTTCCGGAACCCAGATGCGATAGTGAAGACAAGTTCCGTCCCGCATACGAAGCCGGTCCTCATAAGTGTGACAGTGACTCATCATTTTTCTCCTCCACAAAGTCCTTGCATCATCATCCAGTATGAGCAATCCGCAAGAAAACCATCGTGGGAAAATATGCTTTCTGACGCATGGTATAAGATGTCACGGAAAGCATGATTCTTTTGATAAAAACATATCAAAGAGGCAGGAGGCGAAAAGATTGAGGATGATGATCCACTTATGGGGAAAGGCGAGGAAATGGCTGGAAAAGTGGTTGCTTGATCAATATAAGCGTTATAGTTCAACAAAATGAAATGAGTTTCGGCACCAGGGTAACAATCCGGGGGAACACGAAGTCAGAGGGCCGGAGAAGATCCCGGCTCTCTAACGATGGATAAACCTGTAGAATTGAAGTGACTTTTTCGTATATGATGAATAAAATGGATCTCTTGATCGAAAGGAGCGGCAATGTTGTTGTATTTATTGGCTATTATTCTTCCGCCTGTGGCGGTCTTGTTTGTGGGAAAACCGTTTCAAGCCATACTCAACCTGATTCTTACCCTTTTTGGCTGGCTTCCCGGTGTCATCCACGCCGTTCTGGTGGTGAATGAACAGAAAGCAGATAAACGAGCCCAGAGGCAAGCGGAGTATCTTGCTGGTATCCGAAAACGGGTATGAGGGTGTATGTTAGAAAATGAAATGAATCGCAAATCCCTTTTTTTTGCATGCCTTCCTCCTTTCTCGACACATACTAGGTGGGAAAAGGGGGATGAACCATGTCGAATGAACCGAGCGCACAACCCACGCCTGCCCCGGTGGATCCCAAAGGGCCGGGTGTGGAACCGGAAACCGGTGGAGAACGCAAGAAAAATGTCATTGATGCGATTCAGCAGCTGGGGCAGGCTAACGTACCGCAACTGGATTCCAACATCTACTGCCTGTCCGTCATCGGTCAGGTGGAGGGCCACCTAGTCATGCCGGCGCAAAACAAGACGACTAAGTATGAGCATGTGATTCCGCAAATTGTGGCGGCAGAGCAAAATCCGGGAATCGAAGGAATCATTATCATCCTCAATACAGTGGGTGGCGATGTGGAGGCAGGACTGGCCATCGCCGAAATGATCGCCTCCATGAACAAACCGACTGTTTCATTGGTGCTGGGAGGAGGACACAGTATCGGAGTGCCGATTGCGGTCAGTGCCAATGTTTCATTTATCGCGGAGACGGCCACCATGACGATCCACCCGGTCCGGTTGACCGGATTGGTTGTGGGTGTGCCTCAAACCTTTGAATACATGGAAAAGATGCAGGAGCGGGTGATCCGGTTTGTGGCAAGCCACTCCAAAATCTCACAGGAACAATTCCGGGAGTTGATGTTCCGTACCGGGGAATTGGCACGGGATATTGGCACCAATGTGATCGGCCCCGATGCGGTTAATCACGGCTTGATCGACCGGGTGGGAGGTTTGGGAGACGCTCTGGCTGAACTGAATCGACAGATCGAGCAGAATCGCAACGGAGGGATCGTTCAGTGATTTACTATTCGATCATTCCAGCTGAGATGGCATTAATGGATGAAACGCAAACGACTTCGGTGCGGGAAGTGAGCGTGAACGGGGTGATGATGCAGGTGGAGGTGATCAGCCCGATGGAAGGCCGTATTCAGCGCCTACTCTCTCCGGAGCCCCGCCATTATCTGGACCCGCGCTTCCAACCGGGGGAGCGTATTGCCATTCCGCCTTCCTGACGGGAGACTTGCATATATGCCTGATCCATTCAAACCCTTCAAGTCTACTTGGAGGGTCTTTCCATGCTATAATATGGTGAATGAGCGGCAAATGAGAAAAGGTGATGGGAATGGCTGGATCTAAAAAAAGGAAAAAGAAAACAGAATCCAAAGGAACGGTATTGAAACGTGCCATTCGGTTTGAGCTGTATGCCATCATCCTTCTGACCTTGTCCTTGATGGCGATGGCTCAACTGGGGGCAGTGGGACGATCACTGACGTATTTGTCCCGACTGTTCGTCGGCAATTGGGATTTTCTCTTGCCCCTTGCAGGCATATTCATGGCCGGCTACTTAGCGTTTAAACGTCGGTGGCCACAGGAGTGGTCTTCCCGTTGGACAGGAATTCTTTTGCTGCTGTTATCCTTTCTGGTCTGGAATCACATGGACACCTTCGACGGTTTGGAACGTCGGGGGGTAGACGGTCCCGTGATCCCGGTTACCTGGGACTTGATATTGGAGGAACGCCAATCCCCTCTTCCTACGGATATTGGCGGGGGAATGGTCGGAGCATTGGGATATGCCTTATTCCAGTATCTTTTTGACAGAGGCGGTTCCACCATCGCAGTGGTATCCACCGGGATTGCAGGTGCTCTTCTGGCAACGGGTTTTTCCTTCGTTCAAGCGATGGAACGGTTCCGCGATTGGTGGCGGCGGACGACTCAAGAGTGGAAGGTCCGCCTCAGCCAAGCCCTTGGTCGGATGAAGCAGAAAGAGACCACCCGCAAAAGTAAAGGAAAACGGATAAAAAAGGCTGCTTCGGAAGAAGAGATTCCAGTGATCCACGATTTTTCCGAAAAGGAGCAAGAGATCAGCCCCCCGTCGGACTGGGAACAGAAAGAGCTGTTCCCTGTAGCGGACCCGCCTTCTCCTCCACGAGAGACGAAGCCGGCCGGTTCAACCCCGAATGTAAGCCGGGGAAAGGAAGAGGAAAAAAGTTCAGCAGGTGTCGTGGTTCAGTTCAACAAAGAACAGGACTTGCCGGAATATCGCCTCCCCCCCTATTCGTTGTTGGAAAAACCGAAGAGCAAAGGGCGCAACCGGGAGCGTCAAGGGATGACCGACAACGCTAAAAAGCTGGAAACCACACTGGAAAGCTTTGGTGTAAAGGCAAAAGTGACACAAATCCACCGAGGACCCGCCGTAACCCGATACGAAGTGCAACCGGATATCGGGGTGAAAGTGAGCCGCATCGTCAACTTGTCGGATGACATCGCGCTGTCGCTGGCTGCCAAGGATATCCGCATCGAAGCTCCCATACCGGGAAAAGCGGCGGTGGGAATTGAAGTGCCCAATCCTGAGATTTCCATCGTCGGTTTGCGCGACGTCCTGGAAAGCTCCCACTATCATGAATCCTCGTCAAAGTTGTCCATCGCCTTGGGTCGGGATATTTCCGGGGAGCCGATTGTCGGTGACTTGACGAAGATGCCTCATCTGCTGGTGGCTGGTGCAACCGGAGCCGGCAAAAGTGTCTGCATCAATGACATCATCTGCAGCATCTTGTATAAAGCCAAGCCCAATGAAGTGAAATTTATGATGATCGACCCCAAAATGGTGGAGCTTAACATCTACAATGGCATTCCTCACTTGTTGGCGCCGGTGGTGACCGATTCCCGCAAAGCGGCCATCGCCCTGAAAAAAGTGGTAGCGGAGATGGAGAAGCGCTATGAACGGTTCGCCGACTCCGGTGCCCGGGATATCGAACGCTACAACCAGATCCAAAAGGAACAAGGAAGCGAAGGCCTCACACTTCCCTATATCGTGGTGATCGTGGATGAGTTGGCGGATCTGATGATGGTGGCTCCCGCCGATGTGGAAGACGCCATCTGCCGGTTGGCTCAGATGGCTCGAGCAGCTGGAATCCACCTCATCATCGCCACCCAGCGGCCGTCGGTGGATGTCATCACCGGGGTGATTAAAGCCAACATCCCGTCCCGCATCGCCTTTGGCGTGTCCTCTCAAGCGGATTCCCGCACAATCCTGGATATGGGAGGAGCCGAAAAGCTGTTGGGTCGGGGGGATATGCTGTACTTGCCCGTTGGGGCTTCCAAACCGATTCGGGTGCAGGGGTCGTACCTGTCTGACAAAGAAGTGGAAGCAGTGGTTCGTTTTGTGACGGATCAGCAGGAAGTTCGCTACCAGGAGGAGATGATTCCTGAAGATACGGGAAGCGGAAGCGATGAAGAGGTGGAAGATGAGCTCTTTCCACAAGCGGTTCAGTTGGTGGTGGAAGCCAAAACCGCATCCGTGTCTCTCCTGCAGCGCCGTTTGCGTATTGGTTACACCCGAGCGGCCCGTTTGATCGATTTTATGGAAGAGCGCGGGATTGTTGGACCCTATGAGGGCAGCAAACCCCGAGAAGTTCTGATGGGTCCGGAACAATGGAGCCAACAGCAGCAAAATCGGAATGCATCGATATAAACAAAAAAAGCCCGGGAGGTGGTCGCCTTCCGGGTTTCCATATAGTTACTATGCACTACTGCGTATTGCTGATATGTACTCGGCACAAAATAGTAGCAAAATGAAATGACCCATGGTATAACAGTAGAGGAGCATTTACTGGACAGGGTGAGAGAAGGGGTGGATCAGCCTTTGAACTGGCCAGCATCTGCTCTTCCATTTACACAAGGGGGGGTTCTCGCATGTTGAAGAAAGCATGGGCAGCCGGCTTGTTAAGCGCAGTGTTGGTGTTTGTAACCGCTTGCGGCGGTGCAACCGATGAAGGGAAACCGGGCGAGGAAGACAAATTCAGCGCAGCCCTGGTGACTGACACAGGCGGTTTGAACGACGAGTCCTTCAACCAAATTTCCTGGGAAGGTTTTAAGCAGGCTGAAAAAGAACTGGGCGCGGATATCGATTATTTAGAGTCCAAGCGGGATGAAGATTATATTCCCAACCTGACCAAGTTTGCCCGTGACGGACGAGACATCACCTGGGGAGTTGGGTTTAAATTTGAAAAAGCGATCCCGGAAGTGGCGAACCAGTTCCAGGATGCAAAGTTTGGGATCGTGGACAGCAACCTGGGTGGAGACATTCCGGAAAATGTGGTGGCTGTTACCTTTAAAGAAGAGGAAGGCTCCTTCTTGATGGGGGTTATTGCAGGGTCGATGACTCAATCGGACAAAGTGGGCTTTATCGGTGGAATTACTTCTCCCCTTATCAAGAAATTTGAGGCAGGCTTTACTGCCGGTGTGAAAGCGGTTAACCCCGATGCCAAAGTGACTGCGGCTTACGCAGAAAGCTTCGTAGATGTGGCCAAAGGCCGCTCGCTGGCCGCTAATATGTATAACGACGGGGTCGATGTCATCTATCACGCTGCCGGTGGTGTGGGCAAAGGCCTGTTCGACGAAGTAAAAACCCGGGAACAAGGAGAATATTGGGCGATCGGGGTCGATATGGACCAGTCGGCACTGGCTCCTGATCATACCTTAAGTTCCATGGTGAAACGAGTGGACGTAGCCGTGTTCGAGATCATGAGCGATCTGGAGGGAGGTACCTTCAAGGGCGGTCAAGAAGTGGTACTCGGCTTGGAGGATGAAGGGGTAAGCATTGCGGAAACCACAGATCGGCATGTTCCTGAAGATGTCTTAAAAACGGTGGAAGAGTACAAGCAGAAAATCATTGATGGCGAAATTGAAGTTCCCTCCAAATAATCATAAGCGGAAGCATTTACCGAATGAGACTTCCACTGTACCAAACAGATTTGAAGCGGAACAGGGCTAGCCGTGAGCTAGCCCTGTTTCGCCGGTAAGAGAGGGGGATAACAGGATGAATGTCGTAGAAATGAAAGGGATTACGAAACGATTCCCCGGCGTTGTCGCCAATGACAACATTCATTTGACCGTAAAGCAGGGAGAAATTCATGCTTTACTCGGGGAAAATGGTGCCGGAAAATCCACCTTGATGAATATCCTGTTCGGTTTATACCAACCCGACGAGGGTGAAATTCTCATTAAGGGAAATCCCGTCACCATCACCGGTCCAAACGATGCCGGACGCCTGGGCATCGGAATGGTCCATCAGCACTTCATGCTGGTGGAACCCTTTACAGTCACCGAGAATATCATTCTCGGTGTGGAACCGAGCCGTCGCGGAATGATCGACCGTGAAAAAGCGGAACAGGAAGTGCAAGCCATATCGGACCGATACGGGTTAAGAGTCGATCCCCGAGCCAAGATCCGCGATATCTCTGTGGGAATGCAACAACGGGTGGAAATTTTGAAAACGCTGTATCGAGGTGCCGATATCGTGATCTTGGACGAGCCTACCGCGGTCTTGGCTCCCCAGGAAATTGACGAGCTGATCGAGATTATGAAGAATCTCGTCCAAGAAGGAAAAACGATTATCTTTATTACTCATAAACTGAAAGAAATTATGCGTGCCTGCGATGCTGTTACCATTATCCGCCGCGGAAAAACCATCGGTTCTGTCAGAGTGGCAGAAACCGATCCGAATCAACTCGCATCCATGATGGTAGGACGGGAGGTTTCCTTTCGGGTGGACAAGAAGCCGGCCTCTCCTCAAGAGACGGTATTATCGGTGGAGAATCTGTTTGTCGCCGATGCCCGTGGGGTGGATGCTGTAAGGGGCCTGGACTTGGATGTCCGTGCCGGAGAGATTGTCGGTCTAGCCGGAGTGGACGGTAATGGACAGTCGGAACTGTTGGAAGCGATAACCGGACTGCGTAAATCCCATGCGGGTCACGTGCGGTTGAACGGAAAAGAGATCACTAACCAAAAGCCGAGGCAGATCACCCGCGCCGGAGTAGGCCATATCCCGGAAGATCGTCATCGCCGCGGGTTGGTACTCGACTTCTCCATCGGGGAGAACATGGTATTGCAGACGTACCATCAGTCCCCCTTCTCCAAAGGAACGGTCATGCAATTTTCGCAGATTTATCGCTATGCAAAAAAGCTGATCGATGAGTTTGATGTCCGCACGCCTGATTTGCATACCTTGGCTCGAGCCTTGTCGGGGGGGAACCAGCAAAAAGGGATCATCGCCCGGGAAGTGGACCGGGACCCCGATCTACTCATCGCAGCCCAGCCCACCCGCGGTTTGGACGTGGGGGCGATTGAGTTTATCCATCGTCGTCTCATCGAGCAGAGGGATAAAGGCAAAGCAGTGCTCCTGATGTCGCTGGAATTGGACGAAGTGCTGAAATTGAGCGACAGGGTAGCCGTTATTTATGAAGGGAAGATTGCCGGATGGGTGGATCCGGCCACCGTAACCGAAGAGGAAGTCGGGTTGTTAATGGCCGGTGGTCGAACCGGAACGGAGGTGGACGCCTGATGCAGGTACTCTCGAAAATCAATAAACAATCCACTCTGCTCTCTTCCGTTATTTCCGTCTTGCTCGGGATGCTGGTGGGAGCAGTATTGATGATCGCGGCGGGGTACAATCCCATCCTAGCCTATGGAGCGCTTTTTAAAAGTGCTTTTCTGCAACCCTATGACATGGGTGAAACCATACGAACGATCACTCCCTTGATTCTGACAGGTTTGGCGGTAGGGCTGGCTTTTCGGACGGGATTGTTTAACATCGGGGTGGAAGGGCAATTTATTATCGGTCAGTTGACGGCGGTGATCGTGGCTCTGAAACTGGACCTTCCTCCCGTTCTTCATGTGACGGCTGCGGTGCTGGCTGGAGCATTGGGGGGAGCGTTGTGGGCCGCTTTGCCGGGTTTGCTAAAAGCGACTCGGGGTGTCCACGAGGTGATCACCACCATCATGATGAACTTCATCGCCCTCTATCTGGCTAATGTTACGGTGCGGACCTGGTTGACCAGCGGGGCGGACTCCACCTCCCGCATCCCGGAATCGGCATCGCTGCGGTGGGATTTCCTGTCGTCGATGTTTGAAGGCTCACGTATTCACCTGGGGATTTTACTGGCGCTCTTAGCCGCATTTTTTATGTATTTTCTCCTTTGGCGCACCACCCTGGGCTTTGAATTGCGGTCCGTGGGCCTTAATCCTCACGCTTCGGAATATGCGGGAATGAGCGTGAAACGGAACATCGTGTTGTCCATGATGATCAGCGGAAGTTTTGCCGGAATCGCCGGTGCGTCCGAAGTGTTGGGAACCGCCGGATATCTATCGATCCAAGGGGCTTTCACGGGAATCGGCTTTGACGGAATCGCCGTTGCCCTCCTGGGTGCCAATGCCCCGCTGGGGATTCTGCTAGGCGCCACCCTGTTCGGAGTTCTCACCTATGGCGGCAGCAACATGCAGTTCGCCGCCGGAGTTCCCTTCGAAGTGGTCCGAGTCGTGTTTGCGGCGATCATCCTGTTTGTAGCCGCCAACATCTCCGGCTGGATCATGCAGAAGTTTAAGAAGGGAGGGAAGAAGTGATGGATATGTTGACCAGCATACTGCAAACCACCGTTCTTTACGCCACTCCGCTGATCTTGGCGGCAATGGGCGGACTGTTTTCCGAGCGGTCCGGGGTGGTAAACATCGGACTGGAAGGGTTGATGACCATCGGGGCATTTACCGCTGCCATCTCAACGCTGGCGACGGGCAATCCCTGGGTGGGACTGCTGGCGGCGATGTTGGCGGGGATCCTGTTTGCCATCCCCCACGCGGTTGCTTCCATCACCTTTCGAGCTGACCAAGTGGTGAGCGGGGTTGCGATTAACTTCTTGGCTTTGGGGATTGCCGTCTACCTGGTGAAATCGATGTATGAGGGAGCCGCCCAGACGCCGGCCATCGCCGATACGTTGAAGCGGCTGCCGATTCCCGGTTTAAGTGAGATTCCGGTGATCGGTCCCGCCTTGTTCAACGCATTCCCCACTACGTATATTGCCGTTTTGGTCACCATTCTTTCTTTTTTCATCCTTTACCGTACACCTTTCGGCATGCGGCTGAGAGCCGTGGGGGAACACCCGAGGGCTGCGGAGACGAACGGAGTATCCGTCATTCAGATGCGCTATATTGCTGTTCTGGTCAGTGGAGCGCTGGCTGGAATTGGGGGTGCGGGGCTCTCCATCGCGATTGGAAGTGAATTTAACCAGACAACGGTTGCCGGACAAGGATTTATCGCTTTGGCCGCCTTGATTTTTGGGAAGTGGCATCCTTTCGGTGCGTTCGGTGCGGCCACCTTCTTCGGGTTTGCGGTTTCCCTCGCCCTCATCGGCCAACTGATCGGGTTGACCGCGTATGTACCCAGTGAGGTGTTGAGTATGCTGCCGTATATCTTGACGATCTTGGCACTGGCCGGATTCGTGGGACGTGCGGAAGCACCTGCTGCTATCGGAAAACCATACGAAACGGATAGTCGGTAATGCCGGATAAACATGATCGATGATCCTAATCGGATAAATTCCCGCTTCTATCGGCGGGAGGGCTCATAGAGTGAAAATGTTATTCTTAAACTGCGACCGCTTTTCCGGCGGTCGTTTTTTGTTGGATTAGGGAAACATTTCTCGGATGGTCGGTCATACTATGGAACAAAAGGACGACAATTTGAGAGGAGGGAATGCTGTTACTTTTCTAGGGGGGATCCCTTCCTCTATAATGAAAGTACATCAGATAATGAAAAGGGGTGTGGTTGTGACGGAAGCTTTGCATTTTGAGAGCTTTGAGGCGGGAAATGCCCGCATTCACATCTGTTCAACGGAAAAATTTAAAACCAACCTGCTGATGGTGATGGTTCAGCAAAGTCTCTCTCCCGAGACAGTGACACGGCATGCTCTGTTGCCCAGCGTGCTGCAGCGGGGAACACGAACCTATCCGACCACTGTGGGGCTGAAGCGGAAATTGGATGAGATGTACGGAGCGAATCTGTTTGGTGATGTCACCAAACGCGGGGAAAACCATGTGATGCAGCTGGGACTGGAAGTGGCCAATGAACGGTTTTTAACCGGAACCTCTTCCCTGCTGGAAGAAGGGGCTGCTTTTTTAGGAGAGATTCTCACACAGCCGGCGATCGATGGGGAACGGTTTGCCGACGGCTTTATCCAATCGGAAAAAAAGAATCTGAAGCAAAAAATCGAGAGCCTCATGGATGATAAAATCCGTTATGCCGCCCATCGCTGCGTATCCGAAATGTGTGCGGGCGAGCCCTATGCTCTCTTCAACCACGGAAGGTTGGAGGATTTGGACGAGATCGATTCCGAAAATCTCTATACATACTATCGTGAACTGCTCCGAACCCGTCCGCTTGATTTGTATTTTATCGGTCATCTGTCCCGTACGGAAGTGGAATCGCTGGTAAAGCGCCACTTTGATGTGGGAAGCGGGAATCGAACCCCTGTGCCGTCTCCGTTGGTTCAATCGGAAGTGAAGGATGTCAAGCGAGTGGTCGATCGGCTGGACGTCAATCAGGGTAAATTAAATATGGGTTATCGCACACCCGTTACCTATGCAGATGATACGTACCCGGCTTTGCTGATGTATAACGGGATTTTGGGTGGATTCCCCCATTCCAAGCTGTTTGTCAATGTTCGGGAAAAAGCGAGCCTCGCCTACTATGCCGCATCCCGCATCGAGAGCCATAAAGGGATCCTGACGGTTCAGTCAGGGATTGAGATCGACAATTACCAGCGGGCAGTAGATATCATTCAGGAGCAGTTCGACCTGATGGCCCAAGGGAAATTTAATGAAACCGAGTGGTCACAGACGCGGGCGATGCTGATTAACCAACTGCGGGAACGGCAGGATCGGGCATATGACTTGATCGATGCCCACTACCACGGAGTGATATCCGGGCGAAAGCGGTCTCTGGAACAGATGGTCCGGGAACTGGAGACGGTCACCCGTGACGATGTGACAGCGATCGCTCAACAAGTGAAACTGGATACGATCTACTTCCTGCGGGACCAGAAGGAGGAAGCGGCCCATGGATCGAATTGAACACCGGCAGTTGGAGGAAACGCTGTTTTACGAAAAACTGCCCAACGGTCTCCAAGTGTACCTGTTGCCCAAACCGGGTTTTAATAAAACCTATGCGACGTTCACCACCCGATACGGTTCGATCGACAATCACTTTCAGCCTCCTGGAGGTGAGAAGATCCGGGTCCCGGACGGAATCGCACATTTTCTGGAACACAAGATGTTTGAGGAAAAAGACGGGGATGTTTTCAGCCGCTTTTCCAACCAGGGGGCTTCCGCCAATGCGTTTACGAGCTTTGACCGGACGGCCTATCTGTTTTCCTCCACGGGTAACGTAGAAAAAAACGTGACCACGTTGATCGACTTTGTGCAAGACCCCTATTTTACGGATCCATCGGTGGAAAAGGAAAAAGGGATTATCGGTCAAGAAATCCGCATGTATGACGACAATCCTGATTGGCGTTCTTATTTCGGGTTGATTGCGGCGATGTTCGCTGAACATCCGGTAAAAATTGATATCGCCGGGACGGTGGAATCCATCGCCAAGATCGATAAGGAGACGCTTTACACTTGTTATGAGACGTTCTACCACCCCAGTAACATGCTGTTGTTTGTGGTGGGGCCAATTGACCCTAAATCGATCATGGAGTTGGTTCGCAAGAATCAAGAAACCAAGCCATTTGAGGCGATGGGGGAGATCAAACGGTTCTTTCCCGAAGAACCGGAGGGCGTGGATCAGGCTAAAATGGAGATTCGCCTAACTGTGGGGATCCCTAAATGCTTGTTCGGGTTTAAAGAAAGCCGGAATGAAGTCGGATTACAAGGGGAAGAGCTGGTTCGTCGGGAATTGGCAACCGAGGTGATGTTGGAGGCCATTTTCGGGGAAGGTTCCGATCTGTACCAATCCCTTTACGACGACGGACTGATCGATGATCACTTCGGCTATGATTACAGTCTGGAACGGGGTTATGGCTTTTCCATCGTGGGAGGAGATACGCCCGATCCTGAGACGCTGGTGGACCGAATCCGGTCGGCATTGCCCAAAATCCAACAAGAGGGGATCCCGACGGAAGTGGTGGATCGGATCCGCAAGAAAAAAACGGGCGGTTACATGCGTTCGCTTAACTCCCCGGAGTGGATTGCCAACCAATTCACCCGTTATCAATTCAATGGTGCCAATCTGTTCCAGGTGGTGCCTCTGCTGGAGTCCCTCTCGGCGAATGAGGTCAACCGACGGCTGCAAGATCATATCGATTGGGATCGGTTTGCCGTATCCATTGTACGGTCTCAGGAAGCGAAGTGAATGTCTGCCGGCTAGCTGATCCGCGCTGACCCATAAATCGTCGTCAACAGACTCACCGCGCCCGCCGGGCGCGGCTTTTCTTAAGCAGTAAACCAGGAGGAATCAAAATATGGAGAAGATGCTGTCGGGTCAAATCGCCTTGATCTCCGGCGGCAGCCGAGGAATCGGTGCGGCTGTGGCCGCCAAACTGGCGGAAAGAGGGGCCGTCGTTGCGGTCGGCTACCACCAGTCCAAAACCCAGGCGGAAGAAGTGGTACGCACCTGTCGCGAGTACGGGGTTGAATCCGTCGCCATACAAGGGGATGTCCGGTTCCGCTCGCAGGTGGAAGCCATGGTGGATCGGATAGAAGAAATCTGGGGCCCGCCTTCGATTTTGGTACACAGCGCAGGAATCACGGGAGAGAGCCCGGTGTTTCAAGAGGTGGTTGATGACGAATATGATCGGGTGATGGATACACATGTCCGCGGGGCGTTTTTTTTAATCCGGCGGACGTTGCCCGCCATGGTGCGAAACCGGTTTGGTCGAATGATCCTCCTTTCGTCGATCTGGGGCGAGTCCGGCGGTTCCGGGGAAGTTCTTTATTCCGCTGCCAAGGGTGCGATCAATGGGATGGTCCGGGCTTTGGGAAAGGAGACGGCTCCATCGGGGGTTACCGTCAACGCAGTAGCCCCCGGGGCGATTCAAACCGATATGTTGGATGGTCAACTGACGGCGGAAGAGAAACGGGCTTTGGTGGAGGAGATCCCTGCGGGACGGTTGGGACATCCAGCGGAAGTAGCCTCCATGGTTTGTTGGCTGTGCGGCCCCGATGCAGGATATATCACCAGTCAGGTACTTCATATCAATGGTGGATGGGCTCCATGAGGTTCGAATAGATCTCTCCATTTTGGATCATATTATCCATAGAAGGCAGGTTTATGGAAAAGGAGGGGAAGTGCCCATGTCGGTATTGAACAACTTTGAGGAATGGAAAAGCTTCCTGAACCAGCGGGTGGAACAAGGACAGTCCCTGGGGATGGATAAAGAAACAATTAATGATGTCGCTTACCAGATCGGTGATTACTTGGCTCAGGATATCGATCCCAAGAATGATCAGGAACGTTTGTTAAAAGAGCTGTGGAATTGCGCGGATGAAGAAGAGCAACGCATGATGGCCGGTTTGATGGTGAAATTGGTTCACGGCGGGGAACAACGTCAACATTAAAAACCTTTAATTGGAAACGCCCTTTATCATGAAGGGCGTTTGTTTTATTTCTTGGGCGTATAGGGTTCGCTTCTTCTTAAACATGTGATATACTAAATACCAAATTTGCTCGGTCTGGCAATCTACTGAACAATTCGACAGAAGGTCGGTTTTGAAAGGTGTGTTGGAATGGGCGGCCACGATTGGTATTTGGAATATCAGATTCATAAGAATCGTCCGGGTTTGTTGGGTGATATTGCCTCATTATTAGGGATGCTTTCCATTAACATCCTAACGATCAACGGTGTGGAAAATAAACGGCGGGGAATGTTGCTCAATACCGATGATGAGGAGAAGATCCACGCATTAAAGCAAATTCTGAATCGCGTGGACAATATTACGGTTACCGCCATCCGTCCTCCGACACTCATGGATCGTATGGCGGTTCGCCATGGACGCTACTTAGACCGTTGTCTGGAAGATGAACGAACATACCGCTTTACCCGTGAAGAGCTCGGCCTTTTGGTAGACTTCATGGCCGAGCTCTTCCAGAAAGACGGACACCAAGTGGTGGGAGTGAGGGGAATGCCCCGTGTGGGCAAGACCGAATCGATCGTCGCTTCCAGTGTCTGTGCCAATAAACGATGGACCTTTCTGTCTTCCACGCTACTGAAACAAACGGTTCGCAAACAATTGGCTGACGACGAGATGACCCCCAACAACGTTTATATCATCGACGGAATCGTTTCCACCTTGCGGTCGACGGAACGGCATCACATGCTGGTTCAGGAGATTATGCGCATGGGAGCGACCAAAGTAATTGAGCACCCGGATATCTTTGTCCGGGAGACGGAGTTCTCCTTTGAAGACTTCGATTACATCATCGAGCTGCGCAATCACCCCGATGAGGCCATCTCGTACGAGGTGTTGGACAACGACATAGCAGCTTTTGACATACGATAGTCAGGAAGGAAAACAGGAGGTGTGTCCCATATGTCAGGTATCGGATCCTATCTAAGACAAACGCGTGAATCCATGGGTTACTCCTTGGATCAGGTGCAGCAAAACACCAAAATCCATATCGAGTACCTGCGTGCTTTGGAAAACGATCAGTTTGAGTCCTTGCCCAGCCCCTTTTATGTCCGGGCATTTTTACGCACATATGCCCACAGTTTGGGTTTGGACGCGCAGCCGTTGCTGGATCGTTACGAGCGTTTTGCGGTGGCGGGACGCCCGTCCGGCCGTCGTTCGACCCAGCCGCCGCGTCAGGGAACCGGGAGGCAGCCGGTACAACCCCCTTCCCGCAATCGCATGTCCGGGGGACACCCCCGCATCGGACGTACTTATTCACCCCAGTCGCAGCGGATGGCACCGCCGTCTCGGCCCCCTCAACAACCAGTGGATGACCCGCATTCGGAAACCCAGCCCTTTTTTGAGGGTCAGACCCAACCCTTCCAGCAGGGTAAATCACCCATGCAAGGGACAGGCCCTAACCGGGTGGCCCACGATCCCGGTTCGGCTCCTCCGCCGGGACAAACCACTCAACGATTTCAGGTTCCACCAGTCGGGCAACAGACGGGTGGACGGCAGATTCCGCCGCAAGGGGAACAGTCTGTCAGCCAAAACACCTTTACTCCCCGCCGTGTGAGCCAAGAGGTGAGCAAAGGGATCGAACAGGGAGATGGCAAGCCGAAGAAGAAAAAGGCCAATTGGTTGGTGCGCGTGGCCGCTGTCGGTGCCCTGATTTTGATTCCTGTTGGAGTCTACGCAGCGGGTCTGTGGCCGGGTCAGGATACTGCGGCTGATACAGAGCAGCAGGACGATGCGGATACCGCCGGCAGCAGCACCCCGAAGGTGGACGCCCAAACCCCTGAACAGGTCAAGTTGCAAGTGACAGAAGCAGGCAGTGACGTAGAAGGGGATCTCTACACGCTGAGCGGGGCGGAACAAATCGAAATCGAGATCAAGGCAAACAAAGGGGAAAGCCAACTTCGCTTCGGCAGTAAAGTGAACGATCCCAAAGGGGAAACCTTTGAGCTCAAAGTGGGAGATCAACGAAAGATTACGGATAAAGAAGTGGTTTGGTTCCGATTGGGGAAACCTTCCAATACCGAAATCAAAGTGAACGGTCAGGAGATCGACACAACTGCCCAGGATGTTCCTAAAAGCTATCGCATTCAATTGGAGAAATAATTCATCACACCTCATAAACGATAATGACAGTAGGAGGTGGGCCGGGTGTCGATAGAAATCGGTCACCGGCTCAAGCAAGCCAGGGAATCGTTGGGTTATACCTTGGAGGAGATGGCAGGGGAAATCCAGATTCCGGCGGCATACTTGGCTGCATTAGAAGCCGGGGATTGGCAACATATGCCCAGTCCCTATTATGCCCGGGCCTACCTGCGGACGTATGGGACTCGTTTAGGGCTGGATCCGAGATCCTTGGTTCAACATTTGCAGCGGCCTGGTGTAGGCGGGCAGGGTTCACAGACACACCGCCCATCCCGTCTTTCTCAATCGCAGTTGGCAACCAATCGGAGGGGGCGAGTTTCCCCTGATCCTCCCATAGGGGAGGGGAGGCAACGAAACGTTTCGCGCCAGATGATCCCTCCATCAGGGGGGATGGAGGAAACGGTTTCAGGAGAATCCCCCGCTCTTTCCAGAAGGGAAGGTGTCGCGCGTCGGCCTACCCTCCCTCCGGACATGCCGGAGCCGCAGGAGTTGGGTTTGTCTCCTCGGACCAGACAGATCCAGGGTTTATCGGATGAGGAAGGGCATGGAGGAAAAGAACCACCACTTCGTCGAAGCGATAAAGCCAACGGTGGGGGAACCCCGTCACGCACCTCTCGTTCCAAGCGGAGTCAGGAAGAAAATGACAAGAATACCACGTTAGGAACGTGGTATACCCGATTCCTCATCGGTGGTGCCGTTTTGTTGATCCCGGCTACTGCGGGGTTGGTTTGGTTAATGGTTTTCAGCGATGCGGATGAACCGGCCAATCCGGAACCTTCCGACCAACAAACCGTTGAGGAAGGGGAGGAAGGTTCGGGAGATGAGGCCCCAGAAGCATCCGGTGCGATTCTGACTCCCCTGGAAAGGGGGAGCAACGGTCCGGATCGTTATGAATTAACCAATGTGGACCAGATTGAATTGAAGCTGACAGCCAAAGGGGAGTGTTGGTTTCAAATTCGAAACCAGGAAGTCGGAGGCATGTTGGAGGATAAGGTGTTAAAAGCCGGGGATGTGTTCCCGTTCTCCTATCAGGATGGACAAACCTTGTGGCTCCAATTGGGTAGTGCCTCCAATGTGGACGTGACCGTGAACGGGCAAAAAGTGAACACAAACTATCCAGGTAGCAAACAGATCGAGATTAATTGGGCGAAGTAAGGCTCTCGGATATCCCTCGGGAGCCTTTTGACATGAGTGTTTACGCTTCGTTATACTAAACGGGAACAAGACACAGTGTGAGGCTTGGCGGGACGTCTCCGGAGGATTCCCAGGAGGCGCAGGAGGTGGCAACCGGCATGTCCAATCCGACGGATCAATTGCGAGCAGCGAGGGAACGCGCCGGGCTCTCGTTGGAAGATGTACAGCAGCAGACCAAGATTCAGGTTCGATACCTGGAGGCGATTGAGAGGGGAGATTTCCAACGACTGCCGGGAAGCTTTTACGGTCGGGCGTTTATCCGTTCATATGCGGAGTACTTGGGTGTTCAACCGATGCCCCTGTTGAAATATTACGATCAAATGACGCAAACGGCTTCCGATGAGGGAGAAGAAGAGACAGCACCGCTCCCATCTATCAGCCGTCGGCAACGATACGCCCAAAAAGCAGGGCGAAAGCGGGCGAAAGGTTTCTCTCTGCCCTTCACCTTTTCACGATCCTATGCCTGGCTTCTTCTGGTGGTGTTTATTCTTTTGATCCCGACTGTCATCTACGCATTCCATGTGTTTGGTAACGAAGGGGGAGAGGAAGAAGAAACATCCGGCCAGAAAGTCCAAGCCGCTCCTCAAGATCAAGAAGACAGCGAAGCGAATGTGCAACTGGTTCAAGCCGCTGAAACCTATGAGTTCGGGGATGTATTTGAGATTACGAATGCCGAGCAGGTGGAAGTGACGCTGGAAGCCAAAGGGAACACTTGGTTTCGGTATCGTGCCGGCGGACCCAAAGAAGCTGTAACCGAAGAGGCAGACCTGGCGGCGGGGGAAACGAAAACGTTTGAACACCCGGAGTGGATTTCTCTTCTGATTCAAAATCCCGATCTTGTGCAATTGAGAGTAAACGATTATGTCATTGATACATCAGAAACCAAAAAGTCGCAAGCGTATCAATTGAAATTAAAGAGATGATAAAACGGGGGTCCATTCCCCGTTTTTTTAACTGGAAAGATATGCGTTGTTTTCATGAGTGCACTTTCCGAGTGCAAGTCTCGCCTGTTACTTCGTTTCCAGGTCTCGCGATCCGGGGGAGGTCTTTCACCTCTTGCAAGTCCGGTCTGTTTATGGGTACAATGAAAACACTGAGTGCGGAACCGCTGAAATTGAATAGGCGAGTAAGAAACTCGTTCAATGATTGGTTCTCGGGATTATACCTTGACGGGAAGCCTCAGAAGAGGGGGATCTCCTCCCTCTGACCCGGGAAGTCGTCGACCCCCCATGGAAGGATAGGGGAAGACTTTCGGATGAAATGACGAAAATGGGAACGTGCGCGTCCACCGAGCCCGCCAGCGTGCCGGGCTCGTTTTGCCTCTCCGGTGTCCGGACACCGGGGCACCCTATTGGGGGGGCTGGGAAATTGGCTTCGATCCCGTCGCCACACCCGCTCCCGTTTAACATGATCCGTCGCGCTCAACGACCGCGGGGTGTTGGCATTCCATGTAACATCCGGCGTGTTTTGATTTCGCGGGGGGAGGTTTGCCGACGTGAATCTGGCCAATAAAATCACCCTTGCCCGCATCTTTTTGGTGCCGGTGATCATGATTTTCCTTCTGGTCAACGTGGATATGGGGCAAATTAAGGTGGGGCAAGGCGTCATCACAGTCAGTGAGTTGATCGCCACCCTTGTATTCATCTTGGCTGCTGTGACTGATGGTCTGGATGGGTATATTGCCCGGAAGAAAAAATTGGTCACTAATTTGGGGAAATTTCTGGACCCATTGGCGGATAAATTGTTGATTTCCGCTGCTTTGATCTCTTTGGTGGAGATGCAGCGGTTGGATGCGTGGATTGCGATTGTGATTATCAGCCGCGAGTTTGCCGTCACCGGTCTGCGCCTGGTAGCGGCGGCTGAAGGTCAAGTCATTGCCGCCAGTCGGATGGGCAAACTAAAAACAATCGTCCAGATTATTGCCATTGCAGCCTTGATGCTGAACAATTTCCCCTTCTCTTCCATCGCATTTCCTTTTTCCCAGATATTTATCTGGTTAGCGGTCGTGATCACGGTATGGTCGGGTATCGATTATTTCATTAAAAACCGACAAGTGATCCGGTTTTCCAGAACGCGGTGAACAGTGCAGAGGATTCCCTTTCAGGACGATAAACGAAAGGGGCTTCGCCAAGGTTGCCCTTTTTAGGGCGGGAGAGGCTTCGCTCAAAAGGAGAGGTGGATGGGTTGCGGGCCGAATTGGTAGCGGTGGGTACGGAACTGTTGTTGGGACAGATCGTGGATACCCACTCTGCGTATTTGTCACGCTTTTTGTCTGAACTAGGGATCGATGTGTATTACCATACATCGGTTGGTGATAATCGGGAGCGATTGAAGGATGTAATCCGGACGGCGCAATCCCGCTCTGATTTGGTGTTGTTCACTGGTGGTTTGGGTCCGACCGAGGACGACCTGACGAAGGAAGCGGTCGCCGATGTGTTGGGTCTGGAGCTGATTGTGCACCCCCCGTCTGTACAAGCGATGGAAACGCTGTTTACCAAACGGGGATTGGAGGTTCCGCCATCCAATTACAAACAAGCACTGGTGTTTCCGGGAGGAACGGTTTTCTCCAACCCCAACGGAACCGCTCCAGGAGTGGCCGTTACCCATGAAAGAACTACTTATATCCTTCTGCCGGGGCCACCGGTGGAACTTTACCCGATGGTTGAAAACGAGGTGCGTGTTTTCCTGGAGCGGTTGCGCCCGTCCAATGAAGTGCTTCTTTCCCATGTACTTCGCTTTTTTGGAATCGGGGAGTCGCATTTGGTGGAGCGGATTGCTCCCATGATTCGCGATCAGGCGAACCCGACCATTGCTCCTTTGTCGAAAGAAGGGGAGGTCACAGTGCGCCTGACTGCCAAAGCTCCGGATCACGAGCGGGCGTGGACGTTGATCCGACCTGTCAAAGACACGATCGTGGACGAGGTAGGTCAACACCTTTACGGTGTGGATGACGACACATTGGAAGTGGTGGTGATCCGGGCACTGGCCGAAAAAGGGAACACGCTTGCAGTGGCGGAGAGTTGTACGGGCGGTCTGATCGCCCGGATGCTTACATCCGTCCCCGGTGCTGGCAGTGTATTTCCGGGCGGGGTCGTCACTTACAGCGATGAAGCCAAACATGAATGGTTGGGGGTTTCAAAAGAACAGATTGAAACGGATGGAGCGATCAGTGAATCCGTTGCCCGTTCAATGGCGAAGGGTGCGATGGATCGACTGGATGCGGACTGGGGCATCAGTGTTACCGGTGTGGCGGGGCCCGATCCCGCCGAGGGGAAGCCTGTAGGTTTGGTTTATCTGGGAATCGCGGAAAAGGGGCGTCAGACAAGCGTGCACCGCTTGTCCCTGCGGGGTTCCAGGGAAAAAATTCAGATCTGGGCTGCCAAGCATGCTTTGTTTATTCTACTAGAACGTTTAAAGAAAGGTGAAACGACGCGATGAATTTTGAGTCTTTCCAACTGGATTCTTCCATTTTAAAAGGAGTCCGCGAGATGGGGTTTGAAGAACCTTCTCCCATCCAGGCGGAATGTATTCCCGCTGTTCTTCGGGGAGAGGATGTCATCGGTCAAGCGCAGACCGGTACCGGCAAAACGGCCGCCTTTGGGATTCCGCTCCTGGACCACGTTGATATACGCCGACGCCAGGTGCAAAGCGTGGTTCTTGCACCGACGCGGGAGTTGGCCATTCAGGTCTCTGAAGAGCTTCGTAAAATCGGCCGTTCCAAACGGGTGATTACGCTTCCGATCTATGGCGGTCAATCCATCGGCCGGCAAATTAAGGCATTAAAGCAGGGAGTCCATGTCGTGATCGGGACACCCGGCCGCATGTTGGACCATCTGCGCCGGGGGACTTTGAAACTAGATGATGTAGAGATCATGGTGTTGGATGAAGCCGATGAAATGCTGGACATGGGTTTCATCGATGATATTGAAGCCGTGATGAAATTTCTTCCGGAATCCCGTCAGTTGTTGCTCTTTTCGGCAACCATGCCTCAGGGAATCCGCCAACTGGCACAAAAATACATGCGTAAACCCCGCTATATCACCGTAAGTCGGGGGGAAGTGACAGCCCCGGTGATTGAGCAGGTGTACTACAAGGTGTTGGAAAACGCGAAGCTGGAGTCCCTGTGTCGGATCCTGGACAGTGAGGAAGTGAGCCAGGGTATCTTGTTTTGCCGGACCAAAAAAGGTGTGGACGAACTGGCAGAAGCACTGACGGCCCGCGGGTATCTGGCAGGCGGTTTACATGGGGACATGGCCCAGCAGCAGCGGGACCGGGTGATGAACGCATTCCGCCGTGGAGACGTGGAATTGCTCGTGGCAACGGATGTGGCTGCACGGGGGATCGATGTGGGCAATATCTCCCATGTGATCAACTATGACATCCCGCAGGATTCGGAAAGCTATGTCCATCGGATCGGACGTACGGGCCGCGCTGGCAGGACCGGGATCGCTTTGACGCTGGTGACACCTCGTGAGATGAAACAATTGCGATCCATCGAGATTGAAATCGGTGACCGTTTGACCAACCGTGAGCTGCCCAGTTTGGAAGAGGTGGCCGAACGGCAGCAGCAGGTGCTGACGGAGCAGTTGGAGGAGATTATCCAATCCGATGATCCGGCTTCCATCTTCCAGGAGATGGTGGAGGCGCTGACGGCTAAGTATGACCCTGAAAAAGTGGCGGTTGCGGCTCTGCAGATGGCATTTGCCGACCGCTTCACCTCCGGTAACGATGCCGTCTATGACTTCGGCGAAACCGGTGCATCTCCGGGAATGGTTCGCTTCTTTATCAATGTGGGTCGCAATGCCAACATTCGTCCCCCTGAATTGGTGAAAGCGATCGCGGAACAATCGGGGATTCATCCCAAGAAGGTGGGGCGCATTAACATCTACGACCGGTTCTCCTTTGTGGAAGTGCCGGATGAAGCGGCTCCCTTTGTATTTGAAGCTCTCCGCCAAACGAAGATCAACGGGGCCCGGGTAAACCTGGAACCGGCCCGCCCCCGCAATCGCAACTGATACAAAAACAAAAAACCGACGCCTAGATGAAACGGGCGCCGGTTTTTTGTTCCGCTTTTTCTCCTGTAAGCGGGTGATCATTAGCGGGCTTGACCTTTAGTGAATGCCCAAAGCCATTTTGGCATAGCGGGACATACGGTCCTTAGACCACGGGGGGTTCCAGACGATGTTCACTTCTACGTCCTTGACGCCATCGACGGATTTGCAGGCGGCAGTCACCATCTCGTTAATCATCCCGGCCAAGGGGCAACCCATGGCGGTGAGGGTCATGGTTACTTTGACATTGCCCTCATCATCGGCTTCTACGTCGTAAACCAAGCCGAGGTTGACAATATCAATATGAAGTTCCGGATCTTCCACGGTTTCCAGGGCTTCCATCACTTCATCCTGGATTTTTTCTTTATCCAATTTCTTCGCACTCCTTTATGAAGGTGTGTTGATCCATTCTTAGGGGTGACAGAGCTGCACCACCCTTCCCGCATTTACACGGAAAATGGAATGATCAGGCAGCTCTTGTACCCATCCTGTTCAGCTCATTCTTTTGTTTCCCTTATCTTACGATCATAATCCTACTCTAACATAATGGTCTGGTTCGTAAAAGACAGCAGACAAACAATCGAATAAATGTTCGTAAATGATCTTGGCACAGATCTGAAAACACGGTATGATGGGGGTATCCAAAGGGACGAAGGAGTGGTCCAGACATGTCCGAACGCCGTCAGGCATTAGATATGGCCTTGAGACAGATTGAAAAGCAATTCGGAAAAGGTTCGATCATGAAGATGAGCGAGGGCGGCACCCACCAGGTGGAGACGATCTCCAGCGGAGCGTTGGCCCTGGATATTTCATTGGGAATCGGCGGTTATCCTCGGGGCAGGATTATCGAAGTGTATGGACCGGAATCTTCCGGTAAAACGACCGTGGCACTCCATGCCATCGCCGAGGTGCAGCGAGAGGGAGGACAAGCGGCTTTTATCGATGCCGAACACGCCCTGGATCCGGTATATGCGGAGAAGTTGGGAGTTAACATCGACGAGTTGTTACTCTCTCAGCCCGATACAGGAGAGCAAGCATTGGAAATCGCCGAAGCGCTGGTGCGTAGTGGCGCCATCGATATCATTGTCATTGACTCGGTGGCCGCACTGGTACCCAAGGCGGAGATCGAAGGGGAGATGGGGGATTCTCACGTCGGTTTGCAGGCCCGTCTCATGTCTCAGGCGTTGCGGAAGCTTTCCGGTGCGATCAGCAAATCCAAAACGATCGCGATCTTTATCAACCAGATCCGGGAAAAGGTCGGGGTGATGTTCGGCAATCCGGAGACCACTCCCGGCGGCCGCGCCCTCAAGTTTTACTCCAGTGTCAGACTGGAAGTGCGCCGCGCCGAGACGATCAAGCAAGGAAATGAAATGGTGGGGAACCGCACCCGGATCAAAGTGGTGAAGAACAAGGTGGCCCCACCCTTCAAGCAGGCGGAAGTGGATATCATGTACGGAGAAGGCATCTCAAGGGAAGGAAGCATTCTGGATATCGGCAGTGACCTGGATGTGGTGAAAAAGAGCGGTGCCTGGTATTCCTTTGACGGGGACCGATTGGGCCAAGGGCGGGAAAACGCCAAGCAATTCCTTAAGGAAAACCCCAAGGTGTCTCGCCGTATCGAAAACAAGATCCGGGAGCATTTCAACTTGAGTGTGTCACCGGAAGAAGAACCGGCGGAAGAGCCGAAGAGCAAGAAAAAGAAAGAGGATACGGAAACGCTCTCCCTGGATTTGAAAGAATAAACTGATGGATAAAGGAAGGGTCGAACACCGATGGAGACGGGAACGATCACGCGCATTGAGAGACAAAAGAGCGGGGCGCCCCGTTACAATATCCACATCGACGGTGAATACCGGCTGGCTGTTCATGAAGATGTGCTGGTCCGATTCGCCCTGTCCAAAGGGATGAAAGTGGATCCCGATGAATGGAAAGCCATCTTGGAAGAGGAAGAAGCCAACAAGGCGAATCAAGCCGCCCTGCGCTTCCTGGGAATCCGCCCTCGTACAACAGCGGAAGTGGAACGGCATTTGACTGGAAAAGGATTTGCTTCCCGTCATATCGCGTCCGTCCTCTCCCGTATGAAACGAGAGGGATACCTGGATGATCGCCGTTTTGCTCGGGAATGGGTAGAGGAACGAAGCAGACGAAAGGGTTACGGCCCTCTCCTGTTGCGGCAGGAGCTGGAGCAAAAGGGGATTTCTCCGGAATGGATCGAAGAGGCTTTGCTTCGGCTGGAGGGGGATGAAGAGTCCCGGATCCGGGAAGTGGCGGAAAAGCGGTACGCCCGACTCCGCCGATACTCCTGGCCCACGGTGGAACGCCGCCTGGGCCAGTATTTGTTGAGGCGGGGCTTTCCTGCTTCAAGGGTTTATCCGGTGCTGCGGGAGCTACAGGCGCGACACCAAGGAGAAGAGGAGTGAAGCCATGGTCCGTCTCTTGTATGTGACCGATACCCATATCAGGGGAACGGCTCCCCGCAGCCGGGTGGATGATTTTGTGGGAACGCTGCGGGAGAAACTGGCGGAAGTGGTGGAAATCGCCCGCCGGGAACGGGTAGATGCCGTTCTCCATGGGGGGGATCTGTTTGACAGACCGGATATCTCCCCGGCGGTGGTACGGGAGTTTGCCCGGATATTGCGTCAATTGAAGGTTCCGCTTTACACCATTGCCGGTAACCACGACATCTACGGCCACAATCCCGATACGGTGAATCGATCCATGTTGGGTCTTCTGGATGCATTCGGAGTGATTCGTCTGTTGCATCCGGGTCAGCGGGCTTGGGTGCGGCAGCAGGGAATAGCGGTTCAGGTGACGGGTCAGCCGTTTCACTATCAACTGGACAAGCGGGACCCCGCGGAGGACTACCGGGTGGAGAAAAGCGTCGAAGCGGATTACGCGGTACATATGGTGCACGGGATGGCGGTGGATCGAGCGTTGCCGGAAGGGGTGGCCCACACCATGGTGAACCAGCTCTGGTATGAAGATGTGGACGTGTTGTTGACGGGGCATTACCATGCCGGTTTTCCCTTGCAGCACCGGGATGGACGATACATTATCAATCCCGGTGCATTAGCCCGGATCAACAATCATCCCTCGGAGATGAAGCGGTTGCCCCAGGTGGTGCTGCTTTCCTTTGGAGACCGTGTGGATGTCCGCTTTCTCCCCATCACCTGCGCTTCTCCCGGGGAGATGGTGTTGGATCGCTCCTATTTGGAAAAGGCGGCATACCGGGAGGAAAAAATGGCCTCATTCGTTCAGGAAGTACGGGCCGCCGGGGATTTCAAGGGAATTGGCATTCTGGACATCGTGGAGGAGATCGCTCGACTGGAAGGGATCGACGATGAGGTAAAAGCGGAGGCGATGCGTCGGATCGCCGTTGCCCAGGAGCGCTTGGCAGGGGAAGGAGGAGAGGACGGGTGAAGGGATTCCAACGGGTGGTGATTGAAAACTTTCAATCCCACGGTCGGACGGAGATCGACTTAACCGACGGTCTCAATGTATTCGTAGGTCCCTCGGACAGCGGGAAAAGCGCTATCCTGCGGGCACTGCGCTGGCTTCTGTACAACCAGCCGCGGGGAAGCGACTTCATCCGGGCGGGAAAAGACCGGTGCCGCGTCGCCCTCACCTTGACTGATGGAGTCACCATCGTAAGGGAACGATCCCCATCCGTCAATCGGTATACCCTTCGTGATCCGGACGGAAACGAGCGGGTGTTTGAAGGTTTTGGGGGGAATGTTCCTCTGGAAGTGATGGAGGCTCACGGGATGCATCCTCTTAAAATGGATACCGATTGGAATTTGCCGGCTCAATTTGGCACACAGTTGGAAGGACCGTTTCTCCTTTCGGAAACAGGGGGAGTGAAAGCGAAATCGATCGGCCGGGTCAGCGGGGCCCATCTCATCGATTTAGCTCTGCAGTCGACGGCCAAGGACCAGAAAAACCTGGCGGTTGAGATGCGTCACCTCAGCCGGGAAGTGGAACGATTGGATGAGGCTCTTAAGCCGTACGCGCCCCTTCCAGAACAGGTTAGAGTGCTGGCTCAGTCAGAAAGCCGGTATGCTGAGGCGAAAAAGAAGGAGGAAGTCCTAAACCGACTCCTCCATTTGCGTGAATCGTGGGCCCTATGCAAAGAAAAAAAGAAAAAGACGAGGCGACAATTGGATTCACTGGAGTCCCTTCCCATGCTGGAAAGCCGTTTGACGGGGATGGAAGAAGGATTGCGGCGGACAAAGGAATTGCTCCGGATCCGGCGGCAGTTTCACGACCACCGGCGGGAACGGGAGCGGACGGAAAAAGTATTGAAGGAAACGGCCCGGTGTGAAGAGGCGGAGTTAGGGCTGCAGGATCTGGGTGAAGCCGTCCGCCGTTTGGCTTCATGGGTCGAGTTGCGGGAACGCCATTCAACCATCTTGCGTGAACGGGAAGGGTTAATCCGTCTTCGTGATGAGGCCAAACAGGCGGATGCGATATCGGTGGACGCATGGGAGGAGCGGCTGCAGCGATTGCGTAAGTTGGAACGGCTATCTCCGCGTCTTAAGCAATTGTCCCGCACCCGGCGCAACTGGGAAGGATGGATAAAGCGAACGGAGCATCTGCCAGCCAAAGAGATGGAACGGATTACGGCGGATATGGAGCGCCTTCGGACGTTACGGGGGGCTTCAGACCGCCTGACGGATCTTCGTCGCCGTTTGTCGGAAGGAAAGAAGTTCCGACGGCAAAAAGAAGAAGAGATGGAGACAGGGGTTCGATTGCTGGTGGATGCGTTTCGCCGCCTGGGTCGCTGTCCCACCTGTGGGTCTCCGGTGAACGGAGATGTGGTAGAGCACATCATGGAAGAAGTGGGGGGAGGGTGGAGTCGTGCAGCAGCTGGAACAGAGAATCAAAGAGATGAAGGCCAAACTGGATGAGGCCAAAAACCTCCGCTATAAAGCGGAAGTGCGTTTGGAAGACCTGGAACGGCAGGAGAAGGAGATCCTGGGAGAATTGCGGGAACTCGGAGTGGAGCCGGAACAATTGGACGAGGAGATCGCCCGGTTGGAGCGGGAAATCGAGCAGGGAATCCAGGAAGCTTGGTCTCTACTGCCACGGGAGCTGATCCGTGATGACCAATCGGACTGAGAAGCTTCAAAGGCTGGGGGAAGCGTTGGCCCAGGCCCGCGAGGAGGCTTTGGTGCGCCAGACGCGCCGGGATCAACTGGAACGGCTGCAAAATGAGGCATTCACGCGTTTGGCGGAAGCGGAAAAGAAGCGGGATTTATTTGACCGGGTAAAAGTACTTTTGCAGGAATCAGCGGAACATGCCCGTATCCAGGCCAAGGCGCAGTTGGAAGGGTTGGTTACTAACGCCTTGCAGTATGTATTCGGTCCGCTGTTCCGCTTTGAAATCGAGCTGTCCGATCATGGGGGGAAACCGATTGCCGAGTTTTTCGTGGTGACGGATTGGGAGGGAACTCCGGTCAAAACCAAGCCTCAGGAAGCCCGCGGCGGAGGCATCGTAGATATCACCTCTCTGGCGCTCCGAGTGGCGATGATGGAGACGTTCCGTCCCCGCCCGGAGGGTCCCTTGATTCTGGATGAGCCGGGCAAACATGTAAGTTCCGAATATGTGGTTCCCATGCTGGAGTTTTTAAAATCCGCAGCGGAGATGTTCGGCCGGCAAGTGATCTTGGTCACACACAACAACCATTTGACGGAAGGGGCCGATCAGGCTTTTGAAGTGACGCTGGCCGCAGGACAGACGCGGGTCCGGCCTATGGGTCTTCTTGACAATAGGACAGGTTAAAGATTACAATTGGAGTGCATCCTTCATCCTTCATATGGTTGGATGAGGGATGTTTTCTTGACTAATGTTTTGCCCGTGTTCAAACGGGTGTGGAGCTTTTTGAGGGTGACTCGGCTCTACCATCCTTTTACCCATGAAATCCGGCCGGTTCCGCCGGAAAATGAGCGGATGTTTTTACGGACCGAATGGATTCGGTCTTGTTTTGTACATGTGAAAAGGGGGGAGGTGGGTAGCGATCAATGGCTGACTTCCTGTCATGGTTACTCCTGTTCCTCCTGGGATCCGGAGCGGGGTTGGCCGCTGGCTATTGGATTCGAAAATTGACGGCGGAAGCCCACATCGGAAGCGCGGAAAAAGAGGCGGAACAGATCATGGATAAAGCCCGCCACGATGCGGAAGCATTAAAGCGGGAACAGGTCCTGGAAGCCCGGGATGAAGCGCATCGCCTACGTACGGAAGCGGAACGGGAAATCCGGGAGCAACGCAATGATCTTGCGCGTCTGGAACGACGCCTGATGCAGAAGGAAGAGACTCTGGATCGAAAGCAGGAATCACAGGAGAAGAGAGAAGAGGGCCTCTCCCGCCGGGAAAACCGCATACAAGAGAAGGAGCGGAAGATTGAATCCTTGTACCGGGAGCAGGTGGAAGCACTGGAGCGACTGTCCGGCCTCACTTCTGAAGAAGCCAAGCAGTTGATCCTGTCCAAAGTGGAAAATGAGATGCGGCATGAAACCGCTCAATTGATCAAAGAAATGGAGAGCCAAGCCCTGGAGGAAGCGGACAAACGGGCACGCAGCATCCTTTCTTTGGCCATCCAGCGGTGTGCAGCCGACCATGTGGCGGAAACGACTGTTTCCGTGGTGACGCTGCCCAACGATGAGATGAAGGGGCGGATCATTGGCCGAGAAGGACGGAATATCCGTGCCTTGGAGACCCTTACCGGGATCGATCTGATCATCGATGATACACCGGAAGCGGTGATCCTGTCCGGATTTGACCCCATCCGCCGCGAGGTGGCTCGTGTCGCTTTGGAAAAACTGGTGGCGGACGGGCGGATCCATCCGGCACGCATCGAAGAAATGGTGGAAAAATCCCGCCGGGAAGTGGACGAACGGATTCGAGAATACGGGGAACAAGCCACTTTTGAGACCGGTGTTCACGGTTTGCACCCGGATATGATCAAGATTCTGGGACGGTTGAAGTTTCGTACCAGCTACGGCCAAAATGTGTTGAAGCATTCCATGGAAGTGGCCCATTTGGCCGGCTTATTGGCAGCTGAGTTGGGCGAAGACATCCACTTGGCCAAGCGGGCGGGACTGTTGCATGACATTGGGAAAGCGATTGACCATGAAGTGGAAGGCTCCCATGTTGAAATTGGGATTGAATTGGGTAAAAAATATAATGAGCACCCTGCCGTGATCAATGGGATCGCGTCGCACCACGGGGATGTGGAAGCAACCAGTGTCATCGCCGTGCTGGTGGGTGCTGCCGACGCATTGTCTGCAGCACGTCCCGGCGCCCGGAGAGAAACTCTGGAAGCTTACATCAAACGTCTGGAAAAATTGGAGGAGATCTGTGAATCCTTCGATGGTGTGGAGAAATCGTACGCCATCCAAGCAGGTCGCGAAGTTCGGATCATGGTTCGCCCTGAAGAGATCTCTGACAGCGAATCGGTCAAACTGTCCCGTGACATCAAAAAACAGATCGAAAACCAACTGGATTACCCTGGGCATATCAAAGTGACAGTGATTCGGGAAACACGTGCGGTTGAATATGCAAAATAAAGCGGCCCTGTCGCCGCTTTATTTTTTTACCTTAAGGACCATCACCAAGGCGGGTGTTGCCCGACCCAGTGTTTGGGTCATTTATATCTAAAAAAACTCACAGGAGAGTCGGTATGCCGGCAGAGTCTTTACGGTTGCAACGAAACGAAGACGGTAACACCGACCGGGTTCCTGTAACGTATGGACTATATCCTTGGGCTCGCTCTTCCAGGACGACAATTGGAAGGGCTCGCTCAAAATGGAGGATGAAAGATGCGAGTGTTGATGTTTGGGGATGTGGTAGGTCGTCCGGGGCGGGAAGCGCTGCTGTTTTACCTTCCCCGCTTGAAACGCTCCTTCCATCCCGACGCCATCGTGGTCAATGGGGAGAATGCCGCTGACGGCAGGGGCATCACCCGCCCGATTGTAAGGGAATTCCTGAATGCAGGCCTGGATGGGATTACATTGGGAAATCACACCTGGGATAAAAAAGAAATCTTCGACTTTATCGATCAGGAAGAACGGGTTATTCGTCCGGCCAACTTTCCCGAGGGAACTCCTGGCCTGGGGATGACCCGACTACCCTTGAACCAAGGGCGGGAGCTTGTTTTGATCAATTTGATGGGCCGTTCATTTTTATCCACTTTGGATTGTCCCTTTCGACGGGTGGATGCCCTGCTTTCCGGTGTCAAAGCAGGAACTCCGGTACTGGTGGATTTTCATGCGGAGACCACTTCTGAGAAGCAGGCGATGGCTTGGCATTTGGATGGGCGGGTATCAGCCGTGATCGGTACTCATACTCATGTCCAGACCGGAGATGAACGGATCCTGCCGGGGGGAACGGCCACTCTCACTGATGTGGGCATGGTCGGACCCCGGGATGCCGTATTGGGGATGGATAAGGACTTGGTGCTGAAAAGGTTCTGGACTCAGCTGCCGGTCCGTTTTGAAGTGGCGCAAGGGCCCAATCAGGTGAATGCAGTCTTGATCGACATTGATGATAAAACGGGACAGGCCCAATCCATCCGGCGTATTCGCATCGACGATGACAACCCTTGGTTCGATTGACGGGTCCTGAGCAGGATTCACGGGCTACCGCAGGTGGAATAAGAAAATAGGTGGAATGACCCATCCCCTCTGGCAGGTATGATTCTCCCTCGCCTGTGTGGTCCCGTGGGCTCCTCGTGCAGTGGATGTCGTTTGAATGACAGAAGGGTATGTTCCCCGGGTTTCTTGTCGATCACACAGGAAAAAATGAGTGTTTCACAGGAACTTTTCCCCAGCTAGTTCCTGATTAGAAGGAATTTATAAAAGATTGCCGAATATATTAGCAGTGGACTCAGTCCAAACCATCGAGGAGGTCACTGACATGGAAGTATTAAAAGTTTCAGCAAAGTCCAACCCGAACTCCGTCGCTGGTGCGCTGGCCGGTGTCCTGCGTGAGCGTGGAAACGCCGAAATCCAAGCGATCGGAGCAGGCGCACTCAACCAATCCGTGAAGGCGGTTGCAATTGCGAGAGGGTTTGTAGCACCCAGTGGCATCGACTTGATCTGCATTCCGGCATTCACTGACATTATGATCGATGGGGAGGAACGCACGGCCATCAAGTTGATCGTGGAACCCCGCTGAGGGCTGAACAGACATATGTAAACCTGTTTATGGATATAAACAGGTTTTCTTTTGTTTTTATATGAAGGAGGACAACTGGATGCGATGGATCGACGGGCATTGTGACGTGTTGTCCAAATTGTGGAGGGAGCCGGGGCTTTCTTTTTATGAAGATGGACCAAAACTGGATGTCACCCTTCCCCGTATACGCGAAGCGGGCGTCGGGATGCAGGTGTTTGCCATATTCGTGCCGCCGGACGTGTCAAGGGCCCACAGCTGGGAAACCGCGTTGGCGCAGGTGGATTGCTTTTATGAAGGTGTGGTGAAAGACGAAAGATTGGTTTTTCCTGTCCTGGACCGGAATGATGTGGAGCAGTTAGGGATGGACGGACGTTTGGGTGCCTTTCTTTCTCTGGAAGGGGCGGATGCCATCCAGGGAGAGCTGCTCCATTTGCGGTTGCTGCATCGTCTTGGTGTACGCATGGTGGGCCTGACTTGGAATCATGCCAATGAAGTGGCTGACGGAATCGAAGAGGAACGGGGAGGAGGGTTGACCCGGTTTGGCCGCTTGTTTGTAAGGGAGATGGGACGCTTCGGTCAGTTTCTCGATGTCTCGCACCTGTCGGTGCGCGGTTTCTGGGAAGTAATGGATCAAACCGACGTGCCGGTGCTGGCCTCGCATTCCAACTGCCGGACTCTTTGTCCGCATCCGCGCAATCTGGATGATGATCAGATTCGGGCTTTGATTGAACGGGATGGTTTAATCGGGCTCACCTTTGTACCCAAGTTTCTTCATTCCGATCCGGATCAAGTCCGGTTGAACGATCTTTTTCGTCATCTGGACCATCTGTTGGACCTGGGGGCTTCAAGGCAGATTGTCTTTGGATCCGATTTTGACGGGATCGATCAAAAGGTTCCCGGTCTGGCGAATACGAAAGACTTATCCTATTTAGAAGAGCGTTTGGCTGAGCGCTATCCGGAACACCTCCGTATCGGCTGGCAGCGGGATAACTTCCGCCGGTTTCTTTTAAAACATTGGTGAGAAGCCAGGTCGTTTTTTCTCCAGATGTCGTTATCTTGAACCATAGTATGGCGGTTGCTTTTTACGAAAAAGGGGTCTAGAATTGACAATGATAAGATTTTCGAAGCATCATTCATCCGAACGGGTGTTCGGGTACCGTTGCAAGCTCTACCTCGATCATTTCGTTCCAAAGTCTCGCTTTGCACTCATGAGCACAAGTCTTCGCCTTAGTCACTTTCGTTCCTAGGTCTCGCTTTGTGATGATGGCGAAACATTCCGCCGAATAGTGCCCGACGGCGGTTGCTGTCGGGCCGCTTCGGTAACGAGTGATAGAAGAGCGGCCGGTACCCGGGTTGGGGAGATCGAAACAAACACCTGCGAAGTTCGGAATAAATCGATTGGGCGAAACAGGAGCCCGGGGCAGCCTGGTTTGCGTTAGGGAAGATTCAAAGGAGATGAGTTCAGTGATCAAGCAGCTTTCGTGGAAAGTGGGCGGCCAACAAGGGGAAGGGATTGACAGCACCGGTGAAATTTTTTCCACTGCGTTGAATCGCATGGGATACTATCTTTATGGCTACCGGCATTTTTCTTCCCGTATCAAAGGGGGCCATTCAAACACCAAGATCCGGATCAGCATCCGCCCGATCCGGGCTGTATCTGACGATTTGGATGTACTGGTCGCTTTCGACCAGGAAACCATCGACCTAAATGCACATGAGCTTCATGACGGCGGCGTTATTCTGGCGGATGAAAAGTTTAAGCCCCAAGTTCCGGAGGGTGTCTCCGCACGTCTGATATCCATTCCATTTACCAAGATCGCACAGGATGTGGGTTTGGCCCAAATGAAAAACATGGTGGCCGTTGGTGCTTCCAGTGCGTTGTTGAGCCTTCCTCTTCACGCATTTCAAGAGGTGATTGAAGAGAAATTCTCACGGAAGGGTCAGCAAGTGGTGGATAAAAATATGAAAGCCATCCAGGCAGGGGCTGATACAGTCCTGCAAGAAACCGGGGGATCCCTTGAGGGATTGAAGCTGGAACCTTCCGATGGCAAAAAGCGCCTTTATATGATCGGAAACGATGCGATTGCTTTGGGGGCGATTGCCGCCGGTGCCCGCTTGATGGCTGCCTATCCGATCACTCCTTCTTCAGAAATCATGGAATATCTCATCAAGAAACTTTCCCACTTCGGTGGTACCGTGGTTCAAACCGAAGATGAAATCGCTGCGATCTCTATGGTGATCGGGTCCAATTACGGCGGAGTGCGGGCCCTGACGGCATCTGCCGGTCCGGGACTCTCCCTGATGACAGAAGCCATCGGACTGTCAGGTATGACCGAAACACCGGCTGTCATCGTTAATACGCAACGGGGGGGCCCCAGCACCGGTCTTCCCACGAAACAGGAACAGAGCGATCTCAATGCGATGATCTACTCCACCCACGGGGAGATTCCTAAGATTGTGATTGCTCCCAGCACGGCGGAGGAGTGTTTTTACGATACGATCCAGGCGTTTAATCTGGCAGACCGCTATCAATGCCCCGTTATCATTCTATCCGATCTGGCGGTTTCGCTCGGGAAACAGACCGTGGAACCACTCAACTATGACCGAATCGAGATCGATCGCGGTAAATGGATCACCGATGCCGACGGGTTGGAAGAGTTGGAAAACTCCCAGCTGTTTAAACGGTATGAACAGACGGAAGACGGCATTTCCCCGCGGGTATTGCCGGGAGTGAAAAACGGCTTGCACCATGTGACCGGGGTGGAACACGATGAAACCGGCCGTCCGTCGGAAAACCCACTCAACCGTAAGAAGATGATGGAGAAACGTTTGCAAAAGCTGGCGGACGGCATCGACTTCCAGGATCCCGTTTATGCAGACGTTCGCCACGATGAACCGGATCTGTTGATTGTCGGGATCAATTCCACCCGGGGTGTCATTCAAGAAGGGTTGGAACGATTAGGAAAAGATGGGATCAAGGCGAACCACCTGCACATCCGGCAAGTACTCCCGTTCCCGGAGGAGGCGGTAAAGCCGTTGGTGGAGAAAGCCAAACGGGTCATCGTGGTGGAAAACAACGCCACGGGGCAGTTGGCCAATCTCTTAAAACTGCATGTGGGTATGGGAGAGAAAATTGTCCATGTCGGCAAATACGACGGCAACCCGTTCCTGCCTGCGGAAATTTACAACCATTGTAAGGAGCTGTTGGTTCATGGCCACGTTTAAAGAGTTCCGCAACAAAGTAAAACCCAACTGGTGTCCCGGCTGCGGTGATTTTTCCGTACTGGCTGCCATGCAGCGGGCCTTTGCCAACCAGGGGCTGGAGCCGGAAGACGTGGTCTTGGTGTCGGGCATCGGCTGCTCCGGTCGTATTTCCGGCTATATGAACGCTTACGGTTTCCACGGCATCCATGGAAGGGCCCTCCCGATCGCACAGGGGTTAAAACTGGCCAATCGCGATTTGACAGTGGTGGCCGCCGGCGGTGACGGCGACGGTTTTGCCATCGGTTTGGGGCACACGATTCACGCGATCCGCCGAAATGTGGATATCACCTACATCGTGATGGATAACCAGGTTTACGGGCTGACCAAAGGACAGACTTCCCCCCGCAGCGATATGGGCTTTAAGACAAAAAGCACGCCAAAAGGTTCCATTGAGGCCACCATCGCACCATTGGAGATGGCGTTGACAGCGGGGGCGGGTTTTGTAGCCCAGGCTTTTTCCAGCGATTTAAAACAGATGACCCGCCTGATCGAGGAAGGATTGAAGCATAAAGGCTTCTCCTTGATCAATGTATACAGCCCCTGTGTCACCTATAATAAGATCAACACCTATGATTGGTTCAAAGAGCATCTTACCAACCTGGAGGAGGACGCGGCCTACGATCCCTCCAACCGGATGGCCGCCATGCAGAAGTTGATGGAAACCGGCGGCTTGGTGACCGGGCTCATCTATCAGAACAAGGAACGGAAAAGCTACGAAGAACTGATTCCCGGATTCAAGGAAACCCCGTTGGCCAAACAGGACACGAAGTTGCCGAAGGAAGCATTTGATCAACTGGTGGCTGAATTCGCATGAAGAGTCATCCGCTTTCCTCGAGGAAAGCGGATGTTTTCTCTCTTTAACAGCTTATGATGAAAGAAGAGAGAATCAGGTACAATCAAAGATAAAGATGGAGGCAAAGCCAATTGAAGTGGACCGTGTTGGGGTGTCATTCGCCTTATCCGGGAGCAGGCGGGGCTACATCCGGTTATCTCCTTCAGATTTCGGGAAAAAACATTTTAGTCGACTGTGGCAGCGGGGTGCTGGCACAATTAGGGTCCATCATCCGTCCCGATGATTTGGATGAAGTGTGGCTTTCCCATCTTCACCATGATCATATCGCCGATTTTTTTGTATTGCAGTATGCGGTCCAGACATCGCTTCGATTGGGGTGGCGTTCCCATCCGCTGCCGGTCCGAACGCCGCTTGTGCCGCGGGAGTGGGGGGATCGTCTCCCTTATCACCAGGCTGTCCAGATTCAGGAGATCAAAGACGGGGATCGGCGGGAAGAAGACGGATGGAGTGTGTACTGGTGCCGGACCGATCATGGAGTACCGTGTTACGCGATGGTCATCCAATCCAAAGAAGGCACGATTCTCTTCGGGGCGGATGCCGGATTGGCCACCGACTGGAACCAGATGACAGAGGGGCCGGATCTGTTCATCTGTGAGGGAACGTATTTGCATCGGGACAAACCGGTTGCTCCAATGGCCCATCATTCGGTGCGTGAGGCGGCCGAGGCAGCGACCCGAATTGGGGCCCATGCGCTGATGATCACCCATTGGTTTCCGGGGTATGATCCGAAGGAGATCGAAAGAGAGGCACAGGCGTTTTTTACGGGGAGAGTGTGGGTGGCTCAATCAGGCTTGTCTGTGGAGATAGGAGATCAACCGCCGCTCTCAAAATAGGATATACTGGTAGTGCACCGTCAGTGCCATTTACGCCTGGGGCAGCTTGTTTCCGGGTGTCAGATGGACAACAACGTTTCAATCGGCAGGGGTGTCGGTCGTTGTTATAGACAAGGGGAGGAGGGGAAAAGATGCTTCGGATTTTTCAGGATGAGGAGAAAAAGCGAAAAGCGATGGAACAGGCCAAGCGATTATGGGAGGTCAGTCTTCAAAAAGGAAAAAGCGGGCTGGAAAAGGGGTTAGAAGTGGGGAAGAGCAGTGTGAAAAAGGCCTGGAAACAAATCCAGGAAGAAAGGGCCCGGCGCGAAAGAGAAAAAGCGTACCAAGAGGAATATGAAGCCCAGTTTCGCTATCAGGATGAAGATCTTACCTTTACCATGCTGATCTCGGCCGAAGAAGCCAAGATCTACGAAAAGGCGAAACGGAAGTTGAATGAAGTAAAACGGGTCCATGCCGACCCCAGGGTTCATAAGGAATGGGAAGCCAAGAAATATCTGAGTTTGCACGACTATTTTACGGCTAAAATTGCCCACTTCCTCCAACGGCGTAATGAGGATCCGGTGGCGTTGCATTGGGCGATTCGCTATTGCGAGCGCCAGATTGAGTACGCTCCGGTGGCCAAAAAAGCCTATCAGATGGACCCGTATCACTTTGGGCTGCCGGAACATCCCGGATTCAACGGTTTGATAGGGTTGTATGCGGAAGTGGATGAGTGGGAAGACGCTCTCCGGTTGTGTAAACAGGCAAAGGAACAGGGATGGGACGGGGATTGGGACGCCAAGATCCTGGAATTGGAAGCACGGCTTCGCCATCAATAAAACAAACAGCCCCTCACAGGAGGCTGTTTGTTTTATTGATGGTTAGGGCAGTATTGGAAGTGGTGCCGACGGATATTCTTCTCTTAAGTAACCGAATACGTGTTCGTCCCAATAAACCGAACGGAAGTAAAACCGCTTCCGTAGGCTTTTGCATCCTGCTGATTCATCTGCCTTAAAATCAACCGTGGCGTTTTGATGGTCGGAATCGTTACCCACTCATTAAACATGGTAAACCTCCAGCCTGATGGATGTAAAAACGACCCGCCCTAAAAAGAGCGGGTCGTTTTCAGTACATGGATGAAAAAACGGTTTACAAATGGTCAGGAGGATTAGGAGTTCAATTTTTTGCTGTATCGTTCCATTCGTTGGGCCCAATCACCTTTCCATCCTTCATCCAAGGCTTGACGGCAAAGCCGGATCGCTTCATTCAGGTCGCCTTCCCGTTCACGGATGATGGCCAGCTGCTTATAGCCGTAATGCTGGGGAAGCTCCTTGGCTTGGGGGTCGATCCGATTGGCATAAATGGCCATCGGGGCGTACCGGATCATTTTTTCACAATAGAAGATGGCTTTGGTCAAGGCATCGGACTCTTGATCCCGCAGCTTGTAAAAATGCTGGGCACGGTCTCGGTAATGGATTTGCAGACTCCAGTACCGTTTGGCCTCCCAATGTTTCCGCTGTTTGTCGTTTTCCTCATCCAGTTGATCCAGTGCTTCTTTCGTTTTTGCATCGGCTTCCTTTAGGATCTGCTGTTCCTCTTCATCGATGGGCATAGTAAAAGAGAAGTCTTCATCCCGGAAGTGGAATCGACCCTCTTCGATTCGATACCCCGGTTCGGAGGAGACGGGTTCATCCTCACCGGCAGATGCTGTTTCCGATTTCGTTTGATCGATACCACCGGGGGATGGAGCAGCCTCTTTTTCCTCCACAGGGCTCTCTTCTGCTTTCTGTGGTGCCGTTTCCGTGACATCGGGTGAAGGGGTCGAATCGGGTGAAGTGTCTGGGGAAGCCTGTTGCTCTTCGGAAGGGGGATCCGATGCAGGTTTATCTGGATGATTCACGGCTTCCGTTTTCCCGGGGTCCGGGGATGAATGTTCACGATTGGTTTTTGATGGGGTGGCGGGATCTTCTTTTGTCGCCACGGTGGTGGCGGATGAATGAGATTGATCTGATGGCTTGAACCATTGCTTGGCTTTGTTCAACCATTTTTCGATCAAAGGCCTGACCTCCTATGGACAAATTTCGACAATTCCCCTACGGGAATGGTATCTTTTTCTCCTCTGCTCTGTCAATCAGACCTTTGGAGCACTTTGATAAAAAAATCGCTTATGTCTCTCCTGTTCGGACACTTTACCTTCGTTTCATCACGGTGGTATAATAAAACCGATATCATAAGGGGTTTTTCGAATCAGATGGAGAAGGGGTGTCCGTCGTGGGTGGAACTATGCGCGCTCTGGTAAAACACTATGCCGGCTTTGGGGCGGAATTGCGAGAAGTGCCGATTCCGGCGCCAAAACCAGGCGAAGCGTTGATTAAAGTGAAAGCGACCACGATTTGTGGGACGGATGTGCATATTTATGGGTGGGATGATTGGGCGGCCAGCCGTGTCCAGCCCCCTTATGTGTTTGGCCATGAATTTTCCGGTGAAGTGGTGGAGGTGGGGGAGGGGGTCACCCATGTAGCGGTAGGTGATCACGTATCCGCCGAAACTCATATCGTTTGCGGGTCGTGTCCGCAATGCCGCCGAGGGGAAGCGCATGTTTGCGTCAACACGGAAATTATCGGGGTGGATCGGGATGGCTGCTTTGCCGAGTATGCTGTAATGCCGGCGGGAAACCTATGGAAAAACCCGCAGGGGGTGGCCCCAGAAGTGGCTTCCGCCATGGAGCCGATGGGGAATGCGGTTCATACGGCATTGTCCGGCCCCATCGCCGGCCGTACCGTGGCTGTGATCGGTTGTGGTCCGATCGGGGTGATGGCGGTGGCGGTGGCCAAGGCTTCCGGTGCTTCCGCAGTGATTGCCTTGGATATTAACGAATACCGGCTGGATCTGGCCGGGAAAATGGGAGCCTCTCACCTCGTTCATTCCATGGAGGAGGATCCGGTGGAACGGGTACGATCCATCACCAGTGGTCATGGCGCGGATGTGGTCCTGGAGATGTCGGGAAACCCGACTGCCATTCGTCAGGGCTTTTCCATGTTGACGTACGGAGGGCGGGTCTCCTTGCTGGGTTTGCCTACTCGTCCCATCGAGCTGGATGTGACCAATGAACTTGTCTTTAAAGGTGCCCAAGTTCATGGCATTGTCGGAAGGCGAATGTATGAAACATGGCAGCAGACCGCCGGTTTCCTCTCCTCCGGGCAGGTGGACCTCACCCCGATGATCACCCACCGATTCTCTATGGACGAATATGAAGAAGCGTTTGAACAGATGATGAGAGGAAAGTCTGGGAAAGTGGTATTATACCCCTGAACACGTAACTGGGAGGGACGGGCATGAAGGGATTTGAACATTTGGAGCGGGAGATCCGGGACTGGCGGGATAAAGGGGTGTTTCGCTCCTTAACCGAGCTGGAATCAGACCAGGGATCCATTGTGACGATTGGAGGGCGGGAAGTGATTCAGCTTTCCTCCAACAACTACCTGGGATTGACGACTCATCCCCGCCTGAAAGAAACGGCTTTGAAGGCTGTGGAGGCTTATGGGGCAGGGACGGGTTCTGTCCGGACGATTGCCGGCACCTTTACCATGCACGAAGTGTTTGAAAAAAAGCTGGCCCAATTTAAGCACACGGAAGCAGCATTGGTGTTTCAGTCCGGGTTTACGGCCAATGTCGGCGTATTGGCTACGATCCTCAATGAAGAGGATGTAGTGATCAGCGATGCTCTCAACCATGCCAGCATCATCGATGGAATTCGCTTAACAAAAGCCGGTCGCCGGATTTACAATCACGTCGATCTGGATGACCTGAAAAAAGCCTTGGAGGAGACTCAGGGTGCCCGTCGGCGCTTGGTTGTCACGGATGGCGTGTTCAGTATGGACGGCGATATCGCCCCGTTGCCGGAAATTGTGGAGCTGTGTGAACGATATGATGCCATCGTCATGGTGGACGATGCCCATGCCAGCGGTGTGATGGGTAAAAACGGCCGGGGAACGGTGGACCACTTCGATCTTCACGGCCGGGTTCACATTCAAGTGGGCACCCTGTCCAAGGCGATCGGCGTTTTGGGTGGTTATGTAGCCGGCCCGCAAGTCTTGCGGGACTACCTGATCCATCGGGCCCGCCCGTTCCTCTTCAGCACTTCCCATCCCCCGGCGGTGATGGCCGCTTGCAGTGAAGCGATTGACGTGCTGATGGATGAACCGGAGCGGATTGACCGTCTGTGGGAGAATACGCGCTTTTTCAAGGAAGAATTAAACCGGCTTGGCTTTGACACCGGCAAGAGCGACACCCCGATCACCCCGGTGATGGTGGGTGATGACGCCTTGGCGATGCAATTCTCGGACGAATTGTTGGAAGAAGGGGTGTACGCCCAAGGCATCGCCTTCCCGACGGTTCCCCGGAATCAGGCACGGGTGCGTACCATTGTGACGGCTGCTCACTCCAAAGAAGAATTGGAGCAAGCGTTGAGAGCCTTTGAGCGTGCCGGGAAAAAGCTGGGGATTATATAACGGAGGAAAAACAACCGGCGATGAAAGCCGGTTGTTTTTCGTTCCTGAGAATGCACTCAGACAGGGTGAATGCCCCCTTTCATTGATGTGAGTCGCTTAATCGGGTATAATATATAAATTGCAGAGCCTTCATTTTTAAGGCGAATCAAACACCCTGTCAGAAAGGTGTTGACTATAGATGGATGAAAAAATGGCCCGTTATTTTCAACCGCCGGATCTGAAGGCGGCCAAAAAACGAGGCAAAGAAGCGGTCTCCGTCCTCCAGTTTGACGATATGCCGGAGGAGATGCGAAAAATCGGTCAAGGCCGGCAGTATATGATCAAGACCTACGGCTGTCAGATGAACGTTCACGACAGCGAAACGATGGCCGGCATGCTGGAGCTGATGGGTTATCAGCCGACGGAATCGGAAGAGGAAGCCTCGGTGATCTTGATCAACACGTGCGCAATCCGGGAAAACGCCGAGGATAAAGTGTTCGGGGAGATCGGCCGTCTCAAAACCCTGAAGACGGAAAAACCGGAGCTGATCCTCGGAGTGTGCGGTTGTATGTCCCAAGAGGAGTCTGTCGTCAATCGGATTCTGCAAAAACATCAGCATGTGGATCTGATCTTCGGCACTCACAATATCCACCGCCTACCCCATTTGTTGCGGGAGGCCCTCTTTGGTAAGGAGATGGTGGTGGAGGTTTGGTCCAAGGAAGGGGACATCGTCGAAAACTTGCCCAAGGTGCGGGAAGACGGGCTGAAGGCCTGGGTTAACATTATGTATGGGTGTGACAAGTTCTGCACCTATTGTATTGTTCCGTATACCCGTGGGAAGGAGCGGAGCCGCCGTCCCGAAGACGTGTTGGCTGAAATCCGCGAATTGGCTCGAAAAGGGTACCAGGAAGTGACTCTTCTCGGTCAAAACGTGAACGCTTACGGCAAGGACTTCACCGACCGGGAGTACACATTTGCCCATCTGATGGATGATGTTCGTCAAATCGGGATTCCTCGAGTCCGTTTCACCACGAGCCACCCGCGGGATTTCGACGACCATCTGATTGAGGTACTGGCCAAGCGGGGCAACCTGGTGGAGCACATCCACCTTCCGGCCCAATCGGGTAACAGCGACATCCTCAAAATCATGGCCCGTAAATACACGCGGGAACATTACCTGGAGCTGGTCCGTAAAATCAAACAGGCTATTCCCGATGTGGTGTTGACCACTGATATTATTGTCGGGTTTCCGGGTGAGACCGATGAGCAGTTTGAAGACACCCTCTCCCTGATGCGGGAAGTGGAATACGATGCCGCATTCACGTTTATCTACTCTCCCCGGGAGGGAACACCGGCTGCCAAGATGAAGGACGACATCCCGATGGAAGTGAAGAAGGAACGCTTGTACAGGCTCAACCAATTACAGGATGAAATCAGTCGAAAGAAAAACGAAGCGCTGCGCGGCCGGACGGTGGAAGTGTTGGTGGAAGGGGAAAGTAAAAAGAACCCCGACATCTTGTCGGGACGCACCCGTACCAACAAACTGGTCAATTTCCGGGGTCCCAAACACTTGATCGGCCAATTCGTCCATGTTCGTATTGATGAACCCCTTACCTGGACACTTAAAGGGGAGTGGGTGGACGATTTTGAAAAACGGCAGGTGGGAAGCTGATGGCAACCATTAAACCCAGCCATCCGGTGCTGGCCCTGGCGCAAAATTTGGGCCGCCGCCTGTCGTTGACCGAGGAGATCCAGCGCTTCCGCCTGGCGGAAGAACAGATTGATAACAGCCGCAGGGTGTCGGAACTGATCGAGAAGATCAAGCGGAAGCAAAAAGAATTGGTGCACGCCAAACATTATGGAAAGACCGCTTATATCCGGCAGCTGGAACACGAGTTGAACCAGCTTCAACACGAATTGGACCATTTGCCGATTGTACGGGAGTACCAGCAATCTCAAGTGGAAATGAATGATCTGTTACAAACCCTGCAGCGGATCGTGGCGGATTCCGTCTCCGCCCGACTGGACGTGGAAGTGGGAAAAGACCCCGGTGGAGGCGGTTGTGGCAGTGGCGGGTCTTGCGGTTGTAATTGATGCTTCGTTTTGTACATGGGATCTTTTGGCCCATTCGTGAGGGGCAAAAAAAACGGAATCACGTTCTTTTGTTAGGGTGGAATTTCCCGGTCGCCGATCATTCGGCGGCTGTTTTTTTGCTTTTGAGATAGGAAGATCCATTATCTGTGTGAACACCCACGCCCTCTTGTGCATAGACTTGGAAGGGGATGGGCGCTTTGCCCCCGCCCGGCCATCGGCTGCCCGTGCGGGCCCCCGCGGAAAAGAACGCGGGGTTTTTGGCACCCAGGACTCCCGCCCTGCATACACATGTAAGGAATGATTGGTTTGGAGGAGGGAGCATCGTGTCCAACACAGAGAACGGCATGCAATGCCGGCAGATCATCACGAAAGCGGTCACCGGCAAAGGTCGTAAGTTTTCCCAAGCGACGCATTCCATTCAACCCCCGGACAACATTTCCAGCATCCTGGGCTGCTGGATTATAAACCATCATTATGAAGCCAACCGGGTGGGCGATGCAATCGAAGTGCTGGGAAGCTACGATATCAACATTTGGTACTCCTTTAACCAGAACACCAAGACAGAAGTCTCAAACCAGACGGTACGCTTCGTAGAGCAGGTTCCGCTCAGCTTCTACGACAGCAATGTGCAGACGGCTACCGCCGAAGTGCACGCCGTCTCCACCCAATCCCCCAACTGCATCGAAGCTTCCATCGCTGATGATGGATCCGTCTTGGTACGGGTGGAACGGGAATACTACGTGGAGATGGTGGGGGAAACCAAGGTGAATGTATTGGTGGCCCCCGGCGATCTGGACGATTGGGAGGACAAAGGAGTGGATGATGCCACTATCACTACGGAAGCACCCGGCGACTTCGAAGATCTGGATCCCGACTTGGTCATCGATGATCTGAACGACTGATTGTGATCGGGATTCGAAAAGCGTGGAGGCGGGTGCCTCCTTTTTCTTTTTCCCGCTAACCACTTGAAGGCCGTTTTCATAACATAACAAGGGACTGATCATAGGAAACACGGGAAAGGGGAAAGGACATGGAACCGCTCCTGCTTGAGTGTGGACAGGAAGGGGTGGAAAAACGGCTCCTTGATGCCGTCACCACTTCCCACAATCACTTGGCTTCCTCGATTCGTCTCCGCTGGGACGGGGATCCCCTTTATGTTTCTTCCGTGCTGGGCCTAAACGATTCCCGGCAAGTCGATAAGGCACGGTCCAAGGAGTGGAAGATGGAGGTCTGGAAGTTGCACGGCCTTACGGTAGCCGCTTCCCGATCAACCGTGCTGCGTTTATATGTGGTTCCGGTATTTCAAACGCAGGCGCTGCTCCTATACAAATCGAAGACCTCTCCTGTCTGGTTGTCAGGGGGCAGGGGCGGCAAACCGACATTTAATCGGGTTCCCCCGCAAGATTCGTCACAGGAAGTGCGGAAGGTGAAAACAACCGCGGTGCGGGCACTGTATGCCCTGGGATTGGACTACGGGGTTGCCAAGGTGGGAATCCAACCGGGTAACCGGATCGCGGTGGTGGACGTGATTCCAAACCCCCGTCTCAACAATGAGATGGGGATTCAACTGGCGGGGGCGATTCAACAATATATCCGGCGTCTTCCCCGGCTGTTGTCCCCTGTAGATCAAGTGATGATGGGTGCGGATCCTGAATTTTTGATGAGACGAAAAAACGGTTCCCTGGTCATGGCGTCCAATTATTTTCCGCGGTTTGGGCAGGTGGGATGCGACGCCATTTGGCACGGACGGGACCGGTCCGTTAAGCCGTTGGTTGAGCTGCGGCCCAAGCCCAGCACAGATCCGCGTCAGGTGGTAATCCGCATGTACAAGGGTATGATAACGGCAGCCCGGCGGGTGAATGAGCAACAAGTGGAATGGCTGGCGGGGGCCTTGCCCCATCCCCAGTATCCCTTGGGGGGGCATATCCATTTCAGCGGGATTCCGCTCACTTTTCAGCTGCTTCGGGCTTTGGACCTTTATTTGGCTCTGCCTATTATGGTGGCTGAGGATAAGAACGGGGTGCGCCGCCGCCCGCGTTACGGTTTTCTCGGCGATTACCGTCCCCAATTTCATGGCGGATTTGAGTACCGGACCCTTCCCAGTTGGTTGGTCTCTCCCACTCTGACGAGAGGTTCGATGGCCGTTGCCCAATTGATTGCCGCTCGCTATCCCTATCTTCCGACGGATGACTGGTATGATGACAAGTTGCAGCAAGCATACTATCGCGGGGACAAAAAAGTGGTGCGGGAGCGGATGGAGGGGCTGTGGGGGGCGTTAAAAAGGTTGGGGGAGTACGAAAGGTCTCAGAAAGATTTGGATCGATTTTACCAAATGGCCGTCTCCGGAGTACCCTGGAATGAAAAACAGGATATCCGTAAAGCGTGGAAGCTGCCCCCGTATCAAAAGTAAGGGGGCTTTTGACTGTCCCTTCAGGACGAACAAGAAAGGGGACTGCTTATTGTTCCGATGCCTGGAGAGTGGTACAATAATAGACACCTTAAAATAACCGATTCGGAGGGTCTGACCAGTGGCCAAGTATACTCCGATGATACAGCAGTATCTATCGATCAAGGCAGAAGTTCCCGATGCCTTTTTATTTTTTCGTCTGGGCGATTTTTATGAAATGTTTTTTGAAGATGCGGAACGGGCGGCCAAGGAACTGGAAATCACCCTGACAAGCAGAGAAGGGGGAGAGGAGCGGATCCCGATGTGCGGGGTCCCCTTTCATTCCGCTGAGGTTTACATCGCCCGGTTGATCGAAAAGGGACATAAAGTGGCGATTTGTGAACAAGTGGAGGATCCCGCCACCGCAAAAGGCGTCGTCAAGCGCGAAGTGGTGCGGGTAGTCACTCCCGGTACGGTGATGGAAGAAAAAATGCTGACCGAACGGGAGAACAATTTCCTGGCCGCCTTTATCCGCCGGCAAGATTACTGGGCGCTGGCGGCTGCCGATCTATCCACCGGGGAGTTTTATGTGACGGAATCATCCGGGGGTTCCGACACCGTTATCGATGAGCTGGCTGCATTTCAACCTAAGGAAGTGTTGGTGCGCGAAGGAGAGGAACATCCGTCTCCCCACGGGTTAAGGCAACGTCTTGGCACGTTGGTTACATCGGTGCCGGGCGGAGATATTCTCGGCCGGGAAAGGTTGTCACAGGCATTGTCGGATCAGTTTCCCGGCCATGAAAAAGTTTGGTCTTCCCCTTACATACTAGAGGCAGCCGGACTGTTGCTCATCTATTTGCGTCAGACTCAAAAGCGGTTTCTCACTCATCTCAATCGGATTGAACGATACGATGCACGCCAGTATATGGTGTTGGATCCGGCTGCGCGCCAAACGTTGGAGTTGACCGCCTCCTTAAAAGATGGAAAGCGAAAAGGGTCCTTGTTGTGGTTGTTGGATCGTACGGCGACAGCCATGGGCAGCCGTTTGCTCAAGAAATGGATGGACAAGCCTTTGCTTGATCCCGCCGAGATTGGAAAACGGCAAGATGCGGTGGCTGCATTGTTGGAGAATCCTATTTTGCTGGAAGAAGTGCGGGACCGGTTGAAAGAGGTATACGATTTGGAGCGCCTCTCCGCCCGCATCGCTTATGGATCCGCCAATGGCCGGGATTTGCAGGCATTGCGGCGGTCACTGGAAGCCTTGCCTTCCCTTCAGTCCTTGTTGACGGATGCGGACCATTCTCTCGCCCGGTTGGCAAAAGAGATGGACCTGTGCAACGATGTCAAGGAATTGGTGGAACGGTCGGTGGCGGAGGATCCGCCGGTGTCGGTGAAAGAAGGCAATCTGATGAAGGAGGGTTTCGACGAGGAGCTGGATTCCCTGAGGAGAATCCAGCGGGAAGGGCGCCAGTGGATCGCCCGCTTACAACAGCAGGAGCGGGAAGCGACGGGAATTAAGTCGCTTAAAGTGGGCTTCAACAAGGTGTTTGGTTACTACATTGAAGTGACCAAAGCCAATCTGCGCCACCTGCCCGAAGGACGATATCAGCGCAAACAGACGCTGACGAACGCGGAGCGGTTTGTCACCGCCGAGTTGAAAGAGAAAGAGCGGGCCATCCTGCAGGCAGAGGAGCGTTCGATGGAGCTGGAATACCAGCTGTTTACCCGGGTTCGGGAGATGATTGCGGTTGAAATCCCGCGTATTCAGCGCCTGGCGGATCAAGTGGCCCGGTTGGATGTCCTCCACGCTTTCGCTGTGATCTCCGAGCGTCATCACTATATCCGTCCTTCTGTCGGGGAACAACCGGGCTTATTCATTGAAGGCGGCCGCCACCCGGTGGTGGAGGCGGCGATGGATGAAGGCGGGTTTGTGGCCAACGATACGGCAATCGGAAGGGACCACGGTCAAATCCTTTTGATTACCGGTCCCAATATGGCCGGCAAAAGCACCTATATGCGACAAGTGGCGCTGATCACTCTGCTGGCTCAGATTGGCTGTTTCGTTCCCGCGAGCAGGGCGGAAATCGGGATTGTGGACCGCATCTTCACCCGGATCGGCGCTGCTGACGATCTAGTGGGGGGGCGGAGCACGTTTATGGTGGAGATGGATGAAACCCGTCTTGCGCTCACTCAAGCCACTCCCCGCAGCCTCATCTTGCTGGATGAAGTGGGGCGGGGCACTTCCACTTATGACGGCATGGCATTGGCTCAAGCGATTGTGGAGTATTTGCACGAACGAGTGGGGGCTCAAACCCTCTTTTCCACCCATTATCACGAACTGACCCGGCTGGCTGAGGAGTATCCCGGTGTGGTGAATCTGCATGCCCGCTGTGTGGAAAAGGACGGAGAAGTGGCGTTTCTGCACCGAATGGAAGCCGGTGGGGCTGATAAGAGTTACGGTATCCACGTTGCTCAGTTGGCCGGCATGCCGATTGGAGTGATTCAGCGGGCACGGGTGATCCTGGAATCGCTGGAAGCTCGATCTCAGACGGCAGCGGCCCAACAACTGGACTTATTCCAGTATACGGCTCCGCCGGAGGCTGGTGGTTTGACCCCGGAAGAGGAAGAGGTGCTGTGCCGTTTAAAGGAGTGGGACCTGTTAAACCGGACGCCGATGGAATCGGTTCAGCTGCTCCACGAGCTGAAGCGGACGTTGCAGTCGAAAGCGACGACGGGAGGGGAATAAACCATGCCGGTGATCCGTATATTGGACGACGGATTGGCCAACCAAATCGCCGCGGGGGAAGTGGTGGAACGACCCGCGTCGGTGGTGAAAGAGCTGGTGGAGAACGCCCTGGATGCTCGTGCCGATCGCATTCAGGTTTCCATCCGTGAAGGAGGCATTCAGTCGATCGAGGTTTCCGATAATGGAACGGGGATGGACCGGGAGGATGCCCAGCTGGCCTTTGAACGACATGCCACTAGCAAGATCCGGCGGGAGCGGGACCTCTTTTCCATTCGTTCCCTGGGCTTCAGAGGGGAGGCGCTTCCCAGTATCGCTTCCGTTTCCCGCCTCACCCTGACCACATCCAGGGGGGAGGCCGAACCGGCAACCCGTGTGCGGCTGGAAGGGGGAACCCGCCGTGAAGTGGAGGAGGCGGTACGGGACCGTGGGACCAGCGTCCGGGTGGAGGACCTCTTTTTCAACACCCCTGCTCGTTTGAAATACCTGAAAACCGTCAACACTGAGGTTAGCCATGTGGCGGATGCGGTAGGCCGAATCGCATTGGCCCATCCGACCGTCTCCTTCTCATTGAAACACAACGACCGTGAAATTTTTCGCACACCGGGCGACGGTAAACTGGTTCATGTTGTTCATGCTTTGTACGGAAAACAGGCGGCCAAGGCGATGCTTCTCTTTGCCGGAGAAGATGCTGACTTTCAAGTGGAGGGGGTGGCGGGTCGGCCTGAATTGACCCGTTCCAACCGCTCCTATCTCTCCATCTTGATTAATGGCCGTTATATCCGCAGCATCCCCTTGTCCCAAGCGATTTTGCGGGGGTATGATACTTTATTGCCTATTGGACGCTATCCGATTGTAGTCATGAGGACTGAGATGGATCCCAAGCTGGTGGATGTCAATGTCCACCCGGCCAAGCTGGAGGTGCGGCTCAGCAAGGAAAAGGAGCTGTGCCGGTTGATCGAGACAACATTGAAAAATCTGTTTCGGCGGGAGGTCTTGATTCCTGCGGTGGAAAATCCGTGGAAGCAGGAGAAGCCGCGTCACCGGGAAAAGCCGGTGCAAGAACGGCTTCGTTTGGATCGGCCTGCCGAAAGGGGGCGGAAGCCTACCTCTCCGGTTCGTCATGAGTGGAATTATCCTGCAGGAGTGAAAGAAACAGGAGCTGCTTTTTCAGAAATGCTAGCCGCCGATGGCGACGGTTCCTCTTTGCCCCGTGAAGATGATTCTCCCACTTGGAAAGAGAAAACTGTGAAAGAAAGAAAAAGCGATTCCGCAGAAGCGGCTTTTAAAAAAAAGGCGGAGCCTGTTGAGAACAAAGGGGATCGGGCACCGTTTCCGGATCTATTACCCTTGGCTCAGATCCACGGGACCTATTTGGTGTGTCAGACAGAGGATGGCTTTTATTTGGTGGACCAACATGCGGCACATGAACGCATTTATTATGAACGCTTTTTCAAAGGATTGAAAGAGAGAGGAACGGAGCCTCAGCCCCTTCTGATTCCCCTCACCGTCGAATGCGGTCCGGGGGAGGCGGAGACGTTATCCGCTTGGATTCCGCAGTTAGCCGAGTGGGGAGTGGAGATGGAGACCTTCGGCCAGGGGGTGTTTATGATTCGCTCCCATCCTCGCTGGTTTCCTCAAGGAAGGGAGGAATCTCTCATCCGAGAAATGGTGGATTGGCTCAAGGCCGGACGTCCTTTGGATATGGCCCGCATGCGGGATGAAGGAGCCAAAATGATGGCGTGCAAAGCGGCGATCAAGGCGAATCATCATCTACGTCGGGAAGAGATGACGGAGCTGTTACAACAGTTGGCTGACTGCGACATCCCCTATACCTGTCCCCATGGCCGCCCGATCCTGGTTCATTTCACTACGCGGGAGATTGAGAAAATGTTTAAACGGGTGATGTGATGGTGTTTGTGACAACAACCCGCCGTCCGCGCCCGGAAGATGAAAAAGGGGCGGCCGGGATTGCGGAACTGATTGGAGCACCGGTCCATCTTCGGGAGAATCGATCATTGGCGGCGTTGTTTCGGGAGTGTGACACGGACGCTGCGGTGGTGGTCGGACCGGAAGGGGCCCGCTGGGAAAATGCAAACGGTGAGGTGTTTCGCTTCCACCCCAATCTGTCCGCGCTGCGGGTGAAAGAGTTGCGGCACGGAGGGGGGGATGCCCTGGTTGAGGCGGCACAGCTGAAGCAGGGAGATGAAGTGTTGGATTGCACGCTGGGGTTGGGGGCGGACGCGATTGTGGCGGCTCATGTAACAGGGCCTTCCGGTCGGGTGGTGGGGCTGGAGAGCCAGCCGGTGGTGGCTGCCCTGGTAAAATACGGACTGGCCCGGTATCCGGCGAATTCGTCGGCTTTATCGGAGGCGATGAAGCGGGTTCAGGTGGAAATCGCCGATTATCGGGATTATCTGTCCGTTTGTCCGGATCATGCTTTTGATGTGGTCTGGTTTGATCCGATGTTTAGACGGACAAGAAAACGTTCAACAGGAATTCAACCTTTGAAAATTCTGGCCAACCCGTCTCCCCTGGATCGACAGTCCGTAAAAGAGGCTTGTCGGGTGGCCCGGCGGCGGGTCATTCTGAAAGAGCGGCGGGGAAGCAAGGAATTTGAGCGATTGGGATTCCGTGTGGAAAAGGAGGCGTCCCACCATGCCTTTGGCGTCATCGACACCGGTTGGTGACGGCCGGGAAAATCTGTTGGTGATTGTCGGGCCGACGGCTGTGGGAAAAACGGCCCTCAGCCTGGAGCTGGCGCGGGAATTTCACGGGGAAATTCTCTCGGGTGATTCGATGCAAGTTTATCGCCGCATGGATATCGGTACGGCGAAAGCAACCCCGGAAGAACGCCGGAAGATCCCTCATCACCTGATCGATCTGGTGGAACCGGACCAACCCTTTTCCGTGGACACATTTCAGCACCTGGCACGGGAGGCGATCACCGATATTCAGTCGCGGGGGCGCCTGCCGATGATGGTGGGAGGGACCGGTCTGTATATCCAGGCGGTGACTCATGGATATTCCTTGCCGGATGTAAAAGGAGATCCGGATTTCCGCCGGGAGATGGAACAGTGGGCGGATAAACGGGGGAATGAGTCGCTTCACAGCCGTTTGGCCGAGGCGGATCCCGAGGCGGCCCAACGCCTCCATCCCAATGATCGGCGCCGGATTATCCGGGCGTTGGAAATTCATCGAGAGACCGGCCGGCCTTTGTCTGAGGTGCAACAACAAGGGAAAGCCCGTTATCGTACGTGTTGGATCGGTTTGACGATGCCTCGGGTGGTGTTGTACGATCGGGTGAACCGGCGAGTGGATGCCATGATGGAGCAAGGCCTTCTGGAAGAAGTGGCGGCTCTGCGAGAGCAGGGGGTTCCCCGGGATGCCGTCTCCATGCAGGCGCTTGGTTATAAGGAATGTTGGATGGCGCTGGAGGGGGAAGTCAGCGTGGAGGAAGCAGTGGAAATGGTGAAACGGCGAACCAGAAAGTTCGCGAAACGCCAACTTTCCTGGTTTCGACGGTTGAAGGAGATCCATTGGTTTGACCGTACTCAGAAAGGCCAGGAGGAAGAAATTCGTCGTCTGGTAGCAGGAAACTTCCCTTCATACCAAGAATAGAGTAAACTAATGCCAAAACGCACATGGGAGGTACATACTTTGAAGCAATCAATCAACATCCAAGACACGTTTTTGAACCAGATTCGAAAAGAGTCCGTACCCGTAACGATTTATCTGGTGAATGGCTTCCAATTGCGCGGGGTGGTGCGGGGCTTCGACAATTTTACGATTGTAATCGACAGCGACGGGAAACAGCAGATGGTATACAAGCACGCCATCTCCACGTTTACCCCGGCACGGGCCGTGTCGCTGATGTCCAATGATGACTCCAATAAAGAAAGCTAAAACCAAGTGACTCACACTTGGTTTTTCTTGTGATCTTCACCAACGACTGGGCGCTTGCGTATATATAGGGCAGCCAATGTAAATGAGGTGACTTCGATGGCGACCCGTGTGATCACGCAAGAAACCCGGCGGATCCAAGTGGTGCTGGACCATGCAAAAGAGTCGGCGGCGGGATCTGCGTCTGCCGTGGAGCGAGCGGAAGGGTGGATGGAGAATGAGCATCTTCCACTGAAGCGCTGCATCGATGAATTGGATCGGTTGGTGGGATTAAAAACCATAAAATCATTCATCCAAGAAGTGTACGCGTGGCTGACGGTGGGACGCCGTCGGGTGGCGGCGGGGTTGACGTCGGAAAATCAGGTTCTCCATATGATCTTCGAAGGCAATCCGGGTACGGGAAAAACGACGGTTGCCCGAATCATGGGGCGCTTGTTCCATGAAATGGGAGTGCTCTCTCAAGGGCACTTGGTGGAAGTGGAACGGGCGGACCTGGTGGGGGAATACATCGGTCACACCGCTCAAAAGACAAGAGAGCACGTGAAGCGGGCTATAGGCGGTATTCTATTTATCGACGAGGCTTATGCGTTGTCACGAGGTGGAGAGAAAGACTTCGGCAAGGAAGCGATTGATACCTTGGTGAAGTCGATGGAAGACCATAAAAATGAATTTGTGTTGATCCTGGCCGGATACCCTCGGGAGATGGATCGATTTATCCGATCCAATCCTGGTTTGCCGTCCCGGTTTCCCATCCGCCTTTGCTTTCCTGACTTTTCGTTGGAGGAATTGATGAAGATTGCCGACGGAATGGTGAAGGAACGGGAGTATCGCTTTTCCGGACCCGCCCGCGAAAAACTGCGCAAGCATTTGTCCCAGATGTGCCAGTTTCCCGGTGATGCGTTCGGAAACGCCCGTCATGTACGCAATGTAGTGGAACAAGCGATTCGTCTGCAAGCGGTCCGTTTGTTAAAGAACCGTTATGTCTCCCGGGATGACTTGATGACCCTGCAATCAGACGATCTCGTATTTCGGGAGTGGAGGAAGGGGTCTTTGCATTAACGTAAACCGGCCTGCCGTTTCCATCGGCAGGCCGGTCGCGTTATAATGGAACCACAAGTGGATGGTTTCTGAATCCGAGGGAAGATGCCCTTTTCAAGGACGACAATTTTAAGGGGCTTTCGCCCAAAGGAGGAGGGTGCCCTTTTCAAGGACGACAATTTTAAGGGGCTTTCGCCCAAAGGAGGAGGGTGCCCTTTTCAAGGACGACAATTTTAGGAGGGGCTTCGCCCCAAAGGGAGAGGATGAATGACGATCGACGAGCAGTTTGAACGCGCGATTTTGGTTGGTTGCGGGACGAAGTCGGGAACGTCATCGGAACAGCTGCATACATCATTGGAGGAACTGGCCCGATTGGCGGATACCGCCCGGGCACAAGAAGTGGCACGGGTGGTCCAGCTTCGGGAACGATTGGATTCCGCCTGGCTGATCGGCCGCGGCAAGGCGGAGGAGCTTGTCCGCATGGTGGAGGAAAAAGAAGCGGACCTCGTTTTGTTTGACCAGGAACTTTCCCCGAGCCAACTGGCCCATTTGGAGGATTTGCTTCCCTGCAAGGTATTGGATCGGACTCAGCTCATCCTGGATATCTTTGCGATGCGGGCCCGAACCAAGGAAGGGGTGCTCCAGGTGGAATTGGCCCAAATGGAATACCTTCTGCCCCGCTTGACCGGTAGGGGAAAAGAGCTTTCCCGATTGGGCGGGGGGATTGGAACCCGTGGTCCCGGAGAAAAGAAGCTGGAAACGGATCGGCGTCATATTCGCCGCCGGATCCGCGACCTGAAGGCGGAACTGGACCGGGTGCGTCAGCATCGACAGCTTCACCAGGCGCGGCGTCGAAAAATGAATGTGGTGCAGGTGGCCTTGGTCGGATATACCAACGCCGGTAAATCCACATTGTTAAACCGGCTGACCGGAGCGGATGTGCTTACGGAAGACCGTTTATTTGCTACCTTGGATCCGACCTCCCGCTTTTGCAGGCTGCCATCCGGAGAGGATGTTCTGCTGACGGATACCGTGGGGTTTATCCGACATCTTCCTCACCATTTGGTGGCGGCGTTCCGTTCCACATTGGAACAGGTTCGGGAAGCGGATCTGCTCTTGCATGTAGTGGACAAGAGTCATCCGGAAGCGCCGGAGCAGATCCGGGCGGTGGAGGAGGTTTTGGTCAAGCTGGATGCTTCGCATATTCCGGTGTTGACGGTATTGAACAAAGCAGATCGGTCCAAGGGAGAACTTTTGACAGCGGACGGGGAGTCCATCGAGATTTCCGCTTTCCGCGACAGCGATCTGGAACGGCTGAAACAGACGGTGGATCGGTTGCTGGTTCAGGTGCAGGTGCGTGGTTCCGCCGAAATTCCGGTTTCTCGGGGAGAGCTGATTTCCCGTCTGTATCAACTGGCGGATGTGACACACTCCGAGGTGGACGGCTTGATGATGAAGGTGAACTTTCATCTTCCGCGGCGCCGGTATGAACAGATGTCTGCGGAACTGAAAGAGTATATGCGTGATGTGGTCCGGCTGAAACCTTAACTTGACAGAGGATATGATGGGATGATGTATCAATACTTTCAACATGAACAAGAGCTGCGACACTGGTCAGAGCGGGCGGAGGCACGGATTGCTCCCCAGATTCAAGCGATCGGGGAGCGGGTGGATCGCCATCAGTGGCGGCTGTTGCGTGCTTATCGCGATGCAGGGGTGGATGAAGGGCATCTGGCTGCTTCCACCGGTTACGGTTACGATGATCGGGGCCGGGAGGCGCTGGAAAGGATTGTTGCCCGGATGTTCGGGACGGAAGCGGCTTTGTTTCGCCCTCACATCGTGTCCGGAACCCATGCGATTGCAGCGGCATTGTTCGGAGTGTTGCGCCCCGGCGACCGACTCCTATACCTGACAGGAGAGCCGTATGACACCCTGCAGCCGGTGATCGGGCGTGAAGCCGATGGTAGCGGCTCCCTGGCTGACCTAGGGATTTCGTATCAAGCGATCCCGCTTACTCCGGCGGGCGGAATTGATTGGACGGCTTTTGCGGAAGCGGCTGGTTCGGATATCCGATGTGTCGCGATCCAGCGTTCTCGGGGATACGCGGAACGGGCCTCTTTTTCTGTCGCAGCCATCGGTGAAATGGTGAGGCGGGTCCGGGAACGGTGTCCCGATGCGGTGATCTTTGTTGACAATTGTTACGGCGAGTTTGTGGAAGATGAGGAACCCACCCATGTGGGTGCTGATTTGATGGCCGGCTCCCTAATCAAAAACCCCGGTGGCGGCCTTGCCAAATCCGGGGGATACCTCGCAGGCCGTCGTCAATGGGTGGAACGCGCTGCCGCGCGTCTGGTTGCACCGGGTATTCTGGCGGAGGGCGGAGCCACCCACGGCTATTTGCGTGATTATTTTCAAGGCTTTTTTTTGGCCCCTCATGTGGTGGGAGAAGCGCTCAAGGGAGCGGTATTTACCGCAGCAGTCCTGGAAGAAGCCGGATTTCTCTCCACGCCGCGTTGGGACGATCCCCGTACGGATATCATCCAATTGATCCGTCTGGAGAGACCCGAGCTGCTGGTGGCCTTTTGTCAGGGTATCCAGGAGGCATCTCCGGTGGACGGCCATGTGGTTCCGGAAGCATCGAAAATGCCGGGTTACGCCGACCCGGTGATTATGGCTGCAGGCACATTCGTGCAGGGGGCCAGTATCGAGCTGTCTGCAGACGGGCCGCTGCGTCCGCCCTATCACGCTTATATGCAGGGAGGGCTGACCTTTTCCCATGTGAAGATCGGTGTTCTGACCGCTTTGGACCGCATGTTGACCCATTCTTCTCTGTTTCCTCGACATCCGAATGAAAGCAGGTGATCCGTTTCAGTGGAACTATTATGGTGGCTGTTGATCGTTCTTTGTTTCATGATCGGTTTTGCCGGTTTGTTTGTTCCCGTTGTACCCGATACGCCCATGCTGTTGGCCGGATTCGGCATCGCTCATTTCTTTGTGGATCCTGAAGCTCTTCCCCTCTCGTTTTGGGTGGCGGCGGGCTTGATCACGTTGGCATCCATGGCGGTCGATTATATTGCCGGCGGAATTGCCGCTAAAACATCCGGAGGCACCAATGTGTCGGTCCTCGCTTCCGTGTTGGGTGCGATCGGATTTACGATTTTGTTGGCTCCTTTTGGATTGGGCTTGGTCGGTCTTCTCTTCGGTCCGATGCTGGCGGTTGTTTTGGTGGAGTTGATCCAGGGAAAATCGGCGGAACAAGCGCTGAAGGTGGGATTCGCCACGCTGGTCGGCTTCCTGGGCGGTATTTTTGTCAAAGGGCTGCTGATGGCGGGCTTGATCATCTGGTTTATGATCCTTATGATCTGAAACCCGTGGCATCATCAACCGGAAAGCATCCGTTGGTTGAGTGTTTTCCGGCATATAGGGAAAGCTACAGGCATCATTTACTGTTAAATTTCTTTACACGGGTTGACAATGAAAACTGACATGAATACAATAAAAGAAACCGAAGGGAGGAGGCACTGCCCATGCGCGATGAAATCCGTCGAAACATGCCTCTTTTTTCCATAGGTATCGTTACCAAACTGACGGAACTCACTCCCAGGCAGGTGCGCTATTACGAGCAACAGGAATTGATCAAACCGTCTCGTACCAGCGGGAATCAGCGACTGTTCTCCTTTAATGATGTGGACCGCCTGCTTCATATCAAATCGTTGATGGAAAAGGGCATCAACATTGCCGGAGTAAAAGAAATGTTGAGCGGCAAAAAAGCCGAGTCGGAAGCGCAAGCGGCTGCAACGGCTCCGGCTCAAAAACCGGATATGTCGGATGCGGAGCTGCGGAAGCTTTTAAAACGGCAATTGACGGAGTTGACTGCCCGGCCCAACCAGAATCATTTGATCCGGGGCGAATTGTCCCGTTTCTTCCATTAATTAATACCACCACCACTCTGAAGGGAGACGAAAACGCATGCCCAAAGGTTTGACCAAAGAAAACATCCTGCAATCAGTCAAGGAAAACAACGTGCAATACATCCGCCTGCAATTTACGGATCTCCTGGGAACGATTAAAAACGTGGAGATTCCGACCAGCCAGCTGGAGAAAGCACTGGACAACAAGATGATGTTTGACGGATCCTCCATTGAAGGGTTCGTCCGGATCGAAGAATCCGACATGTATCTATATCCTGATCTGGATACATGGGTGATCTACCCCTGGGGAGGCGGGGAAGGCAAAGTAGCCGGTTTGGTGTGCGACGTGTACAATCCGGACGGCACTCCTTTTGAAGGAGACCCTCGCGGGATCCTGAAGAAGGTGTTGAAAGAAGCCGAAGAATTGGGCTTCAACGCATTCAACGTCGGTCCTGAGCCGGAATTCTTCCTGTTCAAGTCCGATGAAAAAGGGGAAGCAACCCTGGACCTGAACGATAAAGGCGGATACTTCGACCTCGCTCCCTTGGATCTGGGTGAGAACTGCCGCCGGGATATTGTGGTCACTCTGGATCAAATGGGTTTTGAAGTGGAGGCTTCCCACCACGAAGTGGCTCCGGGACAGCATGAAATCGACTTTAAATACGCCAACGCCGTGACCGCTGCCGACAACATTCAGATCTTCAAGCTGGTGGTGAAAAACATCGCACGCCGCTACGGCCTGCATGCCACCTTTATGCCGAAGCCGCTGTTCGGTGTGAACGGTTCCGGAATGCATACGCACCAATCCTTGTTCCGGGGAGGAGAGAACTCCTTCTTTGATGAGTCCGACGAGCTGGGTCTCTCCACAACGGCACGTCAGTACCTGGCCGGTATCTTGAAACATGCTAAAGCGTTTACTGCCATCACCAACCCGCTGGTTAACTCCTACAAGCGTCTGGTGCCTGGCTTCGAAGCCCCCTGTTATGTGGCATGGTCTCCTAAAAACCGTAGTCCGCTGGTTCGGGTTCCGGCATCACGCGGCTTGTCCACCCGGATTGAGGTTCGCAGTCCCGACCCGTCCGCCAACCCTTACCTGGCTCTGGCCGTTATGCTGAAAGCCGGTTTGGACGGCATCAAAAACAAGCTGGAAGTGCCGAAGGAAACCGATCGTAACATTTATATCATGGATGAAAGAGAACTCGAGGAAGCAGGAATCGATAGCCTGCCGGGCAACTTGAAGGAAGCGCTGGAGGAATTGAGAAAGAATGCGGTAATCCGCGAAGCGTTGGGTGAACACGCTTTTGCCCACTTCATCGAAGCCAAGGAAATCGAGTGGGATATGTTCCGCACCCAAGTGCACCCCTGGGAACGGGAGCAATACATTTCCTTATACTAAACCCATCGAAAAAAACCCTCCTCATCATAAATGGGGAGGGTTTTTCTGTTGTAAATATGGAGCTTTATTCGCTTTGTATGTTTTGCGAACATTCATCCTCCCATTTCCGGTACGGACCACATCTCCCGTGGGTTTCGTTCGTAAATCCCCTGTTCCCGGAACAGGATGTGATGAACCACCATTTCTCGTCGCAAAGTTGCAGTGTCTTCATGAAACTGGGCTAAAATCTGATTCACTTCAAGGATTTGTATAAGAAGTTTTTAATACCCAATTGTAAACAAGTTTGCATCACAAACAAAATGAACAAAAAAGCCTTATCCGTCAAAGAATAAGGCTGGAAAATCAACAAGAGGCCGCCTGAAGGAGGCAGCCGATGAAGCTATTTTCGTTTGGAGGGATGTTCGCTTTCCAAGGGTTTCGGAGAATGAACAGGGATGGTATCCCACTGAGTCATATGACGGGTTGTCCGCTCCCTGGAGGATTGCCACGCCTCGGTTTGTAAAGCGGGGTATTTCATGTCGGGTTTTTCCTCGGTCAGGGGGAGAACAACAAACCGGCGTTCTCCTTTACTCGGATATTTGTGAACCATGGTCGGGATAAAGGAGGCCCCCTCCAATCGGACCGGTCCGTCGGGCTTGTCCCGGATCAGATCCAGGTATAAGATCATCCCATCGTTGGTGTGGGGAGCCAATTGGTCGGAAATAAAGTTGCCTAAGGAGTAGACGACGAACTTTGCGCCTTCCGGGTGGTCGATTCTCTTCATGGGCTGGAGCACATGAGGATGACTGCCTAAGACGGCGTCAGCGCCATGGTCCAGGATTTGTTGCACCAGAGCCCGCTGTTCCTGGTTAGGTTCCCGCTGGTATTCCTGACCGAAGTGTAGGAGGACCGTGATCCAATCTGCCCCCTGTTCCCTGCTGTACTTAATATCTTTCCGGATTTGTTCCAGGTCGATCACATTGACTAAATAGGGTTGGTCCGCTGGGACAGGCAGGCCATTGGTGCCGTAGGTGTAGGCGGCAAAGGAGAGGGTGATTCCATTTTTCTCAATGAACACAGGCCCCTGCTCTTCCGGAGAAGGAGCCGAACCGACCGGTTGCAAACCGCTTTTCTTCAATTGATGGTAGGTGTCCCGTACGCCTTGTGGACCTGCATCCATGGTGTGGTTGTTGGCAGTTGTCATCAGATGAAATCCCGCTTCTCGAAGGGCATCCGCCAACGCACCCGGGGAACGGAACAGGGGATAACCGGTGTAGGGTTCACCAGGCAGGGTGGTTTCCAGATTGCCGATGGTGACATCCGCATCTTTTAAAAAGGGAGCCACTTCCTGAAAAAAAGGAGTAAAATGATATCCGCCATCCGGTTGTTTCCCTGCGGTAATCTGGGTGTTATGCATCATGATATCTCCCACTGCCGCCACTCGCACCTGTTGCGGTTTTGGTTTCGACTCCGGTTGATCGGCTGCGGAAGGGGCTTCCGCTTGCAGTGAATTGATTGTATCGACTCCACTGCAAGCGGTGACGAAGACGCAGATCAGGATGGTACCAATCCATTTTCGTTTCATGCTTGATTCCACCTGTCGATAGGATGGTTTTCTTTCTCTATATTCTCTACTTCATTATAGAAAAGTCTTTTCCTTCTTTCTCGGAATCATTCTAAAGTGGAAAAAATGAGGGTTCGTTGACCCGTTTTTTTCCCAGGGGTATAATGAACAGGTCAAGAAAACAGATGACATTACCCTTTTCAGGGAGATATTTTAGAGGGCTTCGCCTAAAGAAGAGGTTGCCCTTTTCAAGGACGACAATGGAAAGGGGCTTCGCCCAAAGAAGAGGTTGCCCTTTTCAAGACGACAATGATAAGAGGGGTTGTATCGTGCTGACGACCATAAGCAAACTTTCCACTCATGAAGGAGAAAAGGTGAGGTTGGGCGCCTGGCTTTACAACAAACGCTCCAGCGGTAAAATTCTCTTTTTGCAGCTTCGGGATGGAACCGGCTTTATCCAGGGTGTGCTTTTGAAAAAACAAGTGGAACCAGCTGTCTGGGAGCAGGCAAAGGAGTTGCCGCAAGAGAGTTCTCTGTACGTGGAAGGCACGGTTCGTGCCGATGAGCGGGCACCCAGCGG